>JAIBCK010000089.1 GCA_019694215.1 Thermoflexales bacterium
GAGCTCGGGCGGGCGCAGGCGTGGCAGCCCCTCGGACGCGGCCGCCGCCGTGACCTGCTTCACGCTGCCCGCGGGTGCCGGTTTGGCGGCTTCGGCGAGCAGTGCCTGCATGGCCTCGACGGACGGATATTCGCCCATGGGTGGACGAAGAACGTTTGACGGGATGATCTCGTAGGCACCGCCTGGCGGTGCCCAGTACAGATAGACCTGGGTATACGACGTGCGGTCCGCAAAGCGCAGCACGATGTCGTGCCAGCCCGTCGTCAGCGTGAGGGTGCCATCCACGCGTTGGTTGGTGCCACGGTTCTCGATTACGGTTTTGCCGTCGATCTCGAGAAGGCTCTCGTCGATCGACTGCGTCGTGAACCGATACGTCCCCGGCACGGGCGCAAAGACCTTGCCCTCCCAGCGCACCGTGTATGGCCGCGGCAGCGGGATGTTGTGAAAGTAGAAGGCGATGGTCGGATCGAGTCGTCGGATGGCGGGCGCGCCGGTCCAGTCGGGCGACCGGAAGTACGAGCCCTGCAGCCCACTGTTGGTGATGGGCGGACGCAGCAGCGCCGATTGCGGTATGGGTTGAAAGCCGCCGTTGTTTCCGATCAGCCAGGTCACCTCAAACGCCGTGCGGGCATTGGGCAGGCGGACGCGCAGGGCGTGATTGCCCTCCGCCAAATCCAGCCCGGCGGCCGGGACCGGGAAGCCATCCACAAACACCTGGCCGCCCTCCCCGCCATTGACCGCAAAACGGTAATTCGCCGCCCGCGGCGCATTCAGGGTGGTGTTCAGCTCGGCGCCAAACGCCCCCTCGACGGGCGCAGCGGTCGCCCAGTTGGCGCTCAGCGTCGGCGTGTCCAGCGTCTGCGCGGGCGCGGCGTCAAAACGCCCGCCCGGAAAGAGCGAAGCCCTGGCGCCCAACGCTGCCAGAATATCCTCGGGGGAGATGGCCACGCTGTAGGCATACGGGCCGCCCCCGCGTGGCGGGGTGAGCAGACGCGTCTCGGCGTTCGGGAAGTAGCGCCGCAGCTGCTCATACGCCGGCGTCAGCGAGAGGTCGAGGAGATAGGCCACCCCGCGCCCCGGGGTGAAGGCGGGCAGCAGCAGGTCGTTGGCGCTGAAGATCTTGTAGTTCTTGGCGTCCGGCGCTTCGAAGCGCACGGAGGGATGCCCGGCAAACTGCGTCGAGACGACCAGGTCGAAGTTCGGGGCCAGGCGCACCATCTCACGCGCGGCGAAGGTCTCCGGCGTCGATTGCGGCAGCCAGGTGTCGGTCGCGTAGCGCTGCCGGTCAAAGAAGGCCGTGACATTGGCCTGCCCCGCGACGACGACGCCGGCCAGTCCGGCGGCATAGACGAGGCCCTGCGCAACGCGCCGCGCCGGGAGGCCGGTGAACAGCGCGCCCAGCGCCTCCTTGAGCGCCCCCAGCGGCAGGATGATGAAATACGGCAGCGCCGCCAGCACCCCGATGCTGCGATACGCCTGCGGGGCCTCGAAGTCGATCGAGAGGATTCCCCCCGCCAGCATGCCGAGGAAGGTCAACACCATGAACAGGTTGCGCGGGTTGCGAATGTTCAGCAGCGCATAGCCAAACCCCAGCGCCGCCAGCGCGGCCATGAGCGGATCCAGCATGGGCTCGCCGGGCAGGTTGTGCCGCCCGTTGCCATCCCCGCGCACGTTGAACATCAACAGGTGCTTGGTGATGTTGCCCGTCAGCGCCTTGACGAGATCGGGCTCATCGCGCTTTTCAAAAATCGAGACCGTGCTGGTGCGCTGGAAAAACTGGGCCGGGAAGCGCACGCCGAATTGCGCGATCGGGCTGATCGCAATGGCGATTCCGAAGACGGCGATGAGCAGCGGCACCGACCAGGCACGCAGGGCACCACGCGCATCCGGGCGCGCCGCGCTCCCACGGCGAAAGACAACCCGCCGGATCAGCAGCCACAACACCCACAGCGCGCCAAAGCCCACCACGACGCCGGCGAAGATGCGGAAGGCGTAGTAGAAGTTCAACCCCATCCCGAGCGTCAACCCGGCCAGCGCAAAGTCCGAGAGCCGTCGGCCGCGCACCGCGCGGTCGAGGAAATACAACGTCATGATCTCGAACGTGACACTCGGCATGCCGTTCAGCCCGAAGCGCGAGAAGGTCAGGCTGTAGCGCATCACGGCCAGACACGCCGCGCCAAGAAAGGCCAGCGGCGTGTTGAACCAGCGCCGCAGAAGCAGGAAGAGAAAGGCGACTGCGACCACGCCAAACAGGGCCGGGGCCATGCGCAGCCCGCCGATGTTGTCGCCGAACAATCGCAGCGTCGCGGCGATGACGTAGTCCCAGTGCGCGGGCAGCTGCGTGATGTCGACATACACCGGCCGGTAGCCGGGGTCGTCCAGGATCTGGCGCGCGACGAGGCCATTGGCGCCCTCGTCGTACCACACCCCCTCGGGGAAGTCGCCCAGCGCCTGCATGCGCAGCCACAGCGCGAGCCCCACCACGACGACGAACAGCAGCACAGCCAGGATCGCCTCAGGATCGACGACGATCTCGGGCGCCTTGCGCCAACGCCGGAAGCGCGTCAGCACGTCCTGAAAAGGCAGAAAGGCCAGCGCGAAGAGCAGCATCCCCGCGCCATGCAACAGCCACGCCGTGCCGCTGGCATTCATCGCGCCGCGCGTGAAGAAGACGATGCCCGCCACCATGAACAACGCCGACGCCAGCCACAACAGGCTCTGGCCGCGGGACAGTGTCTCGAAGGCGGGGGCCTCATCGTCAGCGCGACGCAACCGGGGGGCCGCCTGCACGCCGATCGAACTGACAAACAGCAGCCCAATGGCGGCCGCGAACAGCGGCAGCGTCTGCGCGCCGAGGCTGAGATTCTGAATCGTCCGTTGTGCGAATATCGCCAGCGCGATGGCGCCGGCGATCAACGCGACACGGATCACCCGCAGCGCGACCTTCATTTGGGTTGCAGCTTCTGGATGCGCCCGTTGGCCAGATCGGTGACCCAGATCACGTTACCGGCGAAGGTGAGGTTGGTCGGCACGCGGAACTGCCCGGGCTCGCGCCCCTCGCTGCCAAAGTCGCCCAACAGCTGCCCGGTGCGGCTGTATTTCAGCACCTTGTGCACCGGCGCGGCGGCAACATACAAGGCGCCATCCGGCCCGAGCGCCAGGCGCGAACCGTTCATCGGGTCCGAGGGGGTGATCGCAAAGAGCTGCTTGAAGGCGCCATCCGCGCCGAAGAGCTGGATGCGCCCGGTCACACAGTCGGACACCCAGATCTCGCCGCTCGGATCGCCGATCGCGTCGCAGGGCTGGTCGAGCTGACCCGGTTCCTTGCCTCGCGCGTTGATCTCGAGCGCGACATCACCGTTGGGCGTGATCTTGATGATGCGCGAACCTCCCGTATCGGTCACGTAGACATTGTCGGCCTTGTCAATCGAGAAGCCGCGCGGCTTGTAGAAACGGGAGGCGACCTCGAACGCGCCCAACGGTCGACCTTCCGCATCGTAGCGGAAGATGCCGCCGTCCTCGGCGTCGATGACGAGCAGCTCATTCTTCGAGGTCATGACGATGCCGAAGGGCTCGACCAGCGCCGTCGAGGCGTTGGCCTGGTTGAAGGCGAACTGGTAGCGGCCCTCCGCGTCAAAGACCTGGATGCGCCGGTTGCCCTGATCGACGACATACACACGCCCGTCCTTGCCCACGGCGATGGCGCGTGGGAGGTTGAACTCTCCGGGGCCGTTACCCTCCGCGCCAATCACCCGCGCGACCGAATAGGCCAGCGAGCCGGCGGGTGCCGCGCCCTGCGGGTTGGCGATGTTGACCGCCGCGGCAATCGCGGAAGCCGGCACGGGCGTGAAGGTCGGGAGCGCCGACACGTTGGGACGCGCCGTCGGCACGCTCGTCGCCAGGCTGACCGGCGCCAATGCGCCCGCCAGCTGTGGGGCGGCCGCCCTGGGGGCCGGCAAATTGGCCAGCACGGCAAACAGCGCCGTCAGGGCGATGACAAGCGCCGGACCCCCGGCCCGTAATAGCAGTGAACGTTTGACGGGAGCGGGTGGGGAAGTGTCGGTGTCGGCCATCGCGCGTATTCTACGCGCCATGCGCGATCTCCGCGGCACCCCCGGCGCGGGCTAGCCCTTGAGCGCGCCCATCCGCACGCCCTCGAGAAAGTAGCGCTGGAAGGCCAGGAAGAAGATGATCATAGGCAGGGCGGCCAGCGCCGCGCCGGCAAAGATGATCCCGTAGTCGGTGCTGAATTCGCCCTGCAGGCCCGCCACGCCGACCGTCAGCGTGTAGTTGACGCTCTTGTTCAGCACGATCAACGGCCACAGGAAGTCATTCCAGTTGCGCACAAAGCTGAAAATGGCCAGCGCGGCCACGGCCGGCTTGCACAACGGCAGGATGACATTCGTGAAGACCTGGATCTCGCTGCAGCCATCGATGCGAGCGGCATCCTCCAGCTCGCTGGGCAGGGTCTGGATGTACTGGCGCATCAGAAAGACGCCAAACACCGCCGCCGAGCCGGGCAGGATCACGGCCAGGATGTTGTCGATCAACCCGAGCTGGCGGGTGACGACATACAACGGCACCAGCGTCACCTGCGAGGGGATCATCAGTGTGCTCAAAATCAGCCAGAAGAAGACGTTCTTGAGCGGAAAGTTGCGCTTGGCAAAGGCATACCCGGACAGGGTGTCAAAGAAGACATGCCAGATCGTGACGACGCTGGCGATCAGCATGCTATTGACCGCCCAACGTCCGTAGTCTTTAGCGCCGCTCAGCAGGCGATTGAGGTTGGCGAGGCTGAAGGGGTTGGGAAAAAGCGCCGGCTCGGTCGGCGCAATCGTGCCCAGCGGGGTGACCGCCATCACGAACAGCCAGTACATCGGGAAGAGCGCGACGATGGCGATGCCGATCAAGGCCAGCCAGCCGAGCGGCGACTGTCCGCTGCGCCAGCGCAAGGGGGAGTTTCGACCTGCCATGCCAACCTCCTAATACTCGACGTCGCTGCGCAGCGCGCGGAATTGAAAGACCGCCACACCGGCGATCATCAAGAAGAGCACAAAGGCCTGGGCGGCCGCCACACCATAGTTGAACTGCTGGAAGCCGTTTTGATAGATCTGCGTGACGATGGTCTGGGTGGCGTTGGCAACCCCCGCCGGCACCATGATGTAGATCTTCTCGAACACTTCAAAGCTGGCAATCGTGTAGAGCACGGCCAGATACAGCGTCACCGAGCGGATCAGCGGAAGGGTGATGTTCCACCACTTGCGCAGGCTTCCGGCCCCGTCGAGTTCCGCAGCTTCGTAGTATTCCTTCGGGATGCCGCCCATCGCCGCGCTGAACAACACGACCGCCGTGGCCGGCACGGTCAGGATGGTCGACAGGGTGATGCTCCCCAGCGCGATGTCCGGGTTGGACAGCCAGCGCACCTCGGGGATGCAGACCAGCTCCTGCGTGATCGTGCACACTTTTCGCAAAACAAAATTTGCCAACCCCCACTGCGCGTTGTAGATGTAGCGCCAGGTCATCCCGATCACGATCGCGCTGGTCACCGCGGGCAGGTAGTAGGCCGCTCGGAAGAAGGTCTTGAAGAACTGGCTGAGCGGCTGAATCAGGCTGGCCAGGATCAGCCCGACCAGCACGTTCGAGATGACGGTGAAGAACGAGTACACCAGGGTGTTCTGGATGGCGACCAGAAAGACCCCGCTCTGGGTGGTGAAGGCGTCGATGTAGTTCTTGTAGATCGGATCGACCCAGGTGCCGCCGTTGCGCAGGCTGTATTTCTGGAACGAAATCACCAGCGACGAGATGACCGGCAGCAGCACAAAGACGCTGAAGGTGAGCATGGTCGGCAGGATGAAGAGATAGCTCCAGCCGTGTTTTCGGAGAAAGGTTTTGACGCGCGCCATGGCTCCCTCAGCGTGAAGAGACGGGGCTCCGGGACATTGCTGCCCGGAGCCCCGTCAACGGATTGACTACTTGGCGGCCGCGAGGAGTTTGTTGATCTCCGGCGCGATGCCCTTCATCGCATCCTCGGCCTTCTTCTTGCCGAAGATGATGTTCTGCAGCTCGGGGTGGATGATCGTGCGGATCGCCGGCCAATCAGCGATGATCGGCGTGATGTAGCACGAGGCCACGAACGGCTCGAACTTGCTGATCGGGTCAGCGACCTTGACGCTCTTGCGCGCGCCCGGGGCCAGGTAGAAGCCCGTCACGTCGTCGCCCACTTCCTTGCTGGTGAGGTAGCGCGCCAGGTCCATGGCCGCCTTCACGCGCGCGGCATCCTTGCCCTTGGCAACCGAGATCAAACCAATGCCACCGGCGGTGACGGGCACGCCGCTCTTGCCGATCGGCATGGGCCACACGTCGAAGTTGATCTTGTCAGCGACATAGCCGCTCGACGCGCCGCTGGGCTCGGGATACATCGCATACACGCCCTTCTTGAACCCGTTGGCGATGTCGGCGATAGCCTGCGAACCGAAGTCCGGCGGGGTCACCTTGTGCACCAGCGCGAGGTCGGCGAAGCGCTGCAGGCCGGCGATGGACTCCGGCGTGTCAAACGTAAACTTGGTGTTGTCCTTGTTCAGCGGCAGCACCGTCGTCGCCTCGTTCATGAAGAGCGGCCAGGCGTTGACCAGGCCGGGGTCGATGCCGGCCGTGAAGCCATACACCTTCTCGCCATTGGCGCGCGTGAAGGTCAGCTTCTTGGCAGTCTCGACGAACTGATCGTAGGTCCAGGTCTTGGAAGGCAGATCGACGCCCTTCTCCTTGAACACGTCCAGGTTGAGATACATCCCGACCGGCGGCACCCACAGCGGCCAGGCATAGGCCTTGCCCTTGACGCTAACGGCCTCGATCAGGTTCGGATAGATGTCCGCCTTGTCGTCGGGCGTGAGATACGCGTCGATGGGCTCGACCAGGTCATCACGCACGAGCAGGGGCAGGATGTCCGACGGCAGACGGAACATGTCCACCGACTGGCCGCCCTGGACGGCCTGGGTCAGCTTGGTGAAGCCGGCCTGGTCGCCGGTGTAACCGGTGATCTCGACCTTGATGTCCGGGTTGTCGGCCGTGAACTGCGCAACGGCGTCATCCATCAGACGGCCGGTCGCGTTGGCGCGGTTGGGCTGATAGCCCAGCACCCAGTACTGCAGGGTGCCCTTGAACCCGCTCGTGCTCTTGCGGATGGTGCCCCCCTTGGCCTTGGCGGGCACCGCGGTGGGCGGCGCGACGGTCGGCGCGGCCGTGGCGGTGGCTGACGGCGCAGCCGGCTTGGTGGGCTCGGCGGGCTTGGTCGGATCGGCAGGCTTGGCGGTGGCGGCCGGGGCCGCCGGAGCCGTCGTCGCCGCCGGCTTCGCGGTGGGGGCCGCTGTCGGCGTCGCCGCATTGCACGCCGACAGGACGAGCGCCGCCGCCGTGGCGAACAGGCTTGTCTTCAGCAGAATCTTGTTCATCTCTCTCCTTTGGATATCGGACCGAACTCAATCACGAAACGCCCGCGGGGGCGTCACGCTTCACAACAGGGGAATCCGCTCAGCGCCGCCGAAAGAACACCATTCGGTAGCGATCGGCGCGGAAGATCGTGCGCTCCACCTCGATGACGCTTCCCCGCTCGTCGCGGGTCACGCGGCTGACCATCAGGGCGGGATCCCCAACGGTCACCCCAAGCGCTTCGGCGTCACTGCTGGCCAGCAATATCGCCTCGATGGTCTCCTCGCACGTGCTTGGCCGGGTGCCAAACTCCCGCGCCAGCAGATCATAGAGGGAATCACGCGCCAGGTCAAACCGCAGCAGGCGGGAGAAGCGCGCATACGGCAGATGGCTGCGTTCGATGGCCATGGGCTCGCCGTTCGCCAGCCGGACGCGGGTAAGGTCGATGACATGCGCGCCCACCGGCAGCCCCAGCTGCGCCGCGGTCGCCGGGTCGGCGATCTGATCGCTGAAGGTCATCACCCGCGAGCTGGGCTTGAGCCCGCGCAGCCGCATCTCCTCGCTGAAGGACATGAAGCCCTCGATCGAGGCAGTCTTGCGGACCCGGACCGCCGACACCACCGTCCCGCGACGGCTCTGCCGCACCAGCAGCCCCTCGCGCACCAGCTCGTCGACCGCCGCGCGCAGCGTCATCCGGCTGATCCCCAGCGAGGCTGCCAGTTCACGCTCCGGTGGGATCAGCTCCCCGTTGCGGAGCTGGCCGGCCTGGATCTGCCCCCGCAGTTGTGCGGCGATCTGCTTGAAGATCGGGTCTGCCGTGGTGCGATCCACCTTGAGCCTGGTCATGTGGTATAGACCACGATTCTAGGCAACTGTTTCCGGGTTGTCAAGTGACTTTCAGCCCGAGAGACGCGCGGCGAGGGCCTCGGTGGCGACGGAGGGCGCGACCTCCAACTCTGCCCGCAGCACCGCGACGCAACGCTGATAGGCCCGCATGGCCTGTCCGCGGTTGTCCAGGCGGAGATAGGCCTCCATCATCAGACGATAGGCCGCCTCCCAGCACGCATCGCGCGCAACGATGTCCTCGCACGCCCGCAGCGCCGCCTCGGGCTGACCCTGCGCCAGACGCGCCTCGGCCAGCCGCTCGCCGGCCCGCAGATACAGGCCGAGCAACCGCTCGCGGGCGCTGCGCGACCAGTCCTCATACACGGCCTCGGGCAGGTAGTCGCCGCGGTAGCCCGCGCGGGCGACGTCCAGCGCCTGCACCCGGCCGGCAAAATCCGCCGCAGCCGGCCCGCATCGCTCCAGGGCCCGCAGGGCTTCGGAAACCTCCGTCTCGAAGGCGAGGGCGTCGATCCAGATGTCCGCCTCGCCGCGCAGCCAGTAGGTCCCACCGTCGCGAGCGATGTAGGCCGAGGGCGACTCCGGCGCGCGGGCCGGTTCGAGCACGCGATACATGGCGTTCAGCGCGACCTTGAAGTCGCGCTGGGCGGCCTCATGGCCCAGGGCGGGCCACAGCCGCTCGGTGATGGCATCCCGCTGCAGCGGCTGGCCGCGCAGCGTGATGAACAGCTCAAAGAGCTGGCGGGCCTTGTCGCGCTGCCACTCGCGTGGCTCGATGGCCTCCTCGCCGCGCCACACCCGAAAGCCTCCCAGCGTCTGCACGCGCAGCTGATAGCCGGGGTGCCGCTCCAGCCCGGGCAGCCCGAGGCGTTCGAGCAGCCGGGCGGCGTCATCGGCGCGGCTGCCCCGCCGACGGGTCTCGATCAGCAACGGGATCAGCCGGCGCGGCTGCGCGACGCCGGTCAGGGTCGGCCGCATCCACAGGAAGGCGTAGTCGTGCGCCGTCGTCAGGGCCAGGGCGGCATCGGCGCGGGCGACGGCGGCCTCAGGCTCGCCGCGCTCGGCCAGCGCGCGGGCGCGCCAGATCTCGCATGCCGTGATCCCCAACGCATCATCGCAACCCTCAAACCCGCGCTGGGCGGCGAGCAGACAGGTCTCGGCCTCGTGAAACTGCCGCGCCGCTGTCAGGGCGGCCCCCAGGGCCAGCTCGATCTGGGCGGCAATCCAGGCATCACCTGCCCAACGGGCGATTTCAAGCCCTTCGGTTGCAGCACGACGGGCCGCCGCAAGGTCACCACTCAACCCGTGCGCGCGCGTCAGCGCCCACAGCGGCTCCGCGCGGAAGCGGCGGATGTCCAGGCGGTCGGCCAGCCCAAGGGCGGTGTGATAGCTGTCGATGGCGGCGCTGCGGGTGGCCGGCGCAAGCTGCAGCGCATGCGCGCAGCGGGCCTGCGCGACGGCGGTCATGAAGGGGGCGCCCAGGCGCTCACTCAGCGCCAATCCCGCCTGGGCCAGGGCCAGCGCGCGCTCACCGTTGCCGCGCAACGACTCGATCAGCGAGAGCAGCAGCTGCGTGTCGCGGTGCGCCCGCGGGGGTGGCTCCTCGCCGCGCGCGCTGGCCACGCGCTCGGCATCCACCCAGGCGTCCAACGTACGAACTGCCTCATCCAGCCGGCCCGTGCGGAGCATGATGCGCGCGCTCAGGGCATCCTCGTCGGCCGGGCCGCCGCTCACGCGCACGGCTTCGGCGCGCAGCCGGGCGGCCTCGGCCGGGAAGCCGGCATTCAGGCGGTTCTCCGCCAGCATGCGCAACAGGCCGGCATGCGCCGCGGCGGTGTCGGCGGCGGCCGTGCCCGCCGTCTGGCCAGCCAAACGCATGGACTCCACAAGCAGCGCCTCGGCGCGGGCCGGCTGCACGGTGTCCAGATACACCGCCACCCGCGCGCGCAGGGCCTGGCCCACGCCGGCCATGTCCTCGCGCGCGCGCCAGATCCGCTCAGCGCGCGCATAGCAGGCTTCGGCCTCCTCGAAGCGGCTGCGCAGACGGGCGAGGTCACCCTGCAGCAGCTGCAGGGCTGGCCGCTCGGCGGTCAGCTCGGGCGGCAGCGCCGCCAGCCAGCCAGCCACCATCTTCAGCCGCCCCGCCTCCAGCGCCGCCCGCCCCGCCGTGGCGATGTCGCCGGCCGCCGCGTCAAAATCGCCGCCGGCCAGCGCGTGCTCGGCCGCCCGCTCGGCATCCCCCCGGACACGGAACCAGCCGGCGGCGCGGCGATGGAGCGCCTCGGCCCGCTCCGGCTCGCGCGCCAGCGTCGCGCGCAGAAACTCGTGAAAAAGGGTGTGATAGCGGTAGTTCGGCTCATCCAACGCGATGACGAACAGCCCACCCTCATGCAATCGTCTCAGCGTGGCCGCCGCGCCCTGCCCGACCGTCGTCACGGCGTCGCAGGCCTCCGGGCGCAGGTCGCGCAGGACGGCGGTTTCGAGCAGGAAGTCCTGCACCTCGCGCGGCTGTGCGCGGAGCACATCGCGCGCCAGGTAGTCGAACAACGCATTTTGCCCGGATGCGCCCCCGGCCAGCGCGCGCGACAGCCTGCGCTGGCGCAGCCCGGCCTCGTCGCGCTGCGCGGCCTCGCTGCTCGCGGTCTGCCACACCAGCTGCAGCGCCATGGGCCAACCTTCCGTCGTGCGCGCCAGCGCCTCGATCTCGGCAGGGGCGAGTTGCATGCCATACACGTGGGCGAACAGCGCGCCGATCTCCGCGGGCTGGAAGGCCAGCGCCTCACGTCCGATGTCAATGACCTGGCCGCGCGCGCGCAGGGTGGCCATGGCCGATCCGCCCAGCGGCACGCGCGTGGCAAGCATGAGGTGGACGCCCGGTGGGAGATGGGTGAGCAGGCGGTCGAGGAGGCGCTGGGCGGCCGGGTGCTCGCCGAGATGGTGGACATCGTCGAGGATCAGCACCAGCTCGCCGGCCTCGTCCAATGCGTTGACCAGCGCATCAACCACGTTGAGCCAGCCCTCGTCGGAGCGCACCGCTTCCGCCAGTCGCGCCGATGGCCCGGTCGGAAAGTCCGCCAGGCGCAGGCGCAGCGCCTCGATCAGGTGCGCCAGAAAGCGGGCCGGCTCGGTGTCGTCATCGCCGATGGTGTACCACGCCCAGCCGGCATCCTCGCGCGCGCCCAGCCAGCTTGCCAGCGTCGTGCTCTTGCCGTAGCCGGTGGGGGCCTGCAGCAGCGTGACGGCGCGCGTCGTGCCCTCGGCCAGGGCGGCCATCAGGCGCGGTCGAGCCAGCATCCGGCGCGCAGCGCGCGGCGGGGCGAGCTTCGACCTCAACAGCGGATCGTCGAGGCGCATGCGGGGATTGTACGGCGCGGGGTGGATGTGGGAGACTGGCCGCATGACCCACCTGCCCAGCAACGCCGCCAAATTGGTGGCGACCCAGTACCGCACCACCGGGAACCTCCAGGCCAGAAGCCGCCTGCACCAGCGCTTCGCCACCAATCCATATGACTGGATGGCCTGGGTGTTTGACCAGTGGCCGGCACTCCCGCCGAATGCCCGTGTGCTCGAAGCGGGCTGCGGCACCGGGCGGCTGTGGGAGGTGAACGCAGGGCGCGTCCCGGCCGGCTGGTCGCTCACGTTGACCGACCAGTCCTCCGCCATGGTCGAACAGGCCGACGCCACCCTGGCGGCCAGCAAGCTGGCCGCGCAGGCCCGCGTCCTGGTCGCCCCGGCCGACCAGCTGCCGGCCGAGCCCGGCAGCATCGACCTCATCGTCGCCAACCACATGCTCTATCACGTGCCGGACCTGCCGGCGACGCTGCGCGAGTTTCGGCGCGTGCTCAAGCCAGGCGGCTGGCTGTGCGCGGCGACCAACGGCGACGCCCACATGGGTGAGCTCAACACGTTGTATCACGACTTTGCCGGCGAGGCGGGGCGGATGAGCATGGCCCTGTCGTTTACGTTGGAGAACGGCGCGGACCTGATGCGTCCGGTCTTCCCGGAGATAGCGCTGATCCGGCGGCCCAACCAGCTGCGCGTCGACGACGCGGAGGCCCTGGCTGATTACATCGAGTCGATGGTGCCGGGGCAGACCCGGCGCGAGCCTTTGCTCGCCTATGTGCGGGAGGCCATGCGCAAGGCCGGAGGGGTGATTGTCATTACCACGGACAGCGGCCTGTTCCTGGCGCGCGGTTAGCGGCGATCCACGGGGCGCGGGGTCGCACCTCGTGCGTCATGCGTCGTGCGTCGCCCGTCATGCGTCGTCCGTCATGCGTCGTCCGTCATGCGTCATCCGTCATGCGTTAGGGGCGTCTACATGGCCGCGGTTGGGCAAATTTCAATCAACCCCATTGTGCATCCTGAGCGGAGCGAAACGGCCGAAGGCCGGGTCGCGTAGTCGAAGGATGCCGGCCGCGGTCGGCGGTCAATCCACCGCC
>JAIBCK010000090.1 GCA_019694215.1 Thermoflexales bacterium
GTGCCGGCCACGGGGGTCGCGGCATCGGCGGTGCCACCCCGCGCGGCGGCCAGCACGGCCCGCCCGGCCCCCGGCTCGTGGCCATCGAGCACCGCGCCCAGTTGGCGGAGCGTCTCCTCGCCGGGAAGCTTGGCGCCATCGGAGCGCGTCCACGAGGCGATGGTGTGCACGCTCACGCCGACCGTATCTGCGAGGCTGCGGTGGCTGATGCCCAGGCGCCGCAACGCGTCGGACAACGCCCGCGCGAAGGCGGCGCTGCGCTGCTCGCGCTGGAGCGCGTCGGGGTTGCCCTGCCAGGTGGTCATCGGGTGGAATTGTGTACGGATGGCCGCGCCGCGCAATGGCCCCTCCGCGGCGCAGCCCTCCGGCCGGGTTCCGTCCTGACTTTGTACCGACGCTTGTACTGGCCCCCGCGCATGCTCGTCGCATGGATGCCGAGCTGTCCGACCGTGTGATCGAGGCCGCCCAACGCCACCTTCGGCTGGCGATGCGTCGCGATGATCCGCATACCCGTCTCGGGCATCAGACCACGCAACGCGCCATCGCCGCCGTGAACCGGTGGCGGGCAGCGCTCGCCCACGCCCGGCGCACCGAGCTCGAAGCCCGCCAGGCCCTGCGCGAACTGGACCTTTGGAATCAACGGATGGCGCACCTGCGGGAGCGCGATCAGGAGGAGACGACATGAAGCGCCACACCAATCTGATTGCCGCGCTGGCCCTTGCGGCCGGCGGCTTGATGCTCGCCCTTGCCGCAGCTCAGCAGCGTCCCGTCGAGCCCGCGGCACCGTTGCCGCCGGCACCGTTGCCGCCGCTCGCCCCGCAGGTGCGCAGCTGTCGCCTGCTCTCGCCGCCCGGCACGACCGACATCTGGAGCGTGTGCGCCGACCTGATCGTCGACAGCGCGACCGAGATCGGCGCCTTCAACGCCGCGGGCAGGGTCGAGATCGGCCTGGAACCCGATCCCGCGCCGATCGTTCGCATCTCGGATCCGGGCGACGGGTTGGCCGGCGGGCTGATCTACGAGACCATCCCCGCGCTCGGTCGCAAGACCGCCATCCTGATCGGCAACGTCGGCTTTGCCAAGCAGGATGACCTGTATGCCGAATACCTGGTCGGCTCGGGCTACATCGAGACCGTGGAAGGGCCCACCCCGCGCAGCGACGTGCTTGAATGGAACGTTGTGCAGGGCCGAATCGAAAACACGGCGGCGGCGCTTCACGACAGCCTCGATGGCCCGATTGGCAGCAACTTCGACCTGTTCTGGGCGGACATCTCCGGGCACGGCACCAACTTCTGGGGCCATGAGCTGGATCAGACCCCCAAGCTCAGCATGACCCTCGACCTGTACTCGCGCCGCTTCACGGCGACGATCCCGGTCACGTTCTCCATCAGCAGCAATGCCAGCGACGACGTCGGGCTGGGCCTCACGGTCATCTTCTCGGAGACAGACTTTCTGACCGGCGGGCTGACCGACATCAGCCCCAAGATCGGCCCCGCCACGCTCGACTTGAGCGGGATCGGCCTGGCCAAAGGTGAGTTCGAGGCAGCCATGGTGGAGCTGCTGGCTGACAAGAACCCCGATCTCGCCATGCTTGCCGACCCGGTGCCGCCCAAGCCCGGCCTGATCGCGCGCTTCAGCGGCCTCAAGTTCAAGGATCGCAAGTGGAGCATCAACGGCACCGAGGTGTCCATCCGCGACCTCACCCTCGGCGATGCCGTCACCCTCAAGTCAAACACCCTGGGCATCGAATACGACGGCGGCAACGTCCTGCTGCGCGTTCGCACAACGCTCGGATTTGGCGACTACCTGACCACGACCAACCCGATCACGACGATCATGCGCATCGGCGTGGTGACCACGACGGTCGGCGTGCAGACTGTGCTCAGGCCGTATTTCGAGGGTGGCATCACCGCCTTTGACGGGCACATGGGGCCGATCAAGTTTGGCCTGTCCAACATCCTGTTGCAGGGTGATCCGGTCTCCAATTTCTACGGCCTCAACGCCGGTGGCGTGGCGATGCAATGGTCGAGTACGTTTGGCGGCCAGAGCAAGGCCGGGATGAGCGGCCTCAAACTGGGCGTGGACAAGAACCGCAAGTTCGTCTTCGCCTTCAATGGCGGGACCTTTCAATCCCCGCCGGTCAGCACCGGCGTCTTCAGCGGCACCCAGTTTTCCGGCGTCGTCGGCGCGGTGAGCAATACCGTCAGCCTGACCATGACCGCCAACGTCACGATCAAGCTGCCCGGGGGCGCCAAGGACGCCAATGGCAACAGCGTGAATCCGGTGGCCAACCTGGTCGTGCGGGCCGGCAAGCAGGTGCGCGCGGACTGCAACGCCGCCGGCGCGCCCACACCCTGCTTCCGCCGCGTCGATGGCTCGCTGTCCGCCTTCACCATCAAGCTGGCCGGCTTCAAGCTGGCGCTCACGAATGTGCGGCCGGGCGGCGATGGCGGCTTCGAGGTGGGCGCTGCGACGCTTGGCCTGCCGCTCAACTTCGGCGGTGGGGCAGGCACGCCCACGACGACGATCAACGGCTTCAAGATGGCGGGCAATGGCGATGTCTCCATCACCGGTGGCGCGATCACGCTGCCGCCGCTCAAGGTGGCCGGGATGACCTTCGGCAGCTTCACCGGCGGCTTCAACACGCAGATGGTGACGGTCAACGGGCAGAGCGTCAAAGCCTATTCGTTCACCGGCGGTGCCAAGCTCAACATGCCGGGGCTGGAGCCCAGCGCGGACAAGTCCATCGCGGTCTCGGCCAAGGTCGTCTCCATCCCGTCCACGAACGAGATCGATGAGGTTGATACGACCCTGACCTTCGAGGCCCACCCCGGCATCCCCATCGCCAGCAGCGGCGTGGAGCTGACCAAGTTCACCGGCGGTGTGCACTTCAAGACGGGCGCCATTACCTTCACGCTCGGGATCGGTGTGGACAGCACGGCGCGCCTGCCGCCGACCGGGGCCGGCATCCCGCTGGTCTCGATGACGGGCAACGCCCTGGTCCGGCCGGATCCCTTCTCGATGTCGCTCGGCGCACAGCTCAAGATCCTCATCTTCCAGGTTGCCAGCGCGCAGATGCAGATCGGCGACGGGGCCGGCTTCAATGCCTGCCCGCCCGGGACGCCCTCCAGCACCCCGGTCAGCCAGTGTCCGCGCGGCAAGGGCTTCTATGCTGAGTTCAGCGTCGATGCCCTCTTCATTCATGGCGATGCCAAGGTCCGCATCGGCAAGGTCAATGGTGTGCGCAAGTTCGCCGGCATGGCCACGCTCAACTTCGGCCTGGAGAAGGGTCAATTCGGGTTTGGGCTGCCGCGCAAGGATCGCGTCCTTACCAACATCACCTTCTCGGCCGGCGAGTTCGACGTGCCCGGGACCTCGATCAACACCGCCGGGATGAAGGGCACCTTCGAGATCTTTGGCTTCGACTACTCTATGTTTCTCAATTTCAACAAGACGGTAGGCTCAAACGGTTGGATCGTCTTCGACAACAACCTCGACCAGTATCAGCTCGTCAACGGCGGGTCGGTGCTGGCCGCGGCCGAGAAGGGTGTGCCGGGCTATGCCGTCCGCAGCGTCGCGCGCCCGGATGCCCCGGAGTCGCCGTCGGTGTTCGTGGATGTCCCGCTGGTCGTCGGCCACCAGGCCGATGCCTACTTCGGCATCCACTACACCGACACGGTCGCGGTCCCGCCGACGGTCACCCTGTCAATTCCCTGCGCGCGCGGCTGTCTCATCGGGCCGGGCAGCCACAACAGCACAACGATCTTCTACGACGCCGACTTCTCGACCGTCATCACGAAGGGCAATGACATCGGCTACGCCATCAAGGACGCGAACCCGACGACCTGGACGATGCACATCGAGAATCCGCCACCGGCCTACGAGGTCGTCTTCTACGTGCGCAACCAGCCGCCGCAGCTGCAGCACGTCAAGACTGGTTCGTCGTCCAGTCTGGGCCAGCTCACGTCGAGCACGCTGACGATGATCTTCACCGACACCGATACGCCGGCCGCGACGTTGACCTATGGCTATGGCCGCGTCAACACCGCGACCAACACACTCGTCGACGGCGCGGTCACGCCGATCTTCACGACGACGGCGCAGGGCACCATCTCCTACACCTGGGTGATGAGCGGCCAGGTGCCGAGTGGGGTGTATCGCTGGGTGGCCCAGGCCAACGATGGGAAGAATGCGCCGGTCATGTGGTACGACACGCGCAACCTCACCATCACGGACAGTACCGCACCGGGTGCGCCGGCCGGCCTGATCGTGACCGCCCTCCCGCACAGCGCCCAGGTGAACTGGAACCCGGGCGGCGAGAAGGACCTCGCCGGCTACGAGATCGGGTTTGGTCCGTCAGCCAACCCGAGCACCTTCGTCTACACCCGCAACATGGGGGCCAAGGAGCTCAGCGATGCGGCCCAAACGCTCAAGGCTGACCTGCGGCTGCCGAATACGGTGGATGGCTTCGCCAGCGCCGTGCAGTTTGATGGCAAGCTGTGGGGGCTGGAAAACGGGCAGGTCGTCGTGATTGGTCTGCGCGCCTACGACGAGAGCGGCAACTACGGGCCGTGGTCGTTCGTAACCGGCTCCCCGTGGGCGTTCAGCCCGCAGGCGGTCTCGCCCGAGCCGGGCTTCGTTGGCGATGTCACGTTCATCGGCGCGAGCTTCCCCATCAGCATCGACACATCCGTCCCGGCAACCCTGCTGTTGAAGATTCTCGATGGCGCGGACAACCCCGTTGCGGGCACGGTAACCTGGTTGTATGGCTTCGAGGATGGAGAGGTCATCGGCATGCGCTTCCTGCCAGCCGCGCCGATGCCGCCGGACACCTACACCGCAATCCTGGTCGGCGCGGGGGCGGGTGTGATCAGCCGGCAGGGCGACAAGATGGACGCCGACTACGTGTGGACGTGGAAGCAGACCAACACCGTCGCGCCGCTCTCGCGCGCCTTCCTGCCCGTGGTGAGGTAGGCCGATCCAACGCAAAGCGTCGGGCTGGCCCCCACTTGCGGGATTTTGTCATCTGAATACACTCTCGCCCTGCGCATCGACCCCGTCCCCGGGGGAGGAATCGATCGGATGAGATCGACTGATGCGTCGAGTAGCGCTTTTGGCCCGTTCGCGCAAGCGGAAGGGCTTGAGGCGGTCCGGGCGCGGCTTTCGGGGGGAGGCCGCGCCCCGCGTATGCGGGTACACGGTCGGGAAATTCCGGCTCCGCCGGGCCTGAATCGCCGCTATCATCGCGCCATGACACTCTCCGCCCTTGCCCTTACCCGTGACCTGGTTGCCATCCCCTCGGTCAGCGACGCCAGCAATGCCCCTGTCTCAGAAGCCATCCAGCGCTTTCTGGTGCAGGCAGGTTTCGAGGTCGAACGTCTGTCGTATCTCGACCACGGCGTGGAGAAGGTCAGCCTGGTGGGACGCAAGGGCGGCGGCACGGGCGGTTTTGGGATGTTCTCCCACTCGGATACGGTGCCCGGCGATGTGGGTTGGTCACCCTTCGACCCGGTCGTCGCGGACGGCCGCCTGTACGGGCGGGGCAGCTGCGACATGAAGGGCCCCCTCGCGGCCACCATTGCCGCCGCGTCGCGGGTGGATGCGCGCTCGCTCAAACGGCCGATCTACATCATCTCCACCGCCGACGAGGAAGTGGGCTATGGCGGTGCCTGGCAGATCGTGCGCGAATCGCGCCTGCTGGCCGAGAACTGGCCCAGCCACGGCGTGGTGGCCGAGCCCACCCGGCTGCGCCCGGTCTATGCCCACAAGGGCGGCACCCGCATCCACGTCCACGCCAGCGGTGTGGCCGCCCACAGCAGCACCGAACGCGGTGTCTCGGCCAATTTCAAGCTGGCCCCCTTCCTGGCGGAGATGGCCGCGCTGGTCCCGCTCTTTCGCTCCGATCCGCGCTACCTCAACCCGGAATTCGATCCGCCTTCTTTTGGCTTCAACATGATCCTTACCGACTACGGCACCAAGTCCAACGTGACTGCGCCGCGCGCAACGGCCACACTCGGCCTCCGCAACATGCCGCGCGTGGACATGGATGGCGCGGTCGAGCACATCCTCAGCGCGGCGCGGCGGCACGGGCTGGAGGCCGTCAAGGAGTCGTCCACCTTCTTCTACGTCGATCCAACCAACGAGATGGTGCAACTCGCGTGTGAGGCAACGGGCGTGGAGAAGCCGGAGACGGTCTCGTTTGGCACCGAGGCCACGGTCTATCAGACCTGGATGCCCAACCAGGTGGTCATGGGCCCCGGCGACATCGCGCAGGCCCACACCATCGGCGAGTTCATCGACATCGCCCAGCTCGAGGCCTCGGTCGGCGTTTACGAACGCCTGATCAATCGGCTCTGCTGCTGAAAAAACGTTGGGCCGGCCAGGATGCGAGTCTTCTGGCCGGCCCAACACTTGGGGGAACCCTACTTCTTCTTGGGATCGCCGCTGCCGGCCTTGAACAGGCCCAGCGCGCCGCGGCCCACGAAGTTGAAGGCATGCGTGACGATGGGATAGAGCCCATCCTCAGCCATGGTGAACTCAACAATGGCACCCTGGGCGGGTGAGAGATCAACGGCCTGCGAACCCCACTTGCCCTTGTTGTCCGGCGTCAGGCTCACACCCTCCTTGATCACCGTGTCAAAAATCGTGCCCACGATGTGGAAGGAGCTGTCCACGCTCGGCCCGGCATTCAGCACGTAGGCGCGGATGCGCTTGTTCGTGTTGATCTGAATGGGGTTGTCGGCGTACTGGCTGGCCACGCCGTTGAAGACGACGTAGTCCGGCGCGGGCGCGGCCGCCGCGGCCTTGAGCAGGCTGGCGGGCTCACCCTGCGGCCCGAGATACCACTCCGACTGGACGAACGCAAATTCTGCGTCGACCGGCGGCAACCCTTCCTTCGGCTCGACGATGACCATGCCATACATGCCGTTGGCGATGTGGTGCAGCGCCGGGGCCGTGCCGCAGTGATACATCCACACGCCCGCGTAGTCGGCCTTCCACTCATACAGCTTTTCCTCGCCCGGGTTGATCGAGGTCATTTCGTCGTTCCAGGCGACCATGCTGGCGTGGAAGTCAACCGAGTGCGGCAGCTTGGACGTCTTCGGGTTCTTCAGGTGGATGCGGATGGTGTCGCCGACCTTGACGCGGATGACCGGTCCCGGCACGGTGCCGCCAAACGTCCACACTGCCTGCACAAAGCCCTTGGCCACGACCATGGTCTTCTCCTCGATCACCAGGTCGATGTCATGCACAGTGCCTTCCAGACGCTTGGGCGCGTCCGGTTTGTAGAGCACGTAGTTGGGTGCCTTGGGATCTGGGAGGACATCCGCCGCGGGCGCGGGGCCGCCGTGGCTGTCTCCGCCGCTGGCGTTGGCCGCGGCCGCGTTGCCCTTGACCGAGATCGCGCCGATCATGCCGGCGTCCTTGTGCCCGGGGATGGAGCAGATGAAAGTCAGTCCGTTGGGCGGCACCATGATGTCCTGCTCAACCGTCTCGCCCGCCTTGGCCTCGATCTTGATGCCATTCGGAAAGGTCACGTCATGCAGGATGCTGCCCTTGTTGACGAAGCGAATCTTGTAGCGGCCCGGGTTGTCGACCATGAAGTTGCCCTGGGAATAGGCGATATCGATGCCGGTGATGACCAGGGTGCCCAGCAGCTCGCCCTCGACCTTTTGCGGTGTTGTTACCTGGGCGCCCGCTCCGACCGGGGCGGCGGCCACCGCGACCGGCTTGGCTGTGGGCGCCGCCGCGTGGCTGGCGTCGCTGGCGACGGGCTGCGCAGCCGGCGCGACCGCCGGGCTGGTCGGCTTGGGGGTCGGGAACATCGCGGTATAGGCGACATTGAAGACCGCGCAGATGGCCAGGAAGCCGAGCAGGGTCAACGGGATGCCGATGACGGGGGACACACGTACTTTCATGAAATAACTCCTGTGGGGACGGTATGCGCCTGATCCGGCGCGAAGATCACGCTGAAGCTGGGCTCGCCTTTCGCTTCGGAAGGCGGCCACTCCGATGCTGGTAGCAGCAGACCCGTCAGAATCGGAGTGGCTTGATCGTTCACCGAACTCTTGATACACTCCCCGTGTTGCTCGGATGAGACGCCTCCCGGTTCGATGGAGGCAGGCAGGGGTTCGGGCGAGGTTTGCTTCACCGTCCGAGCACGTTATGCCATTGACCGTTCCGTTGCTATGACTTTTCTCACAATTCCGCGCTGATGGCAGGTTTGCTGCTGCCGACCGGGCTCCCCGAGCTCATGCAATTGATGGCCCCTATGGCCAAGGCGCTTGGCCTGCCCGATGTCTGGGTGCGCCAGATGGCGGAGGCCACCCGTCTGTGCCGGATCGAGGCCGGTCAGCTTTTCCAGATCGAAGGCGAGACCGTCGAGGCGCTGTATGTGGTTCTGCGTGGCCGGATCAAGGTATTTTGCGTCTCGCCGCAGGGGCGTGAGCAGGTCCTCCACGTGGCCGGCCCCGGCGATCACATCAACATTGTGCCGATCATCGATGGGGGCGTCGGCCCGGCCAGCTTGCAAGCGCTTGATCGCAGCGACCTGTTGGTGTGCACATCGGCTGCTTTCGCCACCCTCCTCGAGCGGGAACCTCGCCTGGGCCTCATCATGATGCGCGACCTGGCCCGCAAGCAGCGCCAGCTCGTCCGCCTGGTCGACGTGCTCGCCCTGCACAGCGTACAAGCCCGGGTCGCGCAGCTGCTGCTGGCGCGCGCCGAGGCCGGGGAGCGGGGCGAGACGCTGCCATCGCTGACCCAGTCCGAGATGGCGAGCCAGATTGGCACGGTGCGGGAGATGGTCGCCCGGGCGCTCAAGACCCTGGAAGGGCTGGGCGTCATCGACGTCAACGCTGGCAATATCACGGTTGTCGATCGGGCTGCGCTGGAGGCCCTGCGCGAGGCTTAGCGCCGAGCATGGCGCGCCGAGCATGGCGCGCCTACGAAATCAGGCCCAACTGGCGCGCCTTGTGCGCCGCGCCGGTGCGGTTCTTCACATTCAGTTTGGCCAGAACCAGATTGACGTGCTTGCGGGCCGTGTCCAGGCTGATGCACAGGCGATCGGCGATGCCCTGGTTGGTCATCCCCACAGCAATCAGTTCGAGGACCTCGCGCTGTCGATCTGTCAGACCCAGCGCGCTTCGCGCGTCCATCAGCGCATGCAGGCGTGCGAACTCGGCGACCTCCGGTTGTGAATTCAAGAAGCGGCTACGGACCTCGCCCTCGGGCAACTTGCAGGAAACAAGCTGAAGATGATGATCGGCAACGGTGCGGACTTCCTGCGCGCGCGGGTTGCCGACGGCTTGCAAGGCGCGGAAGCACAGCATGTAGGCGACAAAGGGCCGCCAGTGCAGCTGTAGCCCGTGCTGGTTGATGAGATCGAGCAGATCGAGGGCGAGGGTTTCCGCCTGGGGGGTGGCAGTTCCGGCCAGCATGACACGCAGGTCGGCGATCATCGCCCAAACCCGGGCGGCCAGCTGATGGGTGCGTGTCGAGAGCTGATAGGCCCTTCGGACGAGCGCGCGGGCTTCGGGCAAGCTTCCCAGGGCGAGTTCGACCTCGGCCAACGCGGCCGTGGCCTGCGCTTCGACAGCGCTGTCCTGGTAAGATCTGCCGATATTGATCGCAGAGATCAAGTGCGTCTTGGCCTCGGTGAGATCGCTCCGGTTGAGGGCGTCCTGCGAGTAGGTCAGTTCGACCCATCCTGAGTGCCGATGCACCCCCACACGCAGCGCGGCGTGGTGCTCGCGCTGCCCGGCTGCCTGAATCGCCGCTGCCTGGCCAAGCTGGAGAAAGTGCCAGGCCAGATAGCGTTCGGACCGCGCAACGAGATACCACTGTTCGTTGGCCTCCAGCTCGTCGCGCGTCTCCTGCTGCACCTCGAGCCCCTTCACCAGTTCGCCGCTCCGCGCCAGCACCAGACCGAGCGCGCAGCGGGCCGATCGCAGCGCGGGCAGCGACTGGGTCTGGCGGGCAAGCGAGATCGCTTCCATGAGGTACCGCACGGCGGTGGCACTGTCACCTTCGTCAGATGCCACCATGCCGCGCTCGATCATGATCTCGATGGTGAGATCGTGGATGCCGAGCTCCGCCACCCGTGAGACAGTCCGGTCGAGCACCTCCGTGCTGACCAGACCGGTGCGACTCTTGTAACGCAGAAAACAAATCCGCGCCCCGCTCAGGGTCTCGAGTGCGCCGTCGCCCGACGCCGATGCCAGAACCTCGGCTTGCTCAAAGCGCTCGAGCGCGCCAGCCGGATCGCCCAACGTCCACTGTCGAAATGCACGCAGCCACTCGATCTGACCCTGCAGCCGCTTGTCCTCGCAGTCGTTGCCCTCATGCTTGAATGCAGACAGGACTGCCCCCGCTCGTTCAAACTGGCCCGTGGCGATACGGATGCAGGCCTCGATCACCTGAAGGCGGGGTATCAAGCGTCCTGGGCGCTCGGGCGAATTGGCAGCTTGAATGACGAGTTGCTGGATCAGATCGGCAGCCGCGCGCGTCCCGCCCCGGGGGCTGGGAAAATGCCGCAGGAGGGCGTCTGCCACGATCTCCATGTCGGCGTAAGCCTCGATGCGTGCCGCGACCTCCACGGCCCGCCAGGCCGAGGCAATATCATCGGGATGGCTCAGTGTGTTGGTGGGAACGTGCAAGCTGTTGGAGATTTGACGCAGAAAGAATGTGGCAAAGCGGCGCTCGGCTTCGAGGCTGCTGGAGGCCCTGCGCCGCTCCCGC
The DNA here is from genome assembly GCA_019694215.1 of Thermoflexales bacterium. Lineage (GTDB taxonomy): Bacteria > Chloroflexota > Anaerolineae > J036 > Brachytrichaceae > Brachythrix. Next base: position 10,738 of record JAIBCK010000090.1, read on the forward strand.
CAGTAGGTCCGGATCAGCGCATGTAGACGGAAGCGGTCCCTGTCGCTGCGCAGGAGCAGCGAGTGACTCACCAGGCTGCTGAGGGTGTGCAGCGACGAAGCCCCGACCGCGAGGGCGGCTGCCCGCGAGAAGGTGCCGTCAAAAAGGCTGAGCGCTTCGATCGCCGTGCGCTCCTCGGGATTGAGGGCCCGGAAAGTATGGTTGAGCACATCGTTGAGGGGAATGGCACCGCCCAGCGACTCCTCCAGAACGGGACTGAGGCTGGTGGCAAGCATGGCCGCAAGCGATTGCACCGACATCAGCTGGGCCAGCGACGCAACGATCTCGATTGCCAGCGGGAGGCCATCAACCAGCTCGACGATCTGTTGAATGGCGCGCGTTCCGGGCTCATCGAGCTCGAAACGCGGATCGAGTGACAGGGCGCGCTCCGCAAAAAGGGTCACCGCCGGGCTGGGCTTCCCGTGACCGGGTGAAATGATCGAGAGGGGGCCGAGCGGCATCAAACGCTCACCGCGCAGCCCAAGGGACCTGCGACGGGTTGCCAGGATGCGCAGGCCGGGCACGTCATCGATCAGCTGCTGGAGCCAGCCCACCCAGGGACCCGTAGCATCACAGCCATCCAGCACCAGCCAGATCGGTGCGGACGCAGCGAGGATGGTGGACAGACGGCGCAGACCGGGTTCGTGGTCGCGCTCGACCGGGATCATCATCTGGTTGAGCACGTGAAGGGCAAATGCGCCTTCGGTGGTCATCTCGACCGATCCGCAGTTGATCCAGCAAAACCGGGCCGCCGTCTGATCCATCTCGGAGAGCGTCGCACGAACGAGGGTCGATTTGCCAACCCCCGCCATCCCAACCACCGTGATCAGTGGGGTGGCCGTCTCTAACAGGCGTCTGAACTCGCTGATCTCCTGCTCACGCCCCATGACGCGCACGATCGGTCTGATGTGTGTCAGCGGCCGGGCAGCAGTGAATGCCAGTTGGGATTTCGGTGCGTCAGTCACTTTGGTATTTCAATGGACACGTGCAATGCAAGCAGGAATGGACGACGACGGGCCGGATTTCCGGCGCAGGCACGGGCAAAGGCTCGCAGCCCTGCAGGGTTCATTTCCATGGCACCGGTTCCGATGCAGATGCTGCGGGCACCCGGGCTCGCAGTCAGAAGGCGGTATTCTACTGACGTTTGAGGTTGCAGACAAACCCCAATTGGCCTGTGAAGGTGCGCAATTGCTTCCTCGGGCCAGCAGCGGAAGGGCCGCAGAAGGCCGGGCCAGTGAGGACGAGCGCTGGCCCGGGGCGGATCGGGAGGCCGGCGACCAGGAGCTGAGGGGCAGCTGTCGCAACGACGATGCGACGGCCATTCGAC
>JAIBCK010000009.1 GCA_019694215.1 Thermoflexales bacterium
GGGCAACCTACGCGTACAGCGGCACAGACAATGCACCCGGCACGGCCTTTGCGGCAGGCGATTCGACGCTCGACGACATGGCACCTAACCCCGCCCTGTGGCAGACCGCCTCGGGCTTGCCGCCACTAGAGTATTCCGACGCGTTGCGCATCTTCCAGAATGAGAATGCGAGAATCACGAAGAGCTCGCCCACAAACCCGATCGCGAACTCGCTGGTGCCGGTGGGCACGCAAGTCGCATACAGCCTGGTCGTAAATCTCAGCAGCACCGGCAGCACGCACACGACCGATGTGACAGTCTGGGATGTGCTGCCGCCCTACATGAGCTATGTGCCCGGGTCTTCGATCTGGGGCGGCGCCCCGATGGGCGATCCCGTCTGCGCAACCGGGGCATGGCCCGCCGCCCCACCCACTCCGCCAGTGGGGACGATCCCAGCCGGCTATACCGCCTGCCGTTGGACGGTGCCAAATCAGACGGTGACTAAGGCGGCCGCAGGCGCAGCAGCGGCAAACCTGCCCACGTTGCAATTCCGCGCTTTTGTGGACGTGGCTGCGCCCAATGGCACACAACTCCTGAATACGTCCGCGGTCGACAGCACTTCCAACAGCATCCCGGATGCCACGTATCAGGGTGGGAGCACCGGCTTCAAGTGCCTCACCGGTCAGTTTTGCTCATACAGTGACTGGCTGCTGTATGTCTCGTCGACCCCGGGCATCGTCCTGCAGAAGACGGTCGACAAGGCCCTCGTGCCGACCGAGACGGGTTTCAACTACGGCTTGATCTACGGTGCCATTGGCAACAGCCTGAGTGGCACGCGCATTCTGGATGTCCTTCCGTACGTTGGAGACGGGCGCACGCCTGCCACCAGCTTCGCTGGCACCCTCGCGCTCACCGGCCCCATCGCGGCGCCGGTCGCAAGCGCAGGACCGCCGGCCACAGCCGCAGATCCCGCCATCGTCGTCGTGTACACCAGCAACGCCCCGGCCTCCATCAATCGGAATCCATATGATCCAGGCCATACCCTGGATGGGTCGGGCGCAAATTCGGCGAGCACCACCAACTGGTGTACTGCCGCTCAGATCGGCACGGATCCGGACTGTCCGGCGAGCTATGCCAATGTGACGGCCTTCATGGCACTGCCGCTCAATGGCGATCCCATGCCGCCTGGCACGTTGTATCAGCTAACCGTTCCGGTTCAGCCGACGGGGAACGCGCGCCTGAACGTGTATTCCAACAGCTTCATCGGGGATTCTCCGGATCTCACCGCCAGACGCCCCGGCTCCAACATCGTGACCACCAGCGTCGTCGAGCCCGACCTCACCCTCGACAAGTCCGTCAGCCCGGCCAGCGCCGTGCGAGGCGAGGCAGTCGCATATACACTGGTGGCACACAACAACACGGGCACGGGCATCGGTCCGATTTTCGATACGCCGGCCCCGTCCATCGTGGTTTCGGACACCCTTCCCGCAGGCATCGAGTTCTCAGCGGCGAGCGCAGTCAGCGGAAATCAGTGGGATTGCAACGGCTCGATTCCGCCATCCGGGCTGCGCTGTGTCTACACCGGCACCCTGCCGATCGGCGTCGGTGCCGCGGTGGGGGGGCCCATCGTCGTCAATGCACAGGTGGCTCTCAACGCCAGCCCCGGAGCAATCACGAATACGGCCTGCGTCTCGCTCACCGGCCAGACCGAGTCACCAACGACCAACAACTGTGATCCCGCGGTGCTCTCCGTACGGGCCATCATGTTGAGCGGCAACGTCTTCCATGACATGAACGAGCTGTCTGACGCTACAGTCAATGGCTCGGGAATCGCCCAGCCAGGTGGCACCCAGCTCTACGCCAACCTCGTGGGACCGGACGGCACGGTGATTGCCAGCACGCCCATCGCGCCGAATGGCGCCTACACGTTTACCAACGTGATGCCGAACACCCTGTACACGATGGTGTTAGCTACCGTCGCGGGAGTTGCGGGCAACCCGGCCCCCGCGCCCGGCCTGCCCGCAGGCTGGCTGAACACCGGCGAGAATATCGGCGCTTCCATTGGCAACGATGGACTTGCCGACGGGGTGCAGACGGTTGGCGTCGCAACCTCTAGCATCACCGACATCAACTTTGGCATCGTGTCACGCCTCTCCGTCGGCAACCAGGTCTGGTATGACACCAACAACAACGGGCTCCAGGATCCGACTGAAGTGGGCGTCACGGGCGTTGTCGTCGAGCTGTATCAGGACACCGATGGCGACGGCGTGTTTACACCCGGCGTCGACACCTTCGTCGCTACAAGCACGACACTCCCGGGTGGCTACTACACCTTCAGCAACCTCAGCTATGGCGGCTACGTTGTCGTGATCACTGCGACGAACTTCGCCGGCGGCGGTGTTCTGGCCGACTACCTGAGCAGCCTCGTGGTTCAGCCGGATCCGAACACGAATGTTAATGGTGACAACAATGGCGTGTCAAACGCGGCGGGCTATGTGTCCAGTGGTGTGGTGACCCTCACCTTCGCGACAGAGCCTTCCACGACGCTCGTCACCGGTGACAGCAACTGGACCGTGGACTTTGGCTTCGCAGCGGCTCCCACGCCGACACCGACGCCGACGCCGTCGGCTACGCCAACCGAGACGCCGACCGTCACGCCGACACAAACGCCAACGGCCACACCGACAGAGACGCCGACCGTCACGCCGACGATGACGCCGACCGTCACGCCAACGGAGACGCCGACGGCAACACCGACCACAACGCCGACCGTCACGCCAACGGAGACGCCGACGGCAACACCGACCACAACGCCGACCGTCACGCCAACGGAGACGCCGACGGCAACACCGACCACAACGCCGACCGTCACGCCAACGGCCACGCCAACGATGACGCCAACGGCCACACCAACGCTCACGCCAACCCCAACCCCAACTGGGGCAGTCAGTGCGATCAAGTTGACGAGCTTCACGGGTGTCCGTGGCCAAGGCGGCGTGACGGTGCTCTGGGCAACCTCGAGCGAGGTGACCACGTTGGGCTATCGTCTGTATCGCTCGTCGACAAACCTTCGCCAGGACGCGGTATCCATCATCGATGGCATTGTCGGCGCGGCGGGCAACGACCTGGGCGCCGAATACCAATGGCTGGACGCAGACGCCCCGGCCGATCGGCTGTACTACTGGCTCGAGGAGATCGAGTTCTCGGGCACGCTGACCGACTATGGCCCAATGATGGTTGATTCACCGCGCATGGGCGCAACCGCGAACAGGGTCTACTTGCCGGTGGTCGGGAAGTAGCCCGGGACGACTGCGGTCAGGCCAACCTGACTTCGGTCCTCCGTCCACCGTCTTCGGTCGCGAGGGATGCGGGGAAATCGACGGCGCATGCGCCGTCGATTTCCCCGCATCCCTCGCCGTCTGCTACAATACTCTGCTTGTCACGACGCGTGGCGGGCGGACGGGGTCATCCCGGCCGCGGGCGGTGCGATACCGCCTCTCTGCACCTTGGAGCGGAGCCGTAACCGGGCGCGTCTCAATCAAAACCACAGGAAAGGAATACGATGTCACTGACAAAAGAAGCAAAGGCCGCAATCGTCGAGAAGTTTGGCGAGCGCGCCGGCAACACGGGCTCGACCGAGGTGCAGATCGCGATGCTCACCGAGCGCATCAACAACCTGAACGAGGCGCACCTCAAGTCTCACCGCCACGATCACCACTCGCGGCACGGGCTGATCAAGATGGTCGGCCAGCGCCGCCGCCTGCTGAAGTACCTCATGGCCCAGGACCCGGCCAAGTACCGCAGCCTGCTGACCAAGCTCGGTCTGCGCAAGTAACAAACAGGCGTCCAACGATCACAATGAACTAGCGCGAAGGGCCTCTGAGCGCCCCCGGCCACGGGGTGTGTTTCAGGGGCCCTTCGCACAGCCGGGCCCCGCGCCGCCGAGCGAGGTAGGTGTTAGAGGCAAGCCCGCAGATGAGAATTTGCGGTTTTGCCTCTAGCCCCTAACGCTCCCCGGGCGGTCAGCGCCCAACTTTCAACTGCGTCCGCGCCCGGGAGCGCGCCGGGAAATGCCAATTCCCTGCGCCGGCGCCGACAGCGAATCCAACGGAGAAAAGACAGACATGGCATACGATCCGAATCAAGACCAGACCCTGGTCCTCCCGCCCAACAAGCCGGAGAACCGCATCTACACCGCCCGCGTCGGCGACAAGGAGCTCACCGTCGAGACCGGCCGCCTGGCCGGCCTGGCCGGCGGCGCCGTCACCGCGCGCCTGGGCGACACCATGGTGCTCGCGACCGCGACGATGTCGAAGTCGGTCCGCCAGGGCATCGACTTCTTCCCGCTCAGCGTCGACTACGAGGAGCGCCTTTACGCCGCCGGCCGCATCCCCGGCAGCTTCTTCCGCCGCGAAGGGCGCCCGGCCGAGTCCGGCATCCTGATCTCGCGCCTGGTTGACCGCCCGATGCGCCCGCTCTTCCCGGATGACCTGCGCAACGACGTGCAGATCATCGTCACCGCGCTTTCGCACGACCAGGTCAACGACATCGACATCCTGGCCGTCAACGCCGCCAGCGCGGCGCTGATCATCAGCGATGTCCCCTTCACCACGCCCGTCGGCGCGGTGCGCGTCGGCCTGATCAACGGCGAGTTGGTCTTCAACCCGACCATCCCCGAGATGGCCTACAGCGACCTCGACCTGCGCATGGCCGGCACCAGGGACGCCATTGTCATGGTCGAGTGCGGCGCCCAGGAAGTGGATGAGGCCACCATGGTCCGCGCGCTCAAGGAAGGGCACGCCGCGATCCAGGAGTTCATCGCCGTTCAGGAGCGCATGCGCGCCGAGATCGGCAAGGCCAAGGCCAGCTATCCCAAGTTCGGCCAGAACGCCGCCTTCAACGAGCAGGTGCGCGCCAAGGTCGGCAACCGCGTCGCGGATGCCCTCGAACAGGCCGGTGACAAGAGCGAGCGCCAGACCCTTCTGGACGCCATCGAGGGCGAGGTGCTGGCCGAGATGCAGAGCATTGGCGACGTCAACGCCGACGAACTGCATAAGGTCATCAAGGACGTCACCAGTGATGCCGTGCGCAACCGCATCCTGCGCGATGGCGTCCGCCCGGACGGCCGCACACCCAAGCAGATCCGCCCGATCTGGGTGGAGGTGGGCGATCATCTCGCGCCGCGCGCGCACGGGGCCGGCCTCTTCACCCGCGGCGAGACGCAGATCCTCAGCATCGTCACCCTCGGCAGCAGCATGGACGCGCAGATGCTGGACGGGCTCAGCCCGACCCGCGAGAAGCGCTACATGCACAACTACAACTTCCCACCCTACAGCACGGGTGAGGCCAAGGTCCTGCGCGGCAGCAGCCGCCGCGAGGTGGGCCACGGCGCGCTGGCCGAGCGCGCGCTGGTCCCGGTTCTGCCGGATGAGGACACCTTCCCGTATGTCCTGCGCATCGTCAGCGAGGCGATCTCGTCCAACGGCAGCACCAGCATGGGCAGCGTGTGCGGCAGCACCCTCTCGATGATGGACGCCGGCGTGCCGCTCAAGGCGCCCGTCGCCGGCATCGCGATGGGCCTGATCTCCGCGCCGGGCGGGCTGAAGGACGGCTACCAGATCCTGAGCGACATCCAGGGTCTCGAGGACCACATCGGCGACATGGACTTCAAGGTCGCCGGGACGAGCAAGGGCATCACCGCCCTGCAGATGGATATCAAGATCGCCGGTTTGACAACCGAGGTGCTCGAGCGCGCGCTCGCGCAGGCCCGTGAGGGTCGCATGGCGATCATGCAGCGCATGCTGGAGACCATCGCCGAACCGCGCAGCAACCTCAAGCCGCATGCTCCGCGCATGCTAATCGTGCGTGTCGATCCCGAGAAGCTCGGCCTGATCATCGGGCCCGGCGGCAAGACCGTGCGCAGCATCCAGGAGCAGACCGGGGCGAAGGTCGACATCGAGGACGATGGGCGCGTGTTCATCTCCTCGGCCGATGGCCCCGCCGCCGAGCGCGCTCGCGAGATCGTCATGGGCATGGTCGGCGAGGTCAAGCCCGGCGAAATCTACACGGGCAAGATCGTCCGCATCACCGACTTCGGCGCATTTGTCGAGATCATGCCCAAGGTGGACGGCATGGTGCACATCTCGCAGCTCTCCGATCACCCGCTCCGCCGGGTCGAGGATGAGGTGCAGATGGGCCAGGAAGTCACCGTCATGGTCACCAACAACGAAGGCGGCAAGATCCGCCTCAGCCGCCGCGCCGTGATCGAGGGCTGGACGCTGGCCGAGGCCATCGAGGCCGACCGCCCGAGCGGCCCGCGCCGCGACCGCGGCGATCGCGGCGACCGGGGCGGACGCTTCGACCGCGGCGGACGCGGTGGCGATCGCGGCGGTGATCGTGGTGGCGACCGCGGTGGGCGCTTCGATCGGCGGTAAGATCGTCGCGCGATGACCGCCAGCGACGCGCACAACACAACTCACTCAGACGGGGCAGGCACTTCGCCTGCCCCGCTGCATTCCCGCGCCCGCCTCCAGCGCGGCGCGATCGCGGTTGGTCTGGCCGCCATCGTCGCATTGGCTTCGACAGTCCCTGCCCGAACGCCAGCGCCCGGTATCCCGATCCTGAGCGTCGGTCTGCCACCGACGCCGCAGGCTCGGGTCACCGTGTTTGCCCCCACCTCGACGCCGCCGCAGATCGCGCGCAGCGCCGTACCGCAGTCGGATGCGCCCGAGCTGCCAGCCGCCCTCCGGCCCGTTGCAGCCGCCGCCGCCCTGGCGCAGGGCGACGCCCCCCGTTATGCGCTCCGCATCGACATCAGCGCCGACGGCCGCAGCCTGACCGGCACGCAGACCACGCGCTACATCAACCGCGACGACGTCGCACTCGACGCGCTGCTGCTGCGGCTGTATCCCGCCACCCCTGCGCTCGGCAGTGCCATGGCCGTGAATACCGTCATGGTCGATGGCGCGCCCGTGCCCGTCGCGCCGGTCACCTTGAACGGCATCGACGACCTGTCCACGATCAGCGACAGCGCTGCGCTGAGCGTGGCCCTGCGCGCGCCGCTCGCGCCAGGCGCCGCGCTGACGCTCAGCCTCGCCTACACCATCGCCATCGCGCACAACCCCGCCGCGGGCTATCGCACCTTCGGCAGGGTCGGCGACATCATCGCGCTGCCCGGGGCCTACGCCGCGCTGGCGCCACGCGCAAACGGGACCTGGCTGGCAACCGCGACCCCCGGCTACGGCGATGTCGCCTTGAGCGAGGCGGCCTGGTTCGATGTGGAGATCACCGCCAGCCGGGCCGGGACGCTGGTGGCGCCCGGTGTTTGTACGTTTGACGATGCAGAGGCCGGCCGCCAGCGGGCGCATTGCGTGTCCGGCCCGCAGCGCGAGTTCGCCTTCGTGCTTGGCCCTTTCGCAACCGTGACCGAGGTCGCGCGTCTCCCGGATGGCGATGTGATCGTCGAGAGCTACGCCACCCGCTACCGGATGGCCGGCGCGACAAATGCCGCGGGCTACGCGGTCAGCGCCCTGCGCGCGTATGAAGCCCGCTTTGGCCCCTACCCGTATCGCGTGCTGCGCGTGTTCGAGTCGCCGACGACGGTGGGGGGCATGGAGTACTCGATGCTGGCCGGGGTGACCGACACGCTGTATGACGCGCCAGACTCGCAGTATTTCGAGTGGATCGTCGCGCACGAGGTCGCGCATCAGTGGTGGTATGGCCAGGTCGGCAATGACCCGATCAACACCCCCTGGCTGGATGAATCGTTGACCAACTTCTCGCTCACCTTCTATTATGAGGACGTCTACGGACTGGCCGTCGCGCAGGTCACCCGGCAGCACGACTATTACAGCCGTTATGCGCTCGCTCTGGACACATACCGGGACCTGCCGGCCGGTCTGCCGACGGGTCGCTATCCCAAGGGGTCGTATGGCGCCTTTGTGTATGGCAAGGGGGCGATCTTCTTTGACACGGTGCGGCGCACGGTGGGGGATGGCGCGTATCTTGCCTGGATGCGTCGCTACCTGTCCGACCAGCGCTGGCGCATCGCCACCCCGGAGGACCTGTTGCGCGCCGCCGACGAGGTCGGGATCGGGCGTGTGGTGCGCAATGCCCATCAAGTCTGGGTGGCGGCGCGATGACGCGTGCCCCGGCCCCTAACTCGTTGCTGCGGCGCGGGGAGGCCCGCCTGGCCGCAGGTGACCTCGCTGGCGCCCGTGCGTTGCTCGATCGCGCTGTCGCCCGGGATCCGCACAACGCCGAGGGGTTTGCGGCGCGGGGAGAAGTGCTGCGCCAGCAAGGCGAGCTTGCCGCGGCCCGCGCCGACTTCGAGCGCGCCCTGGTCCTGCGGCCCGGCTACGCATGGGCGCTTGCCTCGCGCGGGTTGACCCTGTTGCAATCCGGCGACCCGGCTGCGGCGCTTGCGGATTTGGATCATGCGTTGGCTTCCGGGGAGGACATCGCCTGGGCGGTGCTGCATCGTGGCCAGGCGCTGGCACGGTTGGGCCGCCACGCGGAGGCGCGCGCCGCGTTCGAGCAGGCGGTGGCGTTGGACGGGAACGACCTCGAGGCGCGCTTGGGGTGGGCGGATGCCGCGCGGGTGTTGGGCGATCTCGACGAGGCGTTGGCGGAGTATCACCGAATCGCGAACGCCGAGCCGGGGCGAGCCTTGCCGCGCGCGCGCATCGCGGAGATCCATCACCGGCGCGGAGAGAGTGCCGCCATGGTTGCGGCGTTGGTCGAGGTCTTCCGCCTTCCCATTCAGCATGCCGAGGATTTTTTCGCCCGCGCCATCGCGTTGCGGTTGGAGGGCGACGTGAGCGCCAGCGCGAAGTTCATGAGCCAGGCCCGCATGCGCGGTTGGGCCGGCGATTCGGCGCAATAGCGCACAAGTCAACGCATCATCCGCGCGCAAGGGGCACACCGCACCCGTGCGGGCGCACCGATGTGCGCCCAACGTAACGCACGCCCAATCGGCGAACGCGTCGCATCCGCGCCCGTACCCCGCGACCCGCACGGGCGAAATCGGGACGCATGTCCATGCGCCCCTACGGCCTTGGCGATTGGCCCGCCCCCCGTAATGCACCCCGCCCAACCCGCGAACACGCCCGTACCCCGCGACACACACGGGCCGACACCGGGGCGCATGTCCATGCGCCCCTACGGCCTTGGCGATTGGCCCGCCCCCCGTAATGCACCCCGCCCAACCCGCGAACACGCCCGTACCCCGCGACACACACGGGCCGACACCGGGGCGCATGTCCATGCGCCCCTACGGCCTTGGCGATTGGCCCGCCCCGCAATCCGGGACACCTGGAACGCCGTACCCGTGGGGCGCACGATGTGCGCCTCACGTAATGCACGCCCAATCGGCGAACGCGCCCGTACCCCATGGCCCGCGTGGGCGAAATCGGGGCGCATGTCCATGCGCCCCTACGGCCTTGGCGATTGGCCCGCCCCGCAATCCGGGACACCTGGAACGCCGTACCCGTAGGGGCGCACGGATGTGCGCCCCACGTAATGCACGCCCAATCGGCGAATGCGTCGCATCCGCGCCCGTACCCCATGGCCCGCATGGGTGAAATCGGCGTACATGTCCATGCGCCGTACGCGCCGCTTCGCATCACACGTATAATGTTCACGCACATTGCGCACCATGGACAATCGCGACGCCGACCACCATAGGCATTCCATTCGTTTGAAGGGCTACGACTATGCCCAGCCCGGCGCATACTTCATCACGATTTGCACCCACAATCGCGAACGCATATTTGGTGAGGTCGTTGACGTAGGCGTTCGTCTGAGCGAATACGGAGGCGTAGTCCGAGACGAATGGTTGCGCACAGCCTCCGTGCGCCGCGAGGTGATGCTGGATACCTTCATTATCATGCCCGACCACATGCATGCCATCGTCATGTTCCGCGACGAGGGCTTCGAGGCGTCCATGCCTTTGCCCCCCTCAACCGGCCTGCATCGTCGGCCCCGGTCATTGGCGACGTTGGTTTCGGGGTTCAAGGGCGCCGTGACATCGCGCATCAACACCGTGCGCGGGACGCCGTCGCAACCGGTTTGGCAACGCAATTACCATGAGCGGGTCATTCGCGATGAGGCCGCCTTGGCGAAAATGCGGGAATACATCGTGACAAATCCCGTGCGTTGGATGCATCGCCGCGACCCATCTCATTGACGTGGCGTGTGCCGTACCCGTAGGGGCGCACGGATGTGCGCCCCACGTAATGCGCGCCCAATCGGCGAATGCGTCGCATCCGCGCCCGTACCCCGCAACCCGCGCGGGCCGACACCGGGGCGCATGTCCATGCGCCCCTACGGCCTTGGCGATTGGCCCACCCCGCAATCCGGGACACGGGGAACACCGTACTCATGCGGGTGCACGGATGTGCGCCCCACGTAATGCACGTCCAACCCGCGAACGCGTCGCATCCGCGCCTGTACCCGCGACCCGCGCGGGCGAACTCGGGGCGCATGTCCATGCGCCCCACGTAATGCACGTCCAACCCGCGCACGCGCCCGTACCCCATGGCCCGCGTGGGCCGACACCGGGGCGCATGTCCATGCGCCCCTACGGCCTTGGCGATTGGCCCGCCCCGCAATCCGGGACACGGGGAACGCCGTACCCGTGCGGGCGCACGATGTGCGCCTCACGTAATGCACGCCCAATCGGCGAACGCGTCGCGTCCGCGCCTGTACCCGCGACCCGCGCGGGCCGACACCGGGGCGCATGTCCATGCGCCCCTACGGCCTTGGCGATTGGCCCACCCCGCAATCCGGGACACGGGGAACACCGTACTCATGCGGGTGCACGGATGTGCGCCCCACGTAATGCACGTCCAACCCGCGAACGCGTCGCATCCGCGCCTGTACCCGCGACCCGCGCGGGCGAACTCGGGGCGCATGTCCATGCGCCCCACGTAATGCACGTCCAACCCGCGCACGCGCCCGTACCCCATGGCCCGCGTGGGCCGACACCGGGGCGCATGTCCATGCGCCCCTACGGCCTTGGCGATTGGCCCGCCCCGCAATCCGGGACACGGGGAACGCCGTACCCGTGCGGGCGCACGATGTGCGCCTCACGTAATGCACGCCCAATCGGCGAACGCGTCGCGTCCGCGCCTGTACCCGCGACCCGCGCGGGCCGACACCGGGGCGCATGTCCATGCGCCCCTACGGCCTTGGCGATTGGCCCACCCCGCAATCCGGGACACGGGGAACACCGTACTCATGCGGGTGCACGGATGTGCGCCCCACGTAATGCACCCCGCCCAACCCGCGAACGCGCCCGTATCCCGCGACCCGCGCGGGCGAACTCGGGGCGCATGTCCATGCGCCCCTACGGCCTTGGCGATTGGCCCACCCCGCAATCCGGGACACGGGGAACACCGTACCCGTAGGGGCACACGGGTGTGCGCCCCCCGTAATGCACCCCGCCCAACCCGCGAACGCGCCTGTACCCGCGACCCGCGCGGGCGAACTCGGGGCGCATGTCCATGCGCCCCTACGGCCTTGGCGATTGGCCCGCCCCGCGATCCGGGGCCGGGGCACACCGTACCCGTAGGGGCGCACGATGTGCGCCTCACGTAATGCACGCCCAATCGGCGAACGCGTCGCGTCCGCGCCTGTACCCCACGACACGCACGGGTGAAATCGGGGCGCATGGACATGCGCCCCTACGCGACGCTACACCCTACGCACAATGGGCAAGGGCCTGGGCGAGGTCGGCGATGAGGTCATCCGGATGCTCGATGCCAATGGACAACCGCACCATCGCATCCGTGATGCCCCCCTCGATGCGATCCTCGGGATCGACCTCGGCATGCGTCATCGTGGCGGGATGCTCGGCCAACGATTCATTGCCACCCAAGCTCACCGCCAGATGGAACAACTTGAGGTTATTCAGGAAGGCGAAGGCGGCCGCCTTGCCGCCCTTCAAGTCAATTGAGATCATGCTGCCGGCCCCGAGACACTGCCGGTCAAAGATCGCGCGCTGCTCATCACCCGCCGCGAGGTGGCCCAGGTAATACACCCGCTCGACCGCAGGATGCCGGGCCAGATAGTCGGCGACAACGCGCGCGCCGGCCTGCTGGGCCTCCATCCGCAACTTCATCGTTTCGAGGCTGCGCGTGAGCATCCACGCCGTATGAGGACTGCACGTTGTTCCAAACATCGCCCGCATCAGCTTGACCTCATTGAGCAGCTCGACCGGGCCGGCACAGACCCCCGCCAGCAAGTCGCTGTGGCCACCGATGTATTTCGTGGCCGAGTACAGCGTCAGATCGGCGCCATGGTCGCTCGGGCGCTGAAAGAGCGGGCCGAGGAAGGTGTTGTCGATCGCCACCAGCGTCCGCCGGTCCGGCCGCGAGGTCTTGCGCGCGAGGGCGACGCACTCCCCGATGTCGGCCATCGCGTTGGTCGGATTGCTCGGCGTCTCGGCGTAGATCATGCGCAGGTGCTCGCTCACGCCCGGCTGGGCAAGCGCAGCCCGCAGCCCGGCGTTGCCATCCCGCAGGCGGAACCCCACCGGGCGGATGCCAAAGCGGGTCAGGATGTGCTTCAGGACGAAATCCGTGCAGCCGTAGCAGGGCTCGCTGAAGACGATGACATCGCCGGGATTGAGGAAGGCCATGAAGACGGCGGTGATCGCCGCCATCCCGCTGTCAAACACCGCGCACGCTTCGGAGCCATCCCACACCGCCATGCGTTTCTCGAACACCGCCAGGTTCGGATTGGTGTCGCGCCCGTAGATATACGTGTTCGAGAAATCCTCGTCCTCGCGCTTGGGCCGCAGGTTGTTGATGACCTGGCAGTACTGCTCGGCGTCCTCCACCCGCTTGAAGGCAAAGGTCGAGGTGAGGTAGATCGGCGGCTTGACGCTGCCGCTGGCCAGATGCGGGTCGTAGCCCAGACGCATCATTTCGGACTCGGGATGGGGGTTGGTTTGGCTCATGGTTTCTCCGGGCTTCGCACAGCGGCAAAACCCAACACAAAGACTCCTACAACTGTCGGCCGGCAGCGACGACGGCCTGACCCGCCAGCACCACGCTGCCCGTGATCACGGACGGCTCACCGGTGCGCAGGACTTCATCGATCGCGGCCGTGAGAGAGTCGGCCACGCTCGCGCGTGCGCCGCGTTTGCGCGCCAGCTCGGCCAGCATCTCCGGCGGGCGGGCGCGGGGATGATCGGTCGCCACAAAGATCCAACGCACAGCGCGCAGACGCAGGGCGTTGATCATGCCCTCGGCGTCCTTGTCCGAAAAACAGCCAAAGATGATCGTCCAGCGCCGGCCGGGATACAGCTCGGCCAGGGTCATGGCCAGCTTGTTGATGCTGTCCACGTTGTGCGCACCGTCGGCGATCAGCGGCGGCTCGGCCCGCAGGATATCGAAGCGACCCGGCCACATCACCCGCCGCAGGCCTTCGCGTACGGCCTCGCGCGCGAGCGGCTCACCCCGCAGGCGCAGCGCGTCGAGCGTCGCCAGCACGGCGGTTGCGTTGTCGATCTGGTGCCGGCCGAGCAAGGGAATCTCATACCAGCCCTCGAACGGGCTGAGCTCGGGATGCTCCACACTGCGGATGCGCGAGACCTGCTTGACCTGAAAGCTTTGCGTGCGACGCTGGTCGCCGGGCGGGGGCGCGAGGCGCGCCTCCGGGTTGCGGTTGACCTCACTCTCTGCGGACAGCCCGCGCCAGTGATTGCCCAGCAGGATGAGCGGGGCGCTGCGCTCGCGCGCGATGCGTTCGATGACCTGGGCGACTTCGAGCGGCTGGCTGAGGCTGATCACCGGCGTGTTCGTCTTGATGATGCCGGCCTTCTCAGCCGCGATTTGCGCCAGCGTGCTGCCCAGAATCGCCGTGTGATCGAGGCTGATCGACGCGATCACGCACGCGCGCGGGCTGATGACGTTCGTTGGATCCAAACGCCCGCCCAGGCCCACTTCGACCACCGCCCAGTCCACGCCGGCCTCGGCAAAGGCCAGGAAGGCCATTGCAGTAACGGCTTCAAAGAACGACAGGATCTCGATGCCGGCCGTTTGCTGCGCCGCCTGCACGCGCGTCGCGAGGTCAGCGGCAGTCTCCGTGGCCACGACGGCGCCATCGATGCGGATGCGCTCGCGAAAGTCGATCAAGTGTGGCGAGGTGGTCAGCCCCACCCGCTGCCCGCTGGCGCGCAGGACCGAGTCCAGCATCGCGCAGATGCTGCCCTTGCCCTTCGTGCCAGCCACGTGGATGGACTTGAAGCGTTGTTCTGGATTACCGAGGGCGGCCAGCAGCGCGCGCATCCGGTCGAGCGGCGAGGCATCCGGGGTCGGGGACGCGGCAAGGCTGGGCAGGCCATACAGCCAGGCCTGTGCTTCGGGAAGGGTCAAGGCCACGCGCGCAGTATACCGAGCGGGCCAGTGGGCCGATGCGTCGGCTATCATCCTCAACGTCATGATTGCGCTCCTTTCCGTCTCCGACAAGACCGGCCTCGTGGCCTTCGCGGGCGCGCTCTCCGCGCGCGGCATCTCGCTCATCGCCAGCGGCGGCACGGCGCGCGCCCTGCAGGGCGCCGGCCTTCCCGTGCGTCTGGTCGAGGAGGTCACCGGCTCCCCCGAGATTCTGGACGGGCGGGTCAAGACCCTGCACCCGGCCATTCACGCCGGGATTCTGGCCCGCGACGAGGCGGCTGACCGGGCCGACCTCGCGCGCGTCAGGGCCCCGCTGATCGACCTGGTCGTCGTGAACCTGTATCCCTTTGAGAAAACGGTTGCGCAACCGTATGTCACGCTGGCCGATGCCATCGAGATGATCGACATCGGCGGCTCGGCGCTGTTGCGCGCCGCGGCCAAGAACTACCAGCGCGTGGCCGTGGTGTGCGATCCGCACGACTACGAGCTCGTGCTGCGCGAAATCGACCAGCACGGCGCCGTGTCGCTGCAGACGCGCGAGGTGCTGGCGCTCAAGGCCTTCGCCCGGACCGCGGCGTATGACGCGGCAATCCGCGACACGCTGACCGGCACGCGCCCGACCGGCGCGCTGGCCGAGACCCTTCCGCTGCGCCACGCCCAGCCCCTGCGCTACGGCGAGAACCCGCACCAGACCGCGGCGCTGTTCACGCTGGGAGATGGAGAACCCGGACCGTTGGGCGGCCGTCTGTTGCAGGGCAAGGAGCTGAGCTACAACAACCTGCTCGATCTGGATGCCGCCTGGCGCGCGGTCTGCCAGCACCCTGGTCCCGCTGCCGTCGTGGTCAAGCACCTCAGCCCGTGCGGGATCGCGTGCGGGGCGGAGCTGCCGGCCGCCGCCGCTGCCGCCATCGCCGCCGATGCGGTTTCTGCGTTTGGCGGGGTGCTGGCCTTCAATCGGGCGGTGGACGCCGCCACCGTTGAGGCGCTCGGCGAGTTGTACATCGAGGGCGTCGTCGCGCCGGCCTATGCGCCCGCTGCCCTGGCGGCGCTCAAGCGGCGCAAGGCCTGCCGCGTGGTCGAGGCGCCCAGCACCCGCTTGGATGGCTTTGAATATCGCTCCATCACCGGCGGCCTGCTGCGTCAGTCGGTGGACGCCGGCGACCCCGCGGATGCCGTGTGGCGCACGGTGACCCGGCGCGCGCCGAGCACTGAGGAGCAGGATGCGTTGGCCTTTGCCTGGCGTTGCGTCCAGCACGTCAAGAGCAACGCCATCGTCCTCGCCCGTCAGACCGCGCCCGGCCTCTTCGCCACGGTCGGGATTGGCGGCGGGCAGCCAAATCGGGTGGACGGCGTGCGTTTGGCAATCGCGCGGGCAGGCGACCGGGCGCGTGGCGCAGTCATGGCCAGCGACGCCTTCTTCCCCTTCCCCGACAGCGTCGAGGTGGCCGCCGCAGCGGGCGTCACCGCCATCGTGCAGCCGGGCGGCAGCGTGCGGGACGCGGATGCCATCGCGGCCGCCGACCAGCACGGCCTGGCGATGACAGTCACGGGCGCGCGACACTTCCGGCACTAGCGGCGCCGGCCTCGTCCGCGGAATTGACCAACGTACGACGTTCAGCGGCGCGCTGCCCCGGCGGTGACGCGGGACGCGAGCTGAACGGTGGAATTGTCGGCCGCAAACTGGAAGCGCCAGCGGGCGCCGCGCTCGCGCAGCGCACCCGGCAGCCAGTAGCGGCCGTCATCCCACATCCGCTCGAACGGCAGCGCCTGCACGGCCAGCCAGCACGGGTCGATCTCGTCGCTGGCCCGCGCCTGCGCACCCGTCGGGAGCTCCGCCACAAAGACGCGCACCGGCATGCTCCAGGCCGGCCGCAGGGGGAAGCGGAAATCCAGATCGGCGCACCAGCGCAGCCGGCCCGGCTGCAGCGTGATCGCGACCTCCTCTGCCACCTCGCGCGCGGCCGCCACAGCGGGCGTCTCGCCGGCCTCGATCTTGCCGCCGATGCCGGTCAGCTTGCCCATGCCAAACCCGCGCCGCTTGAGGCCCATCAGGACCTCGCCCTCGCGCCGCACAAAACACAGGGTGTGGGTGGGTGAAAAATGCACGCGATCAGTATCGCATGCCGGATAATGGCCGCATGCGCCGCGCGATTGTCCTCTGGGCGGCCTGCGCCACACTGGCGCTTGCCGCGTGCCGCCCGCCCCTCCGCGTGGTCGTGACCGAGCCACCGCCCGTCCCGACCGCCACACCGACCCCGACCACTTTCGACGCCGTCATTCGCGTCGCGCTGGGGGATGCGGGCACGGCCGAGGCCCGGGCGGGGCTCGAGGCCGTCCAGGCGGCGCTGAGCGCGGCCAACGCAGGGAACTTATGCAACGGGCGCGTGCGCGTCACCGCCACGGCGCTTTCTTTGCCGCGCGATGCGGAGGCACCCGGCGCACTGAACGCGGCGCGTGACGCGGCATTTAAGCTGGCCAAAGATGACACGACCTGGCTGCTGATCACCGATGCGGACAACGGAATCGTGCGCGTGCTCCTGCCCGAGCTGGGCGTTGCCGCCGAACAGCCCATCCCCATCGTCGGACTGAGCGCCAGCGCCATCGGCTTCACGAAGCCCGCCGAGGCCGCGGAACCCGAGCTGTACTACCCCATTGGGCGCCCCAGCCTGCTCCGTTTTGCGCCGGATGAAGCCACCCGCGCCGCCGCCCTCGCGACATGGGCAGTGGCCAACGGCGTGCGCGAAGTGGCCGTCATCGAGGACGCCCGTCGGCCAGGCGCGACGGCGGCGGTCATCGCCGCCCTGGGCCCGCTCTCGGTCACGATGCGTGGCGCGCCCACCCCGACCATGACGGCGACGATCACGCGAACCAACCCGGGGCTGGTCGTATATGCCGGCGAGCGCGCAACGGAGGCAGGTCAGCTGCTGGCCGGCCTGCGCGCGGCCGGCTACCGCGGGGCTTTTGCGGGCGGGGCGGCGCTCGGCGCGCCGGGGTTCGAAGTCGCTGCGGGTGCCGCGGCCGAGGGCGCGCTCATGGCCGAGGCGACCAGCACAACGGTCGAACGTATTTCTCAGGCGACGAAGCTGGCCGTCACGGCGCTGGGCAAGGTCTGCGCCGATCCCAGCCGCGAGGCTTTTCGCAAGGCGTTGATGGCGAGCAAGGACGTGGGCGGGGTGAGTCTGAGCGCGATGGGCGATGTCAGTCCGCTCCCACTTCGCGTGCTGCGCCGAAGCAGCGGGGCGTGGGTGCCGGTGGCGCGGTGAGGGCGGGCTCGCGGATTACCGCGGACCGACGACGGGCGACGGAAGACCGACGCAGAAAAGGGCGGAATACCGCCGACGGCAGACCGCCGACCGCCGCCATACAGACACCCCTACCGCATGACGTGCGCGCATGCATGGACCGAAGGTGACCCCAGACACTCCTTCGGTCACCTCCGTCCCTTCGTTCTTCTGTGAAGCAAGACGGCCGACGGCCGACCGCCGACCGCCGCCATGCAGACACCCCTAACGCATGACGGATGACGCATGACGTGCGCGCATGACGTGCGCGCACGACGTTCGCACATGACGTGCCCGCATGACGGGCGGCAGCCCTACGCACACAGGCTCACGATATCGCCCAGCACGCCGCTGGCGGTGACCTCCTGGCCGGCACCCCTCCCGCTCACCGCGACCGGGTTGTCGCTGAAATAGCGCGTCGTGAACACCACCACGCTGTCCGTCGCGCGGATCAGCCCGAGCTTGCTGTCCGGATCCGCACCGGCGAGACCGACCGAACAACGGCCATTCTCGATCTTCGCCGCATAGCGCAGCTTGCGCCCGCCGGCGGTCAACGCGGCGGCGCGCGCCGCCATTGATGCATCCAACGCATCCACCTCCGCCAGGAAGGCATCGACCGAGAGGGCATCCATCGAGGCCGGATAAAGCGGCTCGATCGCCACCTCGTCCATCGTCAGCCGATACCCGAGCATGCGGGCCAGGATCAGCGCCTTGCGCGCGGCATCCCGACCACCCAGATCCTGGCGCGGGTCAGGCTCGGTGAAGCCGCGCGCCCTGGCCTCGCGCACGGCTGCGCCAAACGGCCGCCCGGCTTCGAGCTGCGCGGAGAGATACGCCAGCGTCCCACTCAGCGAGCCCTCGATGCGCGTCACGGTGTCATTGCTGTTGAGCAGCGTGTTCAGGGTCGAGATCACCGGCAACGCCGAGCCACAGGTCGTCTCCCAGCGCGCGCGGCCGTTGGTGATGTCATCCCACCACGCCAGCGGGCCGGCCAGCGGCAGCTTGTTCGCCGTCACGACCCCGCCGCGTGCCTGGCGCGCGGCGCGGCGCAGCGCCGGCACCGTCGCCTCTCCGGCGGTGGTGTCCACAAGAATGAGATCATCGCCCAACGTAAACGGATCAAGCGCCGGCAGCGCGGGCGCGTCGTAGCGCTCGAGCGGCAGCCCGGCCGCCTTGCGCGCATCGAAGACGTGCAGGGTCGCATCGGAGAAGCCTTCCGCGGCCAGCACCGCACCGCGGGTGTCGGCGATGCCGACAATGTTGAGCCTGAGCCCCAGGCGCCGTGCGTGCAGGTCGCGCGCCGCAACGATCTGGCGCGCGAGGGCGCGACCGACCCCACCAAACCCGAGCAGGAAGAGAGCTTGTGTTTTCATGATGATTTGAAGGCGGCCACCGTGCGCGTCAAGGCCTCGTCAAAGCTGACCTGCGGCGACCAGCCCAGGTCGGCCCGCGCCCGGGTGGCATCGAGCGCGCTCTCGCGCGCTTCCCCCGCCCGTGCCGGTGCAGTGACGGGTTGATTGGGCAGGCCAAAGCGCTCGGCCAGGCCGCGATGCAGGGCGTTGATCGAAGTCGCCACGCCGGTCCCGATGTTGTAGATGCCCTGCCCGCGCGCGGCGGCGGCAAGACAGGCGCCGGCGATGTCGCCGACATAGATGAAGTCTCGGCGTTGTTCGCCGTCGCCGTAGATCGTGGTGGGGAGGCCGCGGGCCATGCGGTCGGCGAAGATGGCCACCACGCCCGCCTCGCCGTGGCGGTTCTGGCGCGGGCCAAAGACATTCGCGAAGCGCAAGGCGCAGAAGGCCAGCCCGTGGTTGCGCGCCGCGCTGGCCAGAAAGAACTCCCCGCTCAGTTTGGTGACACCATACGGGTCAAGCGGCTGACAGGGCGCGTCCTCGCGCACGGGAAGCACCTCGGGCAGCCCGTAGACCGCCGCCGTCGAGGCGAAGACGACCTTGCGCGTGCCCACCAGGCGGGCCGCCTCGATGACAGCCAGCGTCCCCAGCACATTGACCTCGGCATATTCGCGCGACTGGAGCACGCTCTCGCGGGTGTCGATGCGGGCCGCCAGATGCACGATCACCTCGGGCCGCGTCATGCGCGCCAGCGCAGCAAGGGCCTCTGCGTCGCGGACATCGCCAACGGCAAGCGCGGCGTGCGGGTTGACGTTCTCGCGGCGGCCCGTGCTCAGGTCATCAAAGACGAGGACGCGGTCGCCGGCAGCGACGAAGGCGTCGGCGACATGGGAGCCAATGAAGCCAGCTCCACCGGTGATCAGGACCGTTTGCATGGGCGTGGCGATGATACGGCATGAGGTCGTCTTTCGTCATGTGGGCTCATCATGCGGGCTCGTCATGCGTCATCCGTCATGCGTTAGGGGTGTCTGCATGGCGGCGGTCCGCCGTCGGCTGTCTCGATTCACAGAAGAACGGAGAAACGAAGGTAACCGAAGGAACTTATAGGAGGCTTCGCGAGTGCAAGTCCGCTGCGGTCTGCCGTCGGCCGTCTGCGGTCAGCGGTAATCCGCCCCCGCCTGCTTCGGTCCTCCGTCGTCCGTCGTCGGTCGACCGCCGTCCGCGGTCCGCCGTCCGCCGTCCGCGGTCAGCGGTAATCCGCCCTACCCCACCGTCACGGGGATGTCGACCGGCCCACCGGGCTGCGCGTTGGCCGGGTGAAAGTGACGCCAGACCAGTGTCCACAGCGCGACCACAAAGGCCATCACCGCGCTGCCCAACGCCCAAAATACCAGTATCGCATCGCCTGACGCGGGCAGACCGGGCAGGGTGTCGCGATCGAGGCGCCCAACGACGTACCACACGAGCAGGGTGAGCACGAAGCTGACCACGCCCAGCGCCAGCGTTGTAGCCGGATGCGCCCGCAGCGTCGCCCATGCCGCAGAGATGGCGGATGTCGCCGTGCGCCCATGAAACAAGATCTCGCACTGCGCATAGCGCGCGAGCCAACCCGTGAGGGCGGCCACGATCAGCCCGAGAAGGGCCAGCGGTGCCAGCGCGCACAGCACGGACGTGGACAAGCTCAGAAACGCCGCGGGGGTCAGATTACCCCCGGCCGCCGCGTTGCCGCTTCCGATCACGCCTGCGCCAACGACGACGCCCAACCCGGCGACGAGGGCGAGCGGCAGCAGGAGCAGCACGCGCATCAGGATCAGTGCTCCAAAGCGTTGGGCGGTATGGCGCAGCGCGCCGCCCAGACCGATCCAATGGTCGATGTCGATCTCCGCCGCGCGCACCGCAAGCGCGCCTTCTGCGAGCAGCCCGGCCATCCACAGGATGACGTTGAAGACGATGAAGCCACTGGTGCCGGCGGGGTAGATCTCGCGCTCGGCTGCGCCCAGGGTGAGGTTCTGCGCCACGCCGCTGCCCCACAAGACGAAGAGCCCGAGCAGCAGGTTCAGGAGCATCAGGGGTCCAAGCCGCAGCGCGCGAATCACAAGGGGACGGGCAGGTTTCGGGAGGCTGGTCATGGTGCTGATGATGATACGGCATGCGGGCGCGTCATGAAGGTGCGTTATGCGTCATCCGTCATGCGGGTTCGTCATGCGTCATGCGTCATGCGTTAGGGGTGTCTGCATGGCGGCGGTCGGCGGTCTGCCGTCGGCCGTCTCGATTCACAGAAGAACGGAGAAACGAAGGTGACCGAAGGAACCTATTGGAGACGTCGCGAGTGCAAGTCGGCTGCGGTCGGCGGTAATCCGCCCAAGCCTGCTTCCGTCCGCCGTCCGCGTCACACCCGCACGGGCGCGGGGGCGGGCGAAGCGTCCGCCCAACGTGCGCGCCGACCCAGGTCCCGTGTCGGACGCTTCGCCCCTACGGGCCCGTCCTGCCACCCGCCCGTGCCGGCTTCCGTCCTCCGTCTTCCGTCGTCGGTCACGTCAATCCGCCCCTACGCTACCGTCACCGGCACGCCCGGATTGACCGACGGGGGCAGCGCGTTGCGCGGCACGTAGGTGCGGTAGATCAGCGTCCACAGCGTGGCGCGATACGCCACCCACAAGCCCATGACGAGCGCCGACAGAATGATGACGCCCAGCAGGCCGAGGACGAACAGCACGAGCGCGCCCGGCTGCACACCCTTGTCAATCTGAGAAACCATCAGCACCGTTCCGGGAGCCATCAAGCCAACCGCGAAGACGCCAGTGACGAGCGAAATGCCAAGGTTCCCGACAAAGATCAGCACGGACACGACCAGGGTGTCGGCGATGTGGTCCTTGAACATCCGCCAGCCACAACCAATGGCTTCCGTCGCCCCCGCGCCAGCAAGCATGATCTCGCGGTCGCCAAAGATCTTGATCCAGGTCGTCACGACGCCATAGAGTGCCAAGATCAACACAACAGGGACGAACAGGCAAAGCATTCCGCTCGCCGCAGCCACGAGCTGCTGCTCCGCCGGTGCACCCCCGCGGGATGTGCTGATGGGCACCACCACCAGGGCCACAACAATGAAGAGGATGGCGAAAACAACGATGGTTGGAAGGGCAAGCACAAAGCGCATCCCGAACAACGACTTGAAGCGGGAGGCACCGCGCCTGAAGGCCGTCCCAAACCGCATCTGCCCCGTGGCGTCGGCCTCATCGGCGCCGGCGATCAGCCCGCCGTTGGCCATGAGGCTGATCACTGCGATCGCCAGGCCAATGAGCAGCAGGACACAGGCCAACGCAAGGATCCCGACGAGCAGTGCCTGCATCTGCGCTTCGGACATCGTCGGCAGGCCGCTCCTGCCCGTGGACGGCACCGGTGTTGAGGTCGTTGTGCTGTTCGCAGGGAAGCGGACGGAGGTGCTGCCACCGCCCCCCAGTGCGGACAAAAAGCCGAGCACCCACAGGGCTTTGTGCTTCAAGAGTATCCGCCACGCGCGACCCAGAACATCACCAAGGTTGATTGTCATGATTCACACTCCACCGGTAGTCTACGTGATAACGAAAGAAGCGTTGCGCCGCAGTGGGCGCTTGCACCGGCTTCGCGTCACTCCCACTCGATCGTCGCAGGGGGCTTGCTGGTGATGTCGTAGACCACGCGGTTGATGCCGGGCACCTCGTTGACGATGCGGCTGCTGATCGTCGCCAGCACGTCGGAGGGCAGGCGCGCCCAATCCGCGGTCATGAAGTCGTCGGTCGTGACCGCCCGCAGCGCGCACACCTCGTGGTAGGTCCGGCCATCGCCCATCACGCCGACCGAGCGGACCGGCAGGAGGACGACAAAGGCCTGCGACGTGGCCCGCATTAGGCCCGCGCGCGCCAGCTCGGCCTGCGCAATGGCATCCGCGGCCCGCAGACGCTCGACGCGCTCCCAGGTCACCTCGCCGAGGCAGCGCACCGCCAGCCCCGGCCCGGGAAAGGGCTGTCGCCACACCAGCGCCTCGGGCAGACCAAGCTCGACGCCCAGCGCACGAACTTCATCCTTGAACAACATCCGCAGCGGTTCGAGCAGGTCGAACTGCATGTCGGCCGGCAGCCCGCCGACGTTGTGATGGGTCTTGATCTTCGCCGCGGATTGCCGCTCCGGCCCGCGCGACTCGATGACATCCGGATACAGCGTGCCCTGCGCCAGAAAGGCGCGCCCCTGCGTCGCGGCAGGCAACCCGGCCAGCGTCTCCTCGAAGACGCGCACAAAGCGATGGCCAATGCGCCGGCGCTTCTCCTCCGGGTCGGACACGCCAGCGAGGTCGCTGAGAAAGGCCTCGCTCGCATTGACGGCAATGAGCCGGATGCCAAGGCTCTCCCGAAATGTCTTGACAACTTGCTCGCCTTCGTTGTGCCGGAGCAGCCCGGTGTCCACGAACACGCAGGTTAGCGCATCGCCCACGGCGCGATGAATGAGGGCGGCCGCGACCGCCGAGTCGACGCCGCCGGACAGACCACAGATCACCGGCCGCGCACCCACGCGCGCGCGGATCGTCGCGATGCCCTCCTCGACGATGTTGCCGGCCGTCCAGGTGCGCCCGCAGCCGCAGACCTCGTGCACAAAGGCCTCGATCAACGCCCGGCCTCGCGGGGTGTGATTGACCTCCGGGTGAAACTGAAGGCCATACAGGCGGCGCGCCTCGTCGGCCATTGCGGCGATGGGCGTGCTGCTGCTCGTCCCGGTCGCGACAAATCCCGGCGGCAGCACGACGACGGAATCGCCATGGCTCATCCATACCTGCACGGTCTCCGTGTCGCGTGGCCATAGCCCGCTCCGGGCGAGCGCGACTTCCGCCGCGCCATACTCGCGCTGCGCCGCCGGCGCGACGCTGCCTCCCAGCGCGCGGGCAAGAAGCTGCATGCCGTAGCAAATGCCAAGGACGGGCAGGCCTGCCGCGAGGACGTGCGCGGGCAGCGTCGGCGCGCCCGCGTCATACACGCTGTTCGGCCCGCCCGACAGGATCAGCCCGCGCGGGGCGAAGGCCTGCAACCGCTCGGCCGGCGCATCCCAGGGAAAGAGCTCGCAATACACGCCCGCCTCCCGCACGCGCCGCGCGATCAGCTGGGAGAACTGAGACCCAAAATCGAGGATGGCGATTCGATCGACGCTCATGGCGCGGAGGATTATCGCATTTGCTACACTTGCTGGATGGAGATCAACCAGCTCTCGCAGCTCGTCACCTACGTGGACGCCGAGCGCCGCAAGGACCGCCAGGCGCTCATTCAGCTGCAGGAACGCGTCGAGGGCCTGCTGCGCGAGCTCGAAGCGCGCACCCGCTACGCCAACCAGCTCGAGGCGACGGTCAACGACCTCAAGCTCCAGGTGCAGCGCCTGAGCGGCTGGCAGACCGGCATCGAGCAGCTGCGCGCGGAGTTTGGCTCCTCCGTCGAACGCATCGAGGATCAGCGCGGCAAGGCGGAGCGCGAAAGCGCCCGCGTTCGGCAGATCGAAATTGAGTCTCTGGTGCGACAGCTCAACGAGCTGCGCAAGGAAGTCAAGCCCTATGGCAACTATGCCGAAAGCCTCGAAGTGCGGCGCCAGGAGGACGCCCGGCTGGCCGAGCTGATCGGGCGCACCCAGTTGCAGGTCACCGACCTCGACCGTCGCCTGGAATCCCCGGGCCAGAGCATCGCGTATCTCGAGGAGCAGCGCCGCCAGGACAACAAGCGCATCCTCGCGCTCGAACAGGAGCTGTCCGACGCGCGCCGGCGCATGGAGACCTTTCCACCCCAGCTTTTGTTGTTGGACGAGGCAGTGCGTCGCAAGACAACCGAGATCGAGGACGCCGCCAAGCTGCTCGAAGCCCAGGGCCAGGTGATCGAATCACAGCGCGTCTCGGACATCCGCCGCGAGCGGCAGTTCGCCGAATACGCCGAGATGGTCGAGCAGCTCAAGGAGCGCTCCACGGCCGTCGCCGCCCAGGTGATCGGGTTCACCCAGATGCGCGAGGAGGTCCGCCGGGCGTTGTCGGATGTGCCCGAGATCGAAGGCCGCCTCGAAGCCCGTTTCAACGAGCTGGCCGAAATCGTGCGCGACAACATCGACCGCACCAAGCGCATCTCGGACGAATTTCACGACACGATCGAGAAGGAATGGAAGGCCTTCGCGGTGTCGCAGGATGAGCAGTGGGCGGAGCGCGACCGCCGCGGCGCGGACCTCAACCCGCGCCTGGAGACGCTCGAGGAAGCCGTCGCTCGCCTACCGCTTCAGATCAACCCGCTCTACGAGATGTTCGAAGCGTGGGCCAAGGCGTATGCCGAAACCGGACGCGCCTGGCTCGTCCAGAGCAACAAGGCCCTCGACGAGGCCCGCACCGCCGTCCCGAGCGATGTCAAGCTCTCACGTCGTCAGCGCAAGAAGATCGAGGCGCAGCGCCAGGAGCCGGGCGATGAGCCCGCCGACCCGGACCTGATCACGTGAACGCCCGCGCATGAAGGTCCTCGCCACCGCCGGCCACGTCGATCATGGCAAGTCCTCGCTCGTCCGCGCGCTGACCGGCATCGATCCCGACCGGCTCAAGGAGGAGCGTGCGCGGGAGATGACCATCGATCTTGGTTTCGCCTCGCTCAACCTGCCCGGGGGCGAGCAGGTCGGCGTCATTGACGTGCCGGGCCACATCGACTTCATCGAAAACATGCTGGCCGGCGTCGGCGGCATCGACGCCGCCCTGCTCGTCATTGCGGCGGATGAAGGCGTCATGCCGCAGACGCGCGAACATATCGACATTTTACGTTTGTTGCGCGTGCCGCGGGCGGTGGTCGCGCTGAGCAAGCTCGACCTCGCCCCCGACCCCGATTGGGTCGCGCTGATCGGCGCCGAGGTGCGCGCCGCGCTGGCCGATGCCCCCTTCGCCGAGGCGGAGATCATCCCGGTCTCGGTGCGGACCGGCGCGGGGCTGCCCGACCTGACCGCGGCACTGGCGCGTGGGCTGGCAGGCGGCCCGCCCCGCCCCGACCGCGCGCGCGCCCGCCTGCCAGTGGATCGCGTCTTCGCCATGACGGGCTTTGGCCCGGTCGTGACCGGCACGCTGCTGGATGGTAGTTTTACGTTGGGCGACGAGGTTGATGTCCTTCCGGACGGGTTGCGCGCCCGCGTGCGCGGGCTGCAGACGCACGGCCAGAAGCGCGAGCGCGTTGCGCCCGGCACACGCCTGGCGATCAACCTGTCAGGCATCGAGCTGGCGGCCCTGCGCCGTGGCCAGGTCATCGCCCGGGCCGACAGCCTGAGCGCGACGCGCCGGCTGGATGTCGAACTCGAGCTCCTGCGCGCGCCGGGCAGCGCTGCGCAGGCCAACCTGCCGCACAACGCTGAAGTGAAAGCCTTTGCCGGCGCAAGCGAGACCCTGGCCCGGGTGCGGCTGCTGGAGGGCGCCAGCGCCTCCCCCGGCGCGCGCACCTTCGCCCAGCTTGAAACCGTCGCCCCGCTCGTGGCGGTGCCGGGCGACCGCATCATCCTGCGCCTGCCCTCCCCGTCGGTCACGCTGGGCGGCGGGCGCGTGCTGGACGCTCACCCCGCGCAGCGCCACCGGCGCCGGCAGGGCCACGCCGCTGCGGCCACCCTCGCCCACCTGCGCGCCCTCGCCGACGGCCGCCCCCGTGACCGCCTCGAAAGCGCGCTGGCCGGCGCGGGCATCACCACCCGCGCGGCCCTGTTGCGCGGGCAGGATGGGGCGGAGGCCGCGACCGCGCTCGACGCGCTGCTGGCCGAGGGTGTGGCCGAGGAGATCGGCACGGCGCTGGCGTCGCGGGCAACCTGGGAGGCGCGTCAGGCCGAGCTGCTGGAGGCGCTGCGCGCGCACCATCTGGCCGCACCCCTCCAACTCGGGATGAACCGCGAGAGCGCCCGGGCGAGGCTGGGCCTGGATGCGCGCGCCTTCGCTGCGCTGGTGGGCCGGGCCGCTGCAGCGGATGCGCTGACCGATGACGCCGACACACTGCGCGCGCGCGGGCACGTCATCGCCTTCACACCCGGCCAGCAACGCCAGATCGATGGCCTGCTGCGCGATTTTGCACAACGCCCTCTGGCGACGCCTTCGCCGCGCGAGTGCCGCGGGCTGCTGGGCGACGCGGTGTATGAGGCGCTGCTGCGGCTCGGGACGCTCAAACAGGTCAGCGCCGAGGTGGTGGTGCTGCCCGTGACCTATGCCGCGGCCGTGGCGCAGGTCCGCGCGTTGATCGGCGAGCGCGGCACCCTCACCGCCGCCGAACTGCGCGACGCGCTGGGGGCCAGCCGCAAATACGCGCTGGCGCTGCTCGAACATCTGGATGAGACCGGGGTCACCCGCCGTGTGGGGGATGCGCGGGTGCTGCGCTGAGCGGGGCGATCTTGCGGAACCAGGTCTCCTGCATGCGGATGTAGCGCCGCGTGTCGTGCTTGACTTCGACGATGGCCTCGTCGAGCGTCATCGCCCCGATGCTGACGCGGGCCATCTGACGGTAGCCCAGGGCCGACATCGCCGGCAGCCGCAGTGCTGCCGCGTGGTCGATCCCGCGAGACGCCAGCGCATCCAGCAGCGCGCGCGTCTCCTCGATCCAACCCTCGGAGATCATCTTCAACAGGCGCGCGTCCGCGGCGGCATACAGGCGCTCGCGCTCGGGCCGCAGCACGGTGACGGTGTAGCTGGCCGGGTCCCGCGGCGCGCGCGCCTGGAGCGCCGACCAACGCTGCCCGGTCACGGCGATCACTTCGAGCGCGCGGATGACGCGCCGCACGTTGCGCGGATCGATGGTCGTCAGCGCCTCCGGGTCGGCGGCCCGCAGCCGCGCCTCCAACGCGCGCACGCCAGCGGGCGTACTCGCCTCGTCTTCAAGCGTTGTGCGGAGGATCGGCTGCGGGGGCACCTCGGGAACCTGCCAGCCCTGCAGCACCGCGGCCACCCACTGGCCCGTCCCACCCACCAGGAGGGCCGGCTGCCCGCGCCCCTCGATCTCGGCGATGGCCGCGCGCGCCGCCTGGACATACTCGGCCAGGCCATACGGCTCATGCGCGTCACGCAGGTCGATCATGTGATGCGGCACCTGCGCGCGATCCTTCAGACCGGGCTTGTTCGCGCCGATGTTCATGCCGCGATAGATGTGCCGCGAATCCGCCGAGACGATCTCCGCGCCCTCTCGCAGCGCGCGCGTCATGGCCAGGGCGCTCTTGCCCGAGGCGGTGGGGCCGATGATCACGTGCAACATCGCGCTGATTATCCCCAGCCAGGCGCAGGGCGAACGGTGGGCAAACGGCGGACAGACGCCGGGCAGCGCACAAATGCTTGCGGCAGGATGGATATCAGGAGGCCGCCATGCTGAGCCGAAAAGCTGCCATCGCCCCGTTTGTCGCGCTCGCCGCGTGTGCGTTTCTGGCGGGCCGCTCACCCATCTCGCACGTGGCGGAATCGGTGATCGGCCGTGCGGCGCACGCGACGTGCGTCATGCGCGATGAAGCCCCCTTCTCTGCCGCCCCCTCCGATGGTCCGCTGGAGGGCGAACGCCTGATCAAGCGCAGCGGGCCGCCGGATGGCACGCACAACGTTAGTTTGCCTGAAGTGGCCGTGACGCTACAGGCACAAGGCGACGCGAGCGGGGCACCTGGCATCGACGCCCTGTGCGTGACCGACAGCACCGAAACCGGCGATGCCGCGCCGCTCGAATCGGTTGCTGCGCGCGTCGTCGCGGAGTCGTAGGGCAGCAGACGACCACCCACCCACCACGCGGACGCGGACAGGGTCATAATCCAGAAAACGAGCACTGCCTCGCACTTGGAGTTTTGACATGACACGTTCGACCCGCTGGGCGCTTCTGCCCATCCTCGCCCTTGTTCTCGGTGCCTGCGCGCCGACGCCGACCGCCTCGCCGTCACCAACGCGGCCTTCGGCCACGCCGAACCCGCCGACGGCGACGCCGCGCCCGCCCGTCAACCCCGTGCTGGTCGACCGCACGCCGGCGGCCGGCGAGGAATTGGGCTCCGACCAGCCGATCACGCTGATCTTTGACCAGGCGATGGACAAATCATCGGTCGAGCGGGCAATCGAAATGGCGACCGATGGCGGCAGCCTGACGCCGTCATTTGCCTGGAAGGCCGACAACATCCTGGCGATCAACCCCGCCGCGGCAGGCTGGGGCAACGGCACCTTCGTCAACGTGGCCATGACCACGACCGCGAAGAGCGCGCGTGGCCTGTCCCTGGCGCGCGCAGAGAGCTTCCGTTCCGAGTTCGCCGGCGCACTCATCGTCGCGCAAACCTTTCCGAGCGACCAGACGACGGACGCCAGCCCCGACACCGCGATCACGGTCGCGTTCAACCGGCCCGTCGTGCCCATGACACTGCTCGACCAGCAAAGTGGGCTGCCCAGCCCGGTCACCTTCTCGCCGGCGATCTCCGGGACCGGCCAGTGGCTGAACACCAGCATCTACGTCTTCCAGCCTGCGGTGCCCCTGGCCAGCGATGTCACGTACAGCGCCACGATCAAGGCCGGCCTGCGTGACACCACGGGCTCGGAGCTGCAGAAAGACTACCGCTGGTGGTTCTCGGTCAGCGCGCCGGTGATCAAGACCGTGACGCCCGATCCCGGCATCAAGCTGTGGCTGGATCGCCCGATCTCGATCACCTTTAGCCAGAAGATGGACCACGCGAGTGCCGAGGCCGCCTTCACGATTTCTCCCACCGTCGCGGGCCATTTCGTATGGGCCAATGAGGCATACGAACCGAGGTATGGCCCCGCCTCCGGCCCGGCACCCACGGGCGAAGTCATGGCGTTCTGGCCGGACGCGCGGTATCCCTCCAACACCTCCTATTTCGTTTCCGTCAAAGCGGGTGCGCGCGCACGGAGTGGAGGCTTGCTCAAAGCCACCAGGAGCTATGCGTTCGTCACCGTCGGCAACTTCGAGGCGGCCTTCTACCCAGACAACAGGACGTACCGTGATCCGGGTGATTCAATCAGCATCAAGTTCAACGTCCCGCCCGATCTCGCGACGATCCTGCCAAACCTGCGCATCGAGCCGCCGATTTCGATGACGCGCATTTACTCGTATTTCCGTGAGAACGACAACGTCTTTTCGTTTGGCGCTCCCTTCGCACCGTCGTCCAATTACACCCTGACGATTGGCGCAAACACCGCCGACCGCTACGGGCGGACGCTGGGCCAGCCGCTCGTGTTGAAGTTCGGCACGGAACCGCTCGACGCCTACTTGTCGCTCAACACCAACTCAACGATTGGCACCTACGATGCGCATCGACCGACCCGGCTGTTCGCCAGCTACCGGAACATCGGCGAACTGCGCTTCACGCTTTGGCCGCTGTCCCTGAGCGAGTTCTCGATCCTGGTGGATCCCCCGTCATGGGACTACATCCAGACCTTCGTTCCGAAGGAGTCGGGCCGAAGCTGGACGATCCCCTCGGACGCCGCGCTGAACGAATCCGCCATCGCCCGCGTCTCCCTTGCCGCAGATGGTGGCGCGCTCACACCGGGCGTGTATCTGCTGCAGGCAAGCGCCGCCGGGCTGCCCCCCAACAGGCGCCCCGAGCGCCATTTGCTGGTCGTCTCGAACCGCCAGGTTACCCTCAAGGTCGGCGAGGGCGATACCCTGGTGTGGGTGACAGATCTCGCGACCGGACTGCCGGTGAAGGACGCCCAGGTCTCGATCAGCGACCTGAAGACTGGCGCGCTCACCCCCGCCAATGCGCGCACAAACGCCGATGGCGTCGTGCGAGGCCAGAGTGTGCAGTCCGGCAGCCGCTACGGGACCACAATCGCGTTTGTCGGCGTGCCCGGTCAGGCCGACTTTGGGATCGGGCTGGGGCGTTGGTCAGACAGCATCGAGCCCTGGTCTTTCGGGCTGCCCTATCGCAGCGATGTCAGGGCTGACACGGCGTATCTGTACACCGACCGGCCGATCTACCGACCCGGGCAGCAGGTCTTCTTCAAGGGCATCGTCCGCACCGACGACGACGCGCGCTACTCGGTGCCGACCCGCACCGGGAACCTGATGCTGCGAGCCACCGACGACACCGGCCAGGACATCTACACATCCACGGTCACGCTCAATGAGCTGGGAACCTTCTCGGGGACGCTGACGCTGGGCAACGAGGCGGGAACGGGCTACTACAACCTCATGGTCTACCAGGACGGCAAGCGGGTGATCGGCAGGGTGGGCATCCAGGTGGCCTCGTATCGCCGGCCCGAGTATGAGGTCGTGCTCACGCCCGGCAGCAGCGATGTCCGTGACGGTGACACGCTGACAGCCACTGTCGAGGCGCGCTACTTCTTTGGCGGCGGCGTCGCGGGGGCCAGGGTGCAGTGGTCGCTGCTGCTCAACGACTGGGTTTTTGATCGTTATGCGGGAAGCGACAACTACAGCTTCTGGTACTACGACTACAACACGTACTTCCGGCGCACCGGCTATAACCAGACCACCCTGACGGGTGAGGGCACCACGGGTCCGGATGGCAAGCTGGTCATCCGGGTGCCGGTGGACCTGAGCAAACGCCTGAACAGCGCCTCGCTCACGCTGGAGGCAAGCGTCACCGACCTCGACGACAACTCGGTCTCCGCGCGCGCCAACGTCGTCGCCCACAAGGGGCCGGTCTACGTCGGCGTGATGAGCGACGAGTATGTCGTCACCGCGGGCAAGACCGCGACGGCCCGGCTGGTCGCCGTGGACGCGCAGGGCAAGACCCTGCCCAACACCGACGTGCAGCTGGTCTTGGCGCGCTTCGAGTGGTTCGTCACCCAGAGCGAGGACGCCGATGGGCGGCGCCAGTACGACAGTGTCGCGCGCGAGACACCCGTCCTGACCCGGACCGCGCGCACCGATGCGCAGGGGCAGGCCGCAATCGAAATCAACATCGAGCAGGGCGGCCAGCACCGCCTGCTGGCCTCGGCCGTCGGCGGCACGCAGCGTTCGTCGAGCTGGCTGTGGGCGTCCTCGCTTGATGGCAGCTACATCAGCTGGCAGGTCAACAACAACGATCGCATCGAGCTGAAGGCGGACAAGGCCAGCTATAAGGTCGGCGAGACCGCGCGCATCCTGGTGCCCTCGCCGTTCAGCGGCACTGTCAGCGCGCTCGTCACGGTCGAGCGCGGGCACATCCTGTCGCAGCGCGTCGTCACCCTGAAGAGCAACAGCGACATAGTCGAAGTGCCGATCGAGGCGGGCTATGCGCCCAACGCATATGTCAGCGTCGTCGTCGTCAAGGGCGGCACGGGGGCCGAGCTGCCCTCGTATCGGGTCGGGTATGTCGGCTTCTCCGTCGATCCGGAAGCTTTCAAGTTGTCGATCGCAGTCAAGCCGGACCGCGAGACGTATCGCCCACGGGACACGGTGACCTACGACCTGCGCGTCACCGACGCGTCCGGCAAGCCCGTGCAGGCCGAGCTCAGCCTCGCCGTCGTCGACAAGGCCATCCTCACCTTGAGCGAGCCCAACTCGCTCAACATCCTCGACGCCTTCTACGGAACGCGTGGCCTGGGGCTGTGGACATCCAGCTCGCTCAATGTCAACGTCGATCGGGTCACGGCCAAGATCGCCGCCGATGCGGGCAAGGGCGGCGGCGGCGGCGGCCCGGCCAACGCCGCGGATGGAAACTTCACCCGCGAAGACTTCAAGGACACCGCCTTCTGGCGCGCGGTGGTTCGCACCGACAGCAACGGCGAGGCCCGCGTGCAGGTGACCTTGCCGGACAACCTCACCACCTGGCGTCTGGACGTCCGGGCCCTGACCGCGAACACACTGGTCGGACAGACGACCCATGACGTGGTGAGCGCGAAGCCGCTGCTCGTCCGTCCGGTGACGCCGCGCTTCTTTGTGGTGAGTGATACGCTTTCGTTGGGCGCCGTGGTGAACAACAGCACCGATGCCGCCATCGACGCCGAGGTCAGCCTCGAAGCGACCGGCGTCAAGCTGGGCGGCCCCAGCCTGCAGCGGGTGAGCGTGCCGGCCCGCGGCAGCGTGCGTGTCAACTGGCCGGTCAGCGTGCTCGACGCGCCGTCCGCACAACTCACGTTTGCGGCGAAAGGCGGCAGCTACCAGGACACGGTGAAGCCCGGGCTGGCGACCGCGGCCGATGGCGGCATCCCCATCCTGCGCTACAGCGCGCCCGAAACCATCGGCACGGCCGGCGAGTTGGCCCAGGGCGGCACGCGCCTCGAGGTGGTGGCCCTCCCGCAACGCCTCGATGTCAACCGGGGATCGTTGGACCTGCGCGTCGAGACCTCCCTCGCCGCGACGACATCGCAGGGTTGGCTGGCGCTTGTCAAGAACGATGACTACCTGAGCGCCTCCGAGCACGCCTCCCGCCTGATCGCCACCCTCGCAGAGATGGCCGCCGGCCGCACAGACGAGGCCCGGCTGATGGCTCAAGCGCGCGTGGACATCGGCTGGCTCGAAGCAGCCAGCCTGCCCACCGGTGGATGGTGCTGGTACGACTACGCAGGGTGCGAGCCCTCCCTGTTCATCAGCGCGTATGCCGCGCTGGCGCTGGGCCGCGCGTCGCGCCGGGACTTGGCCGTCAATCAAGCCGTGCTGGCGCGTGCAATGCGCCTGATCAACAATCGCTCGATCGGGGTGGGCGAGAACACCAGCCGGGACGTGCTCCAACTGCAGGCCTTCCTGGCTTTCGTGCGGGCCGAGAATGGCGACACGTCGGTTCAGCCCCACCTCAATAGGCTTTATGAACAACGTACCGGGCTCAACCATTGGGCGCGTGCGTTGCTTGCCATGGCGCTGAACGATGTCGATGCGACCGTCGGCAGCCCCGCCCAGCGACAGGTGCAGACACTGGTGGGTGATCTGGTCGGCACCGCCACGGCCAGCGCGACGGGTGCCATGTGGCAGGAAGAGGAACAGGGCGGTTGGTACTTCAGCACCAACACCCGCAGCACCGCCCTCGTGATCGAGGCGCTGACCCGTCTCGATCCGAAGAACGCCCTGCTGCCCAACGCTGTGCGCTGGCTGGTGACCGCCCGCCGCGGCGATGCCTGGGAGACCGATCAGGAAATCGCCTGGGCGGTCTCGGCGCTGAACCGATGGATGACCGTGAGTGGCGAGCGCTCGGCCGAGTATGCCTGGCGCGTCAGCGTCAACGGCGCGGCCGTGCTGGACGGCACCGCCGGCCCGGCGTCCCTGCTGACTGCGGCCACAAGGTCGCTGCCGATGTCCAGTCTGCGGTCCGGGGCCGGCAACGAGGTCGCCATCTCGCGCGGCGAGGGCAGTGGCCGGCTGTATTACACGGCGCACGTCAACGCCTGGGTGCCGGCCGCCGACGCTCGGGCGGTCAGCCGCGGGATCACCGTGGCGCGCAAGTACGAGGCCGCCAGCTGCACGCCCCAGCCGGGCAAGCCCTGCCCGGCCATCACCACGGCCAACGTGGGGGACAACATCCGGGTCCGCCTGACCCTCGTGGCCCCCAAGGACCTCTACTTCGTGCGCCTATCGGATACCTTCCCGGCCGGGGCCGAGGCGGTGGACAGCTCCCTGCGGACCAGCCAGACCGCCGGCGTGAACCGTGGCACCTTCGGGTCGCTCTACGGCTGGGGCTGGTGGTGGTGGATCAACCGCGACATCCGCGATGAACGCCTCGACCTGTTCGCCGAGCGCCTGCCGCGCGGCACGTACGAGTACGTCTACACCCTGCGGGCGGGCCTGGCCGGCAGCTTCCAGGTCATCCCCACCCTGGTCCAGGAGCAGGGCTTCCCGGAGGTCTTTGGTCGAAGCGACGGGGCGCTGTTCGTGATCGGGGCGCGCTAGGCGAGCCGGGTGGAATTCACAAAGGTGAAACGGGCGCAAGGGGGTGCGCTTGGCGTGGTACCATCCTGCCCGTGTTGACTCGGGTCAGGGTGCCGCGCCAAAAACGCCAATGGATTCAACGTCAGGGGGCCATCGCTGCGCTGGAGAACGCGCTCGATTATCCGCTGATCATGGTGATCGCGCCCGCCGGTTATGGCAAGACGGCGTTGGCCGCGCAATATGCGGCGCTCAAATCGGGCAACGCTGCGTGGGTGGCGCTGAGTGAGGCCGAGCGTGAACCCGCCCAACTTGCCGCGCTCATCCAGGCGTCGCTGTTCGAGGCCCGGCCAAGCCTGCGCAACGAGGAGACCGGACCGGCCAGCAATGCCAATGGCCTGCTCGCGCTGCTGAGGCGGGCGGATGTCGGGCCACTCGTCATTCTGGTGGATGACTTTCAGCACATCGACGCCTCCGCCCCGGCTGTTGCATTACTGTATGAGCTCAGCCGCAGCCTGCCCGAGGGCGTCAACATCATCGCGCTGTCGCGCGTGGTGCCTGCGCAGTCGATCAACCCGCTCATCGCGCGGCAGCAGGCCACGGTCGTCGGGACACGCGCCCTGTGTTTCCAGGAGAACGAGACGCGCGAGGCCATCGCGCGTCTGCGCGGTATTTCACCCGGGGCGATTTCCGACAATGAGCTTGAGGTCATTCTGACCGCAACCGAGGGCTGGCCAATGGGCGTGGCACTGCACGAACAATCCCGCGCCCTGGCCGCCGAGAGCGGCCCCGGCCAGGAACTGATCGACGAATATCTGACTGCGTCGGTCTTTGCCGGCACGCAGCCGGGCACCCTGGACTTCATGATGCGGGCCGCCGAAAGCGAGGCTTTCACCGAGGCGCGCGCGATCGCCCTGGGCGGGCAGGAAGCCGTCGATGCGTTGCGCGACGCACAACGCCAAAATCTCTTCCTCTCCGGGACGACTTCGGACGCCAAACCCAGTTCCCGCCTTCACCCGTTGGTCCGGGCCTTCCTTCGACGCCAGTATCTCGCCCGCAACCCAGTTGCCCCCGAAGGCAGTGCGCAGGCTGCGGCCGCGCCGGGTGACGTCACGCCCATGCAGATCGACGTTAAGCCAGCGCCTGTTCGCATCGAGGCGCGGGCCTTTGGAATTGGGCGCGTGTGGCGCAATGGTGAGCTGCTCACCACCTCGCAGTGGGGCTACAACATCCCGCGCGAGTTGTTCTTCTTCATGTTGACGGCGCGCAGCAGCCTGCGCGAACGCGTGGGAGCCGTGTTCTGGCCCGAAGCCAGCACGTCGGCCATGCAGCGCGGCTTTCACAACGCCAAGTTTGCGATCCGCAATGCGCTCAAGGAGCCGGCCATCCTGTATGCGGATGGCGTCTACACCATCAACCCGGATATGGCGCTGATCTACGATGTGGGCGATTTCGAGCGCATGATTTCCGCGGCTGCGCGGGCAAACAACGACGAGGCGCTCAAGCTGCTGCTGGCCGCCGCCGAGCTTTACACCGACGACTTCCTGATCGATTCGTCGCTGGACTGGGCGCTCGAAGTGCGGCGACGGTTGGAGACCAAGTTTGTCCGTTGTTGCATCGAAGCCGCGTCGATCGCCCTGCACAAGGGCCATCCCGAGCAGGTCTCCGAGCTGCTGACGCGGGCCTATTACCGCGACCGCACCCGCGAGGAGCTCGCCCGCGCGCTCATCCACGCCCACGCCATGATGGGCAACCGCACCGTTGCCCTTGACACCTACGCAGACCTGCAGAGCACGCTGCAACGTGAGCTGGGGATCGCCCCGCAACCCGAGAGCGAGAGCCTGGCACAGCGGCTGAGGGCCGGGCAAAGCATCGCGTCGATGCTCCCACCCGCGCGCCGCGCCCCGACGCTCTAGCGCACCATGCTCATCCGCAAGCTCGACCCTCTCGGCCGCGAGCGCACACGCTACGAGGCCGAGCTGATCGAGGCCGTCGGTGAGCGCCGAACCGTGCGCGCAATCTGGCAACTGCCGGGCATGGCGCTCGGATATCTCAGCATCGAGACCGGCGACATCGTCATCGAGGATTTTTTCGAGGACCGCGGCTACAACGTCATGGCCTTTCACGGCGCCGATGGCGCGCTCAAGGGCTGGTATGCCAATGTCACCCGCCCGGCGCGCTTTCACGACGCGGGCATCGACTGGGAGGACCTGATCCTCGATGCCTTCATGTCGCCCGACGGGGAGCTGCGCATCCTGGACGAGGAGGAGTTCGCCGAGCACCGCGCAAGCCTGGCCCCGGACGAAGCCGTGCAGGCGTTGCGCAGCCTCGACCTCGCCGTCACCGACCTTCGGGAGCGCTGGCGCGCCCTCGCCAATGATGCGATCGCCGCCGCCCTCACCGCGCGCGGTTGGACGATTGGCACCGCGGAGTCCTGCACGGGCGGGCACATCGGCGACCTGTTGACCGACCGCAGCGGCTCGTCGGCCTATTTTCTGGGCGGGATCATCGCCTACGCCAATGCGGTCAAACAGGCCCGCCTCGGTGTGCGCGCAGAGACGCTGGAGCGCCACGGGGCCGTGAGCGCGGAGACGGCCCTGGAAATGGTGCGCGGCGCGCGCGCGGCGCTGGGCGTCGATGTCGCTATCAGCGCGACGGGCATCGCCGGCCCGGGCGGTGGCACGCCCGAAAAGCCGGTTGGGCTGGTGTATCTCGGGCTGGCCACACCAACCGCGGAGCGCGTCGAACGCCACGTCTGGACGGGCGAACGCGTTGCCAACAAACACGCCAGCGCAGACGCCGCACTCGGCCTGCTGCTGCGTGCGTTGCGCGGCAACGCCTAGCCACGCGTACAATCGGGGGCATGTTGGACCTCGATCGCGCCTACCGCTACCTTCGCTCTGATCCTCAGTGGCTGAACCGCGTCATCATCGGGACGCTGATCAGCATGGTGCCCATACTCAACTTCGCCGTGTTGGGCTATCAGCTCGAGGTGGCCCGCCGCGCGCGGGACAACGCTGATGGCAGCCTGCCCACCTGGGACGACTTCGGCGGCTACATCGGCCGCGGGGCAAAGGTCTTCGTGGCCAACCTGGTTTTCTCACTGCCGGTCATCATTGGCCTGATCGTGATAGTCCTGGCGTTCTACCTCCCATTGATCGCGGGCCTGGTATCGGCAAGCACCGCCACCAGCGCGCGCGCCAGCAGCGAATTGGCACAGCGAATGACCAATCAACTGTTGGTGAGCTATGGACTTGCCGGCTGCGTGTGGCTGCCCCTGACCCTTTACATGTCCGTGCCAAGAATTCTCGCGCCGGCATCCTTCATTCAGATCCTAAACCACGACACGATCGGCGCTGGGCTGCGGGTGAGGGAGATGATTGCGCTGATCAAGGCGCGGCCCGGCACATTTCTCGGCCTGGTGGCGCTTACGACGGGCGCCGGCGCTGTGTATGCCTCCGCGGCGATCTTTAGCCCGCTCCTTCTCTTCTTCATGATGGCGGCCACCATCATTCTCGGACACCTGTATGGTCAGGCCGCGCGGCCCGTCGCGCCGCAGCCCCAACCGATGGTGACGTCGCACGTCCCGCCGCCGCCACAAGCGTAGATGTCGGCTGCGCCCGCTGCGCCGCGCCTGCACCGCGGCGCCTTCTGGACGGCCAGCCAGCGCCAGGCCAGCAGCCTGCACGAGATTTCGTATCGCGCCTGCTTCAAACCGCAGCTGCCGCGCTTCTTCATCACGCGCCTCAGCCAGCCCGGGGATCGGGTGCTCGATCCCTTCAGCGGTCGCGGGACCACGGCGCTGGAGGCGGCGCTGCTCGGGCGGCGCGTGATCGCCAACGATGCCAACCCGCTCAGCGCGCGGCTGTGCGCGCCGCGCTTTGACCCACCCACGCTGGAGGCGGTTGCAGATCGGCTCGCCACGTTGGTCGGCGCGCCGGCCGGCGCGCTGGATGGCCTCGACCTGTCGATGTTCTATCACCCGGACACCGAGGCCGCCCTGCGCCGGTTGCGCGATGCGCTCGGCGACGATGGCGTGGATGCCTGGATCCGCATGGTGGCCACCAACCGCCTGAGCGGACACTCGCCGGGCTTCTTTTCGGTCTACAGCCTGCCGCCCAACCAGGCCGTCC
This sequence comes from Thermoflexales bacterium, assembly GCA_019694215.1. Taxonomy (GTDB): domain Bacteria; phylum Chloroflexota; class Anaerolineae; order J036; family Brachytrichaceae; genus Brachythrix. Next base: position 38,918 of record JAIBCK010000009.1, read on the forward strand.
GCCCCGAGCAACAGCGCCGGATCAACGCCCGCCTCGGCCAGACTCCGCCCTTCCGCGATACCGGCGCGCTGATCCTGACCAAGACGCGCAGCCTGCTGCGCAACCTCAGCGTTGAACAACGGACGACGCTCAGCCATGCCCGGCGTGATGCGCGCTTTCTGACCGGCGACGCGCGGGCGCTGCGCGGCGTCGGCTCCGGCAGCGTCGCCCTGACGGTGACCTCGCCGCCCTTCCTCGATGTCGTCGACTACGCCGGCGACAACTGGCTGCGCTGCTGGTTCAATCACCTCGACGCCGAGGCGATTGGCCGGGACCTGAGCGTGCCGCGCTCGCTGGCTGTCTGGTCGGAGGTGATGGGCGATACCCTGCGCGAGCTTAAGCGCGTGACGCGGCCCGGCGGTCACATCGCCTTCGAGGTCGGCGAGGTGCGCCGCGGCGAGCTGCGGCTGGAGGAGGTCGTGCGACCGCTCGGCGAGCGCCTCGGCCTGCGCACCATCGGCGTGTGGATCAACACGCAACGTTTTACAAAGACGTCCGCCATCTGGGGCGTCAGCAACAACCGGCGCGGCACCAACACCAACCGCGTCGTCGTCTTTCAAAAACCATGAACACAAGCCTGCTTCACGAGATCGCCGAACGGGTCGGCACCCCCTGCTACGTCTACGACGCCGATCGCATCCGCGCCAATTACCACGCCCTCGCAAGCGCCTTCCCGGGCGCGGGCAAGCCGGTGATTCATTTCGCCGTCAAGGCCAACGGCAACCTCAGCGTGCTGCGTCTGCTGCGGGAGCTGGGCGCGGGCTTCGATGTCGTCAGCGGCGGCGAGATGCACCGCGCGCTGCGCGCCGGCGCGCGCCCGGAGAGCATCGTCTTCGCCGGCGTGGGCAAGACCGACGCCGAGCTGGTGGACGCACTCGCGCATGGCATCGGTTGGATCAATGTCGAGAGCGCGCAGGAGCTGCGCGTGTTGAGCGACCTCGCCGTCGCGCATGGGCGGGTGCAGCGCGTCGCGCTGCGCCTGAACCCCGGCGTCGACCCGCACACGCACGACTACATGAGCACGGGCAAGAGCGGCACCAAGTTCGGCGTGGAACCGGCGACCGCGCTCGACCTGATCGCGCGGCGACGTGCGTTTCCGGGGGTGGCCATCGAGGGCGTGCACTTCCACATTGGGAGCATGGTGTTCGAGCCGGAGCCGTATCTGGCCGCGCTGGACGTGGCGCTGGATGTCATCACGCGCGCGCGGGCGATGGGCGCCGAAGTCGACAGCCTGGACATGGGCGGCGGCTTTGGCATCCCGTATACCGCGGATCAGGTGGCGGCCCCGGTGGCGGCGATGGCCGCCGCGCTGCTGCCGCGTATTCGCGCCGCTCAAATCGATCTGCACCTGGAACCCGGGCGTTTCCTGGTGGCGGACGCGGGCGTGCTGCTCACGCGCGTGCTCTACACAAAACAGAGCGGCGGCACCGATTACGTCATCGTCGACGCGGCGATGAACGACTTGATCCGCCCGGCGTTGTACGGCGCCACGCATCAACCCGCGCCGCTCGATCCGCCGACCACGACGGAACGTCGCGCCGTCGAGCTGGTCGGCCCGGTGTGCGAGTCGGGGGATTTTCTGGCGCACAGCGCATCACTCCCGCCCCTGACGCGGGGGCAACTGTTAACAATTGCCAACGCAGGCGCCTATGGGATGAGCATGGCCTCCAACTACAACACGCGCCCGCGGGGCGCGGAAGTGATGGTCGAGGGCGGTGCCTGGCGCGTCATTCGGCCGCGCGAGACGCTCGATCACCTCATGGCGGGCGAATAACGTGAGATTGCAAAACCAAGTTATGGCGGTAGAATATTCGTGTCCACGGCCCCTCCGCGGGGCCACAACCACCCTGCAGATGTGAGTTCGCAAGACACACACAAGGAGTCAATATGAAGTCCAAGAAGACGCTGCCGAATCTGTCGCGGCGCAAGTTCCTGGTCTTGTCCGGCCAGGGCGCTGCGGCAGTGGCACTCGCCAGTTGTGCAGGCGGCGCTGCGCCGGCAGCCACCAGCAAGCCGGCAGCGACCACGGCCCCGGCGGCGCCACCCAAGGCCTCGGGCAAGGTGGAATTCCTCGCCTGGGGGGACAGCGGCGACCTCGCGGCATGGGAGAAGTTGCAGAAGTCATATGCCGCCAAGAACCCGGATGTCACGCTGACGGTCACGCCGATCGCAGATCCGAACAACAACTTCTATCCCAAGCTGCAGACCGCGATCGCCGGTGGCGCGCCGCCGCAGGTGGCTTCGTTCCAGGGCTGGGAGTGGCAGGTCTACGCCGACAAGAACGCGCTCGCGCCGATCGACGATTTGATCAAGCGCGACAAGAGCGAGGCGGCCTTCCCCGATCTCAAGTCGCTGAACGACAGCACGCTGCGCAAGGGCAAGCGCTACCTCATCCCGCTTCAGCTGGCCACGATGGTGATGTACTACGCAAAGAAGCCCTTCACCGAGGCGGGGGTTCCCTTCCCCACCAACGACTGGACTTTCGAGCAGTTCCAGGACATCGCCAAGAAGCTGACCAACCCCTCCAAGAAGATGTGGGGCTATCAGCCGAACAACGCCTGGTTCCGAGACATCCACTGGATCCGCGGCACAGGCAAGGCCGAGTTTGACAGCGTCATGGACCCGAAGAAGGCGATGTTCAACCAGCCCGAGATCGCCAACATCCTGCAGACCGTCGTCGTCGACATGGCCTACAAGGACAAGACCGCGCCGACCGCCGCGGACATGACTGGCAACGCCAACCAGATCCAGACCGGCAACTGCGCGATGAAGTATGACGGTCCGTGGTGGTTCACCTCGATGAACAGCCAGAAGCTGCGCGACGAGGGCAAGAACGTCGAATTCGACGTGGTGCTCATGCCGAAGCAGGCCGATGGCAGCCGCCCGCACCGCGGCTGGGCCGAGGGCGTGGCCGTGCTCAAGAGCAACAACATCGAGGGCGGTTGGTCACTCGCCAACTTCCTCGGCGGCGAAGAGGGCCAGAAGACCTACTCCGAGTCGACCGGGCGCATCCCGTCCATCCAGAAGCTGGTTCAGGACTGGTGGATCCCGACCGTCGCCAAGGCGGGCTTTGGCTGCAACAACGCCCAGGCCTTCATCGACGCGAACAAGAACACGCAGCTCGACGTCGTGAGCGGCATCCCGCGCTCGAAGATGTGGGCCGAGATCGTCAAGCCCGCGGGCTGGGACCCCATGGTCGCCGGCACGAAGAAGGCCAGCGACGTGCTCGCCGACGTCGACGCCAAGCTCACCAAGGCCCTGGACGAGTACTGGGCCGCCAACAAGTAATTCCGGGACGGTTCCTGCGAATACAGGGACCGTCGTGACCTTCCAACCAAAGGGGGCGCATCCAGCGCCCCCTTTGACCATCTGCATATGGGTTCAGCAAAGGCCACGTTTCGCCCCATGCTCCGCAGACCCAGCCGCGCCGAGTTGCGCCAGTGGCTGGACGGCTACCTCTTCGCGCTCCCCTTCCTGATCGGCTTCATCGTCTTCTTTCTCTTTCCCATGGTCTATTCGGCCTGGCTGGCCTTTCAGAAATGGGACCTGATCGGATCCCCCGAGTTCGTCGGCCTGAAGAACATCACGCGCGCGCTGAGCGACGAGCTGGCCACAAAGAGCCTCTACAACAGCGCGTATTACACCGTCATCGCCGTTCCGCTCCAGCTCATCCTCGCCTTTCTCATCGCGCTCGCATTGACGCAGAACATCAAGTTCAAGGCGCTCTACCGGGCCGGTTTCTACATGCCCATCATCATCCCCGTCGTCGCAACGGCCGTGGTGTGGCAGCGCGTCTTTCACCCGGACTCGGGCATCATCAACAACCTGCTCGCCATCTTCGGGGTCCCCGCCCAACGCTGGCTGTCAGATCCTGACATGTCCAAGCCCGCCTTCATCTTCATGTCGCTGTGGAGCATCGGCCGCATGATGGTGATCTTCATTGCCGGGCTGGGCAACATCCCGACCTCGCTGCTCGAGGCGGCTTCGATCGACGGGGCCGGCAAACTGCGCCAGACGCTCTCGATCACGGTCCCGCTGATGACGCCGCTCATCCTCTACAACTCGATCATCGCGCTGATCAACTCCTTTCAGACCTGGGTGCCGGCGGACATCATGACCGAGGGCGGGCCGGAGAACTCGACACTGTTCGTTGTGCTGAACATCTACCGGCAGGGCTTCAAGTTCTTCAACATGGGCTACGCCAGCGCCCTCGCCTGGGAGCTGTTTGCCATCGTGATGGGCCTGACGCTGGTGCAATTCATCAGCTCGCGCAAGTGGGTGTATTACGAGCAATGACACGCCAACCACTTCTCTCCCGCAAGCTTCGTTCTGCGCTGGGCACCGGCCTGCTGCAGCTGGTCATGACCATCGCGGTGATCAGTTTCCTGGTGCCCACGTTCTGGATGGTGTCGTCGTCGCTCAAGGCCAGCACCGAGATCTTCGCCTCGCCCATCGTGTGGATCCCAAAGCAGCCGATGTGGCGCAACTACGCCGATGTCTTCAATTCGCCGGCGCTGCCCATGCTGCGCTTCGCCTTCAACACGCTGTTCATCACCGCGCTGGCCGTGCTGGGGGCCGTGATCTCCTCGGCGCTGGTGGGCTACAGCCTGGCCCGCATCAAGTTCCCGGGGCGCGACGTGATCTTCGCCATGGTCATGGCGACGACGCTGCTGCCCGAGATCGTGATGCTCATCCCGCGCTTCATCATCTTCCGCAACCTGCCCATGTTTGGTGCAGATGACGCGCTGCAGATCAGCAAGTCGCTGCTCAATGTCCTGCCCTGGCTGGACCGGCCGACCTGGCTGGACACGCCGCTGCCGCTCATCGTGCCGTACTGGCTGGCCGGGACGGGGCTGTATGTCTTTCTGATGCGGCAGTTCTTCCGCGGCATCCCGATGGAGCTCGAGGAGGCGGCCGTGATGGACGGCGCGTCGCGCTGGCAGATCTTCTGGCGCATCCTCATGCCGCTCGCCAAGCCGGCCACGGTCAGCGTCGCGGTGTTCGCGCTCTTCCAGCACTACAACAGCTACCTGGAACCGGTCATCTTCCTGAACAACAAGGACAACTGGACGCTGGCGATGGCCCTGCGCGCGTTCAATGACACCTACGCGTCGCAGTGGGAGCTGGTCTTCGCCGCGGCCACGATCATGGTCATCCCCATGGTGATCCTGTTCATCGTCGCACAGCGCTACTTCGTCGAAGGCATCGCGACGACCGGCTTCGGCGGACGGTGAGGGGGAGCCTCATACGTCATGACGAACAGCGTGCGACAAACGCCAACACAACAACCCATGCCTCACCTTGACGCTCTGCTCACCGCGCCGGAGTTCTTCGAGAACCCCTACCCGGCCTATCACCAACTGCGCGAACAGGCACCGGTGTACTGGTGCGCGACCTGGAATGCCTGGGTGCTCACGCGCCATGCCGATGTCCAGGCCATCCAGCGCGATCCGCGCGTGTTCTCCAGCCGCGGGCGCGTCGCCGCCCAGCTCGACCGCCTGCCCGAGCCCGCCCGCAGCCAGGTCGACCTGCTCCGCCGCCACTACGCCGTCGGCATCACCCACTCCGATCCGCCCGACCACACCCGTTTGCGCGCCCTGGTGACACGCTCCTTCGCGCCCGCGCTGATCGAGTCCATGCGCCCCAAGTTCGAGGCGCTCACGGCCGAGCTCATCGAGCAGATCGACATCACGCGCCCCTTCGACGTGATGGCCGCGCTGGCGTATCCCCTGCCCGCAACGGTCATTGCCGAGATGCTGGGCGCGCCGGCCAGCGACCGCGACTTGCTCCGAAAGTGGGCGTTCGATGTGAACAACCTGCACGCCCGGCCCGGCCAGCCCGACCCGGACATCTTCCTGGCCACCCAACGCGGGCTGGCCGACTTCCGCGCCTACCTCGCTGACCTGATCGCCGAGCACCAGCGCCACCCGCGCAACGACGTCCTCAGCGCGCTGATCGAGGCGCGCGACCAGGGCGACCGGCTGAGCGAGGAGGAGCTCGTTTCGAGCTGCGTCACGCTCTTCGTCGCCGGGCACGAGACCACCACGCATGCCCTGTGCAACGGCCTCATCGCGCTGCTGCGCCACCCCGATCAGCTCGAACGGCTGCGCGCGGCACCCGAGCGCCTGCCGCTCGCCTTCGAGGAGATGCTGCGCTACGACACCTCCGTGCAGCGCAGTGCCCGCCGCATCACCGAGGATGTCGAGATCGGCGGACAGCGCCTGCGGGCCGGCCAGATCGTGCTCGGGATGATCGGCGCGGCCAACCGCGACCCCGCCGTCTTCAGCGAGCCCGATCGCTTCAACCCGGACCGCGCCGACCTCAAGCACACCAGCTTTGGCTATGGCATTCACTTCTGCCTCGGCGCCCCGCTCGCGCGCATGGAGGCGCCCATCGCGCTGCGCGCGCTGCTCACGCGCGCGCCCGGGCTCGCCTTCGATGTCAGCCACCCACTACAATGGCGCCGCGATGTCGCTCTGCGCGGCGTGGACGCGCTGTGGGTGACAGGCTGACGCATCTTGAACCCAAACGTTCTTCTTTCACCTGCTGCCGGCGACGCGCTTTTCCGCGGCTTTGATCGGCTGGCCGAGTTGCTGGCCTGCACGCTCGGCCCCACCCGCGGCCACGCGCTGAGCGAGAGCCTGACCAGCCGCAGCAACCGCCCAGAGATCGTCGACGACGCCGCGGTCATCGCGCGCCGCATGATGCAGTTCCCCGACCGCGGCGAGGATGTCGGCGCGATGCTGCTGCGCCAGCTGGTGTGGCGCGTGCACCAGCGCGTCGGCGACGGCAGCGCCACCGCGGCCGTGATTGCGCAGGCCGTGCTGCGCGCCGGCCGCCGGCTCGCAGCGGGCGGGGCCGGGGTGATGGCGCTGCGGACCGGCATGGAGAAGGCGTTGTCCGTTGTGCGCACCTCGCTCCACGCCCAGGCCCGTCCCGTGCGCGACTACGGCGACCTCATCCGAATCGCGCTGACGGCCACCGGCGAGGAGAACCTCAGCGTGGCGCTGGGCGAGATGTTCCACAACCTCGGCGCCGACGCCCACATCGACGTCGAGGAATACATCGCGCCCTACATCGAGCGCGACTACCACGAGGGCGGGCGCTGGAAGGCGCGCATCGCGTCGGCCTATCTCTACACCGACCCGGCCGCACACAAGGCCGACGTGCACAAGGCCATGGTCGCCCTCTTCGCAGGGGATGTCGAGCGCGTCGATCAGATCGCGCCCCTGCTCCGCCTGGCCAGCGCGCTCGCGCCGGAGGGCGATCAGGTGCCGGCCATCGCCGTCTTCGCGCACGAGACCCGCGGGGAGGCCCTGGCCACGCTGATCACCAACGCGCAGCAGAAGCGCCTGCGCGCCGTCGCCGTTGACCTGCGCCGGGCCGGGGCCGAACGCGAGGCCGACTTCGCCGACCTGGCCACGATCACCGGCGCGCGCGTTTTCGACCCCGTCGCCGGTGACGCGCTCGAGGCGCTGACGGAACGCGACATCGGTTTTGCCGCCCGCGTGCTGGCCAGCCCCACCGACGCCATCGTTGCCGGCGAGGGTCGCGAGGCCGCCCGCGACGCAGCCATCCGCACGCTGCGCCGCAAAGCTGGGAATAAAGCGTTGGACGAGTCCGCGCGCGACGACGCCCGCTTCCGCATCGCCCGTCTGATCGGGCAGCTGGGCACGCTCAAGATCGGCGCGCACACCGAGGCCGAGCGCGCCTCACTGCGCCTCAAGGCCGACAAGGGCCTGCGCATCCTGCCCCGCGCGCTGGAGCAGGGCTGGGTGCCCGGCGGTGGCGTCGCCCTGCTCGTCGCAGCGGATGCCGTGCGCGCCGCGGCCGAGACCTACCCCGACCGCGAGCATGCCTGGGGCGCGCGTGCGCTGGCCGAAGCGCTCGAAGCGCCCTTCAACCGCCTGCTGAGCAACGCCCGCCTCGAGCCGGCGCCCCTTGCGGCCACCCTGCGCGCCAAACGCGCCCGCCGCGGCGGCGGGATGTGGGGCTATGACCTGGTTGCCGGTGAGCTACGCAACATGCCTGAGGCCGGCGTGCTGGAAGCCGCCGGCGTGCTCGAAGACGTCGTCGCGGCCGCCGTCAGCGGTGCGCTGATGGCGCTCACGACAGAAGTCACCGTGTTGCGGGCGGATCCGCCCACGATGACCGAGCCCTGACGCGCCGGTCAGTACATCCGACGCAGGGTGTCCTCGATGTCGGGCTCGCGCACCGTCAGGTCGGCCAACGTATAACGCTCACTCAGCCGCCCGATCAGCGCGGCCGCGGTGACGCCACGCCCGAAGCGAAAGACCGCCCGCCGGCCCTCGCGCGATTCCAGCGTCGCGCCCTCGACGGCCACTTCGGCGTAGTCGTCGGCGAAGTCGACCTGCAGCGCGCGGTCGCCGCCATACCGCTCGACCAGCTCGCTCAACGCGCCGTCGTAGCGCGTGCGGCCATGGTCGATGACGATCACCCGCTCGCACAACTGTTCGATGTCAGACAGATCGTGCGTGGTCAGCAGCACGGTCACGCCGCGCTCGCGGTTGATCTCGCGGATGAAGGCGCGGATGCGGTCCTTGGCCACCACGTCCAGCCCGATGGTCGGCTCGTCGAGGAAGAGCAGGCCGGGATCATGCATCAGCGCCGCCGCCAGGTTGGCGCGCATGAGCTGGCCCAGCGACAGATCGCGCGCGGGCTTGAAGCGGAACTCATCGAGGTCGAGCAGCGCGCGGAAGCGGGTGAGGTTCTCGGCAAAGCGCGCAGGCGGCACGCGATACACATGCCGCAGCAGGTCGAGCGACTCCTGCACCGGCAGATCCCACCACAGCGTGTTGCGCTGCCCAAACACCACGCCGATCCCGGCGACGTGCTGGCGCCGCTCGCGCCACGGCACCCGGCCGGCCACGCGCAGCGTCCCGGCAGTCGGCGTCAGGATGCCGGTCATCATCTTGATCGTCGTCGACTTGCCCGCGCCGTTTGGGCCGAGATAGCCCACGACCTCGCCGCGGCCGATGGCCAGGCTGATCGCGTCGACGGCGGTGACCGTCTTCCACGTCCGCGCCCAGGGCAGGCTGCGCCCCTCGGGCTTCAGCGCCACGCGAAAGGTTTTGGTCAGGTTTTCGAGCGCGATGATGGGTTGTGTCATGGGGTCAGGCTCCTGTCGAGGTGTAGTGGCGCAGTCCCCACTTGAAGACAAGCAGGGACATGCCCAGCGCGCCCAGCCCGACGGCCGGGGCGAGAAAGGACACCCAGCCCGGCAGGCCGAGGGGATCGGGCAGGTCGAAGAAATACAGGGCCGGGTAGTACACGACCACGGCCGTTGGGATGACAAAGGTGAAGAAGCGACGCAGCCAACGGTCAAAGATCGGCAGCGGATACGAGTTCAGCGCCGTCCCACCATACGTGAAGACGTTGACGACCTCCAGCCCCTGCACGGTCCAGAACGACGCCGTCGCCCCGGCGATGAACAACGCGCCGTAGAAAAGCACGGCGCTGACCAGCACCACCGGCAGATACAGCAGCTTGGCCGGCGTCCAGGCCAGGGCGAGCACGTGGTTGGCGTAGGCGAAAACCAGTGCGCCCTGCGCGATGCGGCCCAGCCGCCGCAACATGATGTCCGACGCGAAGATCTGCGCGATCAGATTGACCGGGCGCAGCAGATACATGTCGAGCGTGCCGCGCCGAATGTGCTGACCGAAAACGGCCGGGTCAAAGCCGCCAAAGAGCATGTCCATGCTGCCAAATGCGATCTCGGTCAGCCCCCACAGAAAGGCGACCTGACCCATCGACCAGCCGGCCAGGCTGCCAAAGCGGTCAAACGTCAGCGCCAGCGCGACGAACTCCAGCCCGTTCCCCGCCAGCGCCGAGAGCGCGTCAACCAGCAGCGAGGCGCGGTAGCGGGCCTGCGCGCGCAGTGTTGCGGACGCCAAACGTATGAAGATCATCGTCAGCCTCCTTGCGTGGTCAGCCGCCGGACTCCGGCAGTGAAGGTGGCCTGCGCCAGGGCGTACAGGGCCAGCGCCCAGAACGCCTGGACGGCCACGGCCACAAGCGCCTCCGGCCCGCGCAGCGCATTGGAGAAGACATCCAGCGGCGTTGCGACCATCCCCGCGAACGGCAGCCAGCGCAGGACGCCGGCCAGCGCGTCCGGAAAGAGGCTGAGCGGCATGAGAAAGCCGGTGAAGAAGGTGGCACTAAAGATCGCCAGCCGCGCGAATCCCGTCCCGTCCGTCACCCAGAATCCCAGAATGCTGAACAGGAAGCGCCAGGTGAACGACAGAAACCAGGCCAGGGCGAACGAAAGGATGAAGATCAACAGTTGTCCGATATCGGCCGGTCCCACCAGCGGATAGACCAGCGCGAAGGCGAGCATGATGGGGATGGCCCGCAGAAACAGCTGCGCAATGGCCCGGCCGAAGTCCTGCGCCGCCCACAGGCCAAAGAAGTCGATCGGACGCTGCAGGTCGGCGACGACTTCCCCGCCCTTGAGCGCGCGGACCAGGTCCCACCACCCCCACAGCGCCACCCAGCCAATGATCGCCTGCGCGCAGGCGAGATAGGTCACCGCCTTCGCCAGGTCGTAGCCCGCGGGCGCAGCTGCGGGATTTGCGTTGTACAGCGCCACCATCACCGACACCCGGATCACGCCAAAGAAGAAGTTCGTGATCAGGCCGGCCAGATTGGCGCCGCGGTATCGGAACTGCCGCGCGAGGGAGGCGCGCGCCAGGGCCAGATAGGCATTCATGCGAGGTCACCTGGGAATGAACGCGTGGCCTGCAAGTGGCCTCGCCAGACAGCGGACGATCCTCACGCGACGGTCACGGAGGAGAGGGCGGCGCCCCGGGCCGGGGCGGAAAAGCGCCCGATTGTAGCGCGACTCCGCGCGAGCCGCTACAATCAGGCCCCGCTTATGCCAATCCAGGAACGAAAAGACATCCGCAACATCGCCATCATCGCGCACGTCGATCATGGCAAAACCACGCTCGTCGATGCCATGCTCCGGCAGGCGCACGTCTTCCGCGACAACCAGGTCGTGCAGGAACGCGTCATGGACTCGAACGATCTCGAGCGTGAACGCGGCATCACCATCCTCGCCAAGAATACGGCCCTGACCTATCGCGGCGTCAAGATCAACATCGTCGACACCCCCGGCCACGCCGACTTCGGCGGCGAGGTGGAGCGCGTGCTCAACATGGTCGATGGCGTGCTGCTGCTCGTCGACGCCGTCGATGGCCCCATGCCGCAGACGCGTTTCGTCCTGCGCAAGGCGCTCGAGCTCGGCCACCGCGCCATCGTCGTCGTCAACAAGATCGACCGGCCAACCTCGCGGCCCTCCTTCGTCACCAACGCGACCTTTGACCTGTTCATCGAGCTCGGCGCCAGTGACACGCAGGCCGAGTTCCCGATCATCTACACCAACGCCATCGAGGGCAAGTCGTGGCGTCTGCCGCCCGCGCCCTTCTCCACCAGCCAGCCGCTGGAGGGCGATGGCATCGACTTGCAGCCGCTCTTTGACACCATCCTGTCGTATCTCAACGGCCCGCTGGTCGACCCGGATGCGCCGCCGCAGATGCTCGTCACCGCGCTGAGCTACGACGACTACAAGGGCCGCATCGCCATTGGCCGGCTCTTTGCCGGTCGCCTCAATCGCAACCAGGACGTGATCCGCATCACAACAGATGGCGATCAGTTCAAGGCCCGGCTGGCCACCGTCTTCACGCACCAGGGCCTCGAACGCATCGAAGTCGACACCGTGACCTCGGGCGACATCGTCGCCATCACCGGCCTGCCGGACATCTTCATCGGCGAGACCATCGCCGACCCGGTCGCCCCGGCCGCGCTTCCGCCCATCCGCGTCGAGGAGCCGACCGTGCGCATGGTGTTTGGCGTCAACACCTCGCCCTTCACGGGCAAGGAAGGCCAGTGGGGCACCTCACGCAAGCTGCGCGAACGGCTGTACAACGAGCTGGAGCAGAACGTCGCCCTGCGCGTGGAGGACGGCGCGTCCGCCGACAGCTTCATCGTGAGCGGACGCGGCGAGCTGCACCTGGTCATCCTGATCGAGACCATGCGCCGCGAGGGCTACGAGTTCCAGGTCGGCAAGCCGGAGGTCATCTACAAGAGGGGGCCCAACGGTGAAATCCTGGAACCATTCGAGGAGCTGTATGTCGACGTGCCCGAGGAGTATCTCGGCGCGATGATGGACATGCTGGGAACGCGCCAGGGCCAGATGCAGGACATGAAGCACGGCGACAACAACGTCACCATGCACTACCGCGTCCCCACCCGCGGCCTGCTCGGCTTCCGCAGCGCCGCGCTGACCGCGACGCGCGGAACGGTCGTCACCAACACGCTTTTTGCCGGTTACTTCCCGATGGCGGGCAACATCCGCCAGCGCGACCGCGGCTCGCTCATCGCGTGGGAGGACGGCATGGCCGTCACCTACGGCCTGCGCAACGCCTGGGAGCGCGGCATCCTCTTCATCGAGGCCATGACGCCGGTCTACGAGGGCATGATCGTCGGCGAGCACGCCCGGCCTGACGACCTCGAAGTCAACGTCGCCAAGACCAAGCAGCTGACCAACTTCCGCACCCGCGCCGTCGAGCATGACACCAGCCGCCTGCCGCCGATCCGGCGCATGACGTTGGACGACTGCATCGAGTTCATCAACGACGACGAGCTGGTCGAGGTCACCCCGCAGAACGTGCGCATGCGCAAGAAGATCCTCAAGAAGGATGACCGCCAGAAAGTCCTGGCGTCGCTCAAGAAATCGGAGTAGCCGGGCGACCCGCAACCCGGGTCGCCTACGCGCTGATACACTAGCCCTGTGGCACAGGCGCTCTATCGAAAGTGGCGGCCCTCCGCGTTTGAGGACGTGGTCGGGCAGGACCACGTCACCACCACGCTCAAGAACCAGATCGCGACCGGGCGGATCGGGCACGCCTATCTCTTTGTCGGCTCGCGCGGCTGCGGCAAGACCACCAGCGCGCGGATTTTCGCCAAGGAGATCGGGCTGTCCGAGCTGCGCGCGAAGGACGCCAACCGGGCCAAGCAGATCGCCGACGCCATCGCCGAGGGCCGCCACCTCGACCTGATCGAGATCGATGCGGCCTCGCACACCTCGGTCGATGACATCCGCGACCTGCGCGACAAGGTCGCCTACCAGCCCAGCGAGTTGCGCTTCAAGGTCTACATCATCGACGAGGTCCACATGCTCTCGACCTCGGCCTTCAACGCGCTGCTCAAGACGCTGGAGGAGCCCCCGCCCCACGTCGTCTTCATCCTGGCCACGACCGATCCGCAGAAGATCCCGGCCACGGTGCTGTCGCGCTGCCAGCGCTTCAATTTCCGCCGCATCCCCGTCACCGAGATCGTGGCGCGCCTTCGCACGTTGTGCGATCGCGAGGGCATCGAGGCCGAGGACGGCGCGCTGACGCTGATCGCCCGGCACGCCACCGGCGCGCTGCGCGATGCCGAGAGCCTGCTCGACCAACTCGCCTCGTCAAGCTCGATGCGCATCACGGCCAAGGACGTGCGCGATACCCTCGGGGCGACCGACACCGCCACCGTGCGCGCGCTCATCGATGGCCTGCTCAAGGCCGATATCGCGACCGGGCTGGACGCCATTCAAGCCGCCGTCGACCACGGCGCCGATGCGCGCCAGCTCGCCCGCCAGACCATCGACCAGCTGCGCGCCATCCTGCAGGCCCGCGTGAGCGGCCGTCCGGTCGCGGCCGGCGAGATGAGCGAGGCCGAGAAGCACGACCTGGCCGCCTTTGCCGAGCGCGCCAACGCCGGCTTGCTCATGCGCGGGGTGCGTGCCTTCTCGAACGCGATCAACGAGATGCGCTCCAGCACCGACGCCCAGATGCAGCTCGAGCTGGCGTATCTGGAGTGCGTGTTGGCGCCCGCGGCAACCGCCGTCGTCGCGCCGACGCCGTCCGACGATGCGGTCGCGAGCACCGCGACGCCCGGCGGCGCTGGCACCCGCGGCCCGGCCGCTGGAAGCGCAAAGCAGCACCACGTTCAGACTTCAACCGCGGAGACGGAACCCAGCACGGCGCATGTCAGCGCCGATCTGCCGGCCGCCGCCGCCGGAAGCCCACTCGAAACCCTCCGCGCGCAATGGCCACAGCTGCTCAAGGACCTCAAGGCCAGCAACCCGCCCATCGCCTCCATCCTCGGCTACTGCCAGCTGTGGAGCGTTGAGGGCGAGGTCGTCCAGATCAAGGCCAGCCAGGAATGGCAGCGCTCGCGGCTGGAGGACACGGCCAACAAGGGCCGCCTGAACGCCGCGCTGAGCAAGCTGGTCGGAAGCCGCATGACCGCCCGCGTCTTCGTCGGTCAGGCCCCCGTCGATCCGGCGACCGACCCCATCGTGCGCAAAGCCGAGGAACTCGGCGGCCGCGTGCGCAAGTCCTGACCGCCCAGCACTCCGCATGAAACCCACCACCAACCCGACCGCCCTGCGCGTTCAGGCCCAGCTCGACGCCCTCGGCCGCGGCCACCGCATCGTCGAATTCGAGACCACCACCCGCACGGCGGCGGACGCCGCGGCCGCGATTGGCTGCCAGGTCGCGCAGATCGTCAAGACGCTGATTTTCAAGGGTGCCCAGAGCG
>JAIBCK010000091.1 GCA_019694215.1 Thermoflexales bacterium
ACACGCCGACCGTGACGCCCACGGACACGCCGACCGTGACGCCAACGGACACGCCGACCGTGACGCCCACGGATACACCGACCGTGACGCCGACGGACACGCCAACGGTCACGCCGACGGACACGCCGACCGTGACGCCAACGGACACGCCAACCGTGACCCTGACGGACACGCCAACGGTCACACCGACGGACACGCCGACCGCGACGCCGACGGACACACCGACCGCGACGCTGACAAACACGCCGACCGTGACGCCCACGAACACGCCGACTGCGACGGCCACCGCAACCCAACAACTCGCGGTAGCGAAGGCGGCAGTGCCAGCGTCGGGTGCCATCGTGCACGCCGGCGCATTCATCACCTACACCATCAGGGTGACCAACGCAGGAAGCGCACCTGCACTCCTGGTGCCAATTACGGACACCCTCCCAGCTGGAATGTCGTATCAGGCTGGTTCGGCGGTGCCGGCCGTCATCTCAGGACCGTCGCCGCTGGTCTGGGTCATCGATGCAATCGCGCCGGGCGAGGCGGTCGCGGTCACCTTCAGCGTCGTGGTGGCGGACGGGTCAAACGCCACCCTCACCAACGTCGCGGTGGCGGGGAACAGCCCGGTCGTCACGACGAATGAAGTGCAACATGTGCTGGGGCCGACCGCGATCGGGCTGGCCTCTCTGACCGCCAGCCGCGGCTTGGATCTTGACGGCTATCCCATCGTGACGGTTGCCTGGAATGTCACGGGTGAAAATAATACGTTGGGTTATCGCGTGCTGCGCTGCAGCAGCCCGGATCGCGCTTCCGCGACCGCTGTCGTGGACGGATTGCTGGCCGCGTATGGTGATGGCGGCCTGTATGCCCTGGTCGACGATGCGCCGTCATCCGGGGCGATGTGGTACTGGCTGCAGGAGGTCGAGGTCGACGGCCATACCGTTCACGAGTATGGTCCGGTGATGGTCGGGCCGATCGGCGTCAAGCGCACCTATCTGCCGAGTGTGAGCCGCTGATCGTAATCCGAAGTTTGGCCGCGATTGTCCTCGACTGAGGCGCTTGGACGCGTGCTGGTTGGGGTGGCGTGCGAAGATGATCGGCACGGGTTAGGCGCAGCCCACGGCCCCTGTGCGCGCTCGGCGCAGGGGCCGTCAGGTAATGACCTTTGTCGCGCAAGATGCGACAAAACTGTCATAGAATACCTCCATGACCCGGGTAACGAAAAGATCAACTGCGCTGCTGGAATTGATGGACTTCCTGGCTGCGGCGGGCAGGCCGGTGAAGGCGATTGAAATCGCGGAGCGATTTGGACGTCATCGGGCGACGGTCTACCGCATGATTCAGGAGCTTGCGGCCGAGTTGGATGTCAACGTCCAGCAGGGACCTGATGGATACTGGATCGACGCGAAGGACCATACCTTTCGCGTCAATCTGCGTCTGCACGAAGTCATGGCCGTGTTTCTGGCGTCCCGGCTGCTCGCGCATTACTCGGACAAGCCCAACCCCCATGCCTCCAGTGCACTGGCGCGGTTGAGCATTGCCTTGCAGAGAACGGCACCCCGGATTGCTGCGCACATGGCACGGACGGCGGATAGGCTTGATCGCCCGCTCACGGAAGCGGAACGTGTCTATCTCACTGTGCTCGAGACCCTGACGCAAGCCTGGGCCGAGGGGCGGCGGGTGAGGCTGGTGACGCAAGAAGGTGCCCCGCATGGACGGTTGTTTGAGCCCTATTTCATTGAACCCAGCAGTGTCGGCTTCTCCAGCTACGTGATCGGTTTCGACCATCACCGACAGGCCATCCGCACCTTCAAGATTGAGCGGCTGCGGGCCGTGGTATCCACACTGGAGACCTACACCATTCCGGAATCGTTTGATCCGTATGAAAGGCTCGAAGCTGCCTGGGGCGTGAACTGGGGCGATGGCGGCACGCCGATTGAAGTGGTGGTGCGCTTTGCTCCGGGGCGGGTGACCGAGCGCGTCTGCGAGAGCCACTGGCACCCAACCCAGCGAATCGAACTGCAGGCGGATGGCAGCGCCATCTTCCGGGTCACGGTGGGCAGCACGCTTGACATGAAATGGTGGTTGCGGCAGTGGGGTCCGGATTGTGTTGTGCTTGCGCCGGCCGAGTTGCGGCGTGAGATTGCGGACGACATGCGTCAGGCGGCGCAGTTGTATGCGAAGGCCAGCGAGGAGGAAGGATGAACTACAGCGAATTCTTCAAAACGGCCACTCAGGCAGCACCCTATGCCTTTCAGGTGCGCCTGGCCGAAGGTGCCGAGTGGCCAGAGTTGCTGGAGGCCCCGACGGGATCCGGAAAGACCGAAGCCATCGTACTGGCCTGGCTGTGGCGGCGCCATCACGGCACGGCGGCGATGCGCGCATCAATGCCGCGGCGATTGGCCTATGTCCTGCCCATGCGCGTGCTCGTTGAGCAGACCGAGGCGCGGGTGCGACGATGGGTGGCTGCGCTTGGCCTCGAAGCCGACCTTGGCGTTCATGTACTGATGGGCGGCGAGACGGACAATGATTGGGATCTGTATCCGGAGCGCGAGGCAATTCTGATCGGCACGCAGGACATGTTGCTCTCACGAGCACTCAACCGGGGCTACTCACTCAGCCGCTCGCGCTGGCCGATGCCGTACGGTCTGCTGAACAACGATTGCCTGTGGGTGTTCGATGAGGTCCAACTGATGGGCAGCGGGTTGGATACGACGGCCCAGCTGGCGGCTTTCAGAGAGCGCTTCGGTGTGTGGGGCGCGGTGCCGAGCCTGTGGGTGTCCGCCACGTTGCGAGCGGATTGGTTGTCAACGGTGGACTTTCGTCCACGCGTCAGGACGGGATTGCGGCATCATGCCCTGTCCGATGCTGAGTGGAACGATGCCCGTTCACCGCTGCATGCACGACTGGCCGCCGGCAAGGTGCTGCACAAGGCGCGAAGCAGTGGCACAGACGCAAAGAAGCTTGCAGCCGAAGTCCTGGAAGCCCATCAGGCCCAACATCTCACCCTCGTCATCGTCAACACCGTCAAAAAGGCTGCTGCGATCTATCAGGCACTTGCCACGTTGACGGCACCGGCCCCGAAACGCAAAAACAAGATCGAGCCTGCTGCCGCCCCCGAGCTGATCCTGCTGCATTCGCGCTTCCGCGCCAGCGATCGCCAGGGCCGCGTAAATGCGTTGTATACCCCGCTGCCCGCTGCAGGGCGGATCGTCGTATCGACCCAGGTGGTTGAGGCCGGTGTTGACCTTTCGGCGCGGGTGCTGTTCACGGAGCTCTCGCCCTGGTCGTCCTTCACCCAACGCGTCGGGCGCTGTAATCGCAGGGGTGAGTATGGTGCTGGGGGCGAGGTGCGTTGGATCGACCTCAGGCATCCGGAGCCCTACGAGGCAATGGATCTGGCCGCAACTCGGGTTGAACTGGCCCGTCTGTCGGATGTGGGTCCCCGCGTGCTGCGCGACCATCTGGCGGCGCTTGACGATGCGCGGCGCGGCGAGCTGTATCCGCACAAATCTTTGAACGTTGTGCGCCGCAGGACGATTGAAGAGCTGTTCGACACCACCGCGGACCTGAGCGATGCCGATCTCGACATCTCACCCTACATCCGGGAGGGGGATGACAACGATGCGCAGGTTTTCTGGCGGTCCTGGCCGGGCGAGGATCCGAACAAGCCCGTTCCTCAACCGCCGCCCGAACGTCATGAGCTGTGCGCCGCGCCTGTGCGCGACCTGCGCGAGCTTCTCAAGAAGAAGGTGCCGTTGTATCGCTGGGACTTTCTGGAGGGTCGCTGGGAGGCTGCCCGGTCCATCGTGCCGGGCGAGCGCTATCTGATCGATCAAACGCAGGGTTGCTACACGTCGATGCTGGGATGGGCACCCGAATCGCGCGAGACCGTGCCGGCCCTCCCGACGACCACCGGTGTCGCGGATGGAAACGGTGCGGATGCCTACTCCGAAGAGCGCCGCGTCTGGCAAACCATCGCCGGCCACACGAATCAGGTGGTGCAGGAATTGCAGAATCTGCTGTCCGGGCTTGGCCCACTCGTGTCGGCTGCGGAGCGGGACGAACTGCTGCATGCCGCGCGCTGGCATGACTGGGGCAAGGCGCATCCTGTGTTCCAGACGGCGCTGACCTGCAAGGCGAGTGGCGTACCGGCGCTTGCGCCCGGGAATCTTTGGGCCAAATCGAACCAGAAGAGCGAACGGTATTCGCATCCCGGCTTCCGGCACGAACTCGCAAGCGCGCTGGGCATGCTGTCGCTGCGGCACAGCGATCTGGCGGCCTATCTCGTCGCCGCCCACCACGGCAAGGTGCGAACCTCGATCCGGTCCATGCCCAATGAATCGCCCGCCCCGGAGGGCGGACGCTTCGCGCGCGGTATCTGGGAGGGTGATGAACTTCCGCCGGTGCATCTTGGTGCCGGGACGGTGGCGCCGGCCATGGTGCTGTCACTGACCGTCATGGACCTGGGTCTCACAGATGGGCAGCCGAGCTGGGCGGAACGCGTCATCGGATTGCTGAACGCCTACGGCCCGTATCGTCTGGCCTATCTCGAAACCCTGTTGTGCGCGGCGGATCGACGCGCCAGCGCCAAAGCGCATCTGGGAGGTGAGGAATGAATTCAATCCGTTTTTCAGGGTGTCGTCCGGAGCCCCTGCTTGCCTATCTCAAGGCGCTTGGCATCTTTCGGCTCGTGGCAGAGCAGGCGGATGAAACGGTGCGCGCCTGCTGGCGCGACGATGTATTGACGCTGGATACCCGCCTCGATGAGGCCGCACTCGCGGCCTTCTTCGAACAGACCTACGTGCCGACGCCCATCGTCGCGCCGTGGGCGGGTGGAAGCGGGTTTTTCTCAGGTGACAACCATGACGCCGTGGACGCCATTGCGGGAAGCGCCAATCCTCGGCTGGCGCCGTATCGCGAGGTCATTGCGCAGGTGCGTACGATTCTTGCCCGGGAGGGTCAGACCACCAAGCCTCAGAAAGAGCGGAAGGCCTTGCTTCTTCGTCTGTATCGTCGCGAGATGCCCGATTCTTTTGTGGCGTGGATGGACAGCGCGATCGTCCTGCAGTCCGAAGGGCAGAAGTTCCCACCCGTGTTGGGCACCGGTGGCAATGACGGTCGGCTCGATTTCAGCCAGAACCTGATGCAGCGCCTGGTCGATCTCGGTTTTTGTGATGATGGTCTCGACGCACACTCCACCACCTGGCTGCGCAACGCGTTGTATGGGGACCCTGCAGATGGGCTGCTGGCGAATGCGATTGGTCAGTTCGATCCGGGCCGCGCGGGTGGTCCCAATGCCACACAGGGGCTGGATGGCAAGTCGCGCGTGAATCCATGGGAGTACGTGCTGATGCTGGAAGGCGCGTTGCTGCTGGCTGGCTCAGCAACGCGCCGCCTGGATGCGAATGCGCGCGACAAGGCGGCATTCCCGTTCACGGTGGATGCCTCTTCTGTGGGCAACGGCTCGCTCAGCGCCGGCGAGGAAGCGCGCGGTGAAATCTGGTTGCCGGTGTGGGAGAACGTTGCCGGTTACGGGGAAGTGAAGGCGCTGTTCGCGGAGGGGCGCGCGCAGTTGGGCCGCCGACAGGCCCGGACGGCCATCGATTTCGCGCGCGCGATCGCGGGCCTCGGCGTGGATCGGGGGCTTTCCGGATTTCAGCGTTATGCGTTTCTCAAGCGAAGCGGAAAATCCTACCTCGCCACCTCGCTGGGCCGCTTCGAGACGCGCACGGTGGTTCGGGACGCCGACCTGTTGGGCGAGCTTGATTCATGGCTCGATGGCTTCCGCAGGGCGTGTAACGGCGACATCGTTCCTGCCCGCTTCACGCGTGCATTGCGCGAGCTGGACGGCGCCATCTATGAGTACTGCCGTTTTGGGGGAGGCGTTCGGTTTGGGGCCATCCTGCGCGCGTTGGGGCGTTGCGAGCGCGAACTGACCGTCTCGCGCGACAAACCCGGCATCGTCGGATCCAGCAAAGGGACGGTGCAGCCGGTGCCGCTGTTGTCCACCCGCTGGCTGGCTGCCGCCGAGGAACGATCGGCCGAGTTTCGGATCGCGCTGGCCCTCGCCGCCATCCGCAGCACGGGGGAGGTCGGCCCACTGCGGACGAATCTCGAGGGTGTGATGCGGAACCCCTGGGGACTGAACTGGGCGGATCCCGAGGATCGCGCCTCGGTCGTTTGGACGCCGACGACGTTGCCGCGCAACCTTCAGGCTGTGATCGAGCGGCGGCTGGTGGATGCCACCCGCCTTGGTGTGGATCGGCTGCCCATCGAATCGAGCTTGCCCGCGCCGGCTTCCGACATTGCGGCGTATCTGTCTGGCGAACTCGATGACAGCCTGATCGAGGCCTGGTTGTGGGGGTTGATGCTGGTTGACCTGACGGCGGCGACGCGCTTGTCCCCGAACGGCGAAGCAGAGGTGCGCTCCGCGTCTCCCCTGCCACGGGCCTATGCGCTGCTGAAGCTGGTGCATCTGCCCGGCTACAGCGCCCTGACGACTTCGGATGGCCGGCCGCTTCGGCCTGAGCCGGCCATCCTCAGCCACCTGCGGGCGTGGCGTTTGGACGAGGCCTGCAACCTGGCCACCCGACGCCTGCGCGCAACGGGATATGTCGTTGCGCCGGGACCCGCCTCCGGGGGACCGATGCGGCCGACGGACTTCTCGGTTTCGAGCGTGATGCAGGATCGTCTTGCGTCCGCGCTGCTCATACCGCTTGCCAAACCGGAATCCCTCCGGAGGTTGGTCTTGCGCCAAACCAACGTCGCCGTCGATGCCTGAGCTGGCCGGGGCGACAACATTCAAACAAAGGAGGCTACTGCCATGACACAATTGAACTTCGCCGCACTTGCGGATGAATCGCGCGTGCTGATGCAGGCCGAGTTGCGGCCCCTGCAGGGCGAGCGCTTCCAGCCGACCGGCTTCCCGGATCTCGGGGCGGCCCGCTACGTTCTCGCGGATGGGACGGACATGCTCGCCGTCGAGTCGGCCCAGTCGGTCGCCAATCGGATGGAAGCGGCGTGCTGGGATGAGGAAGCGCACGATCTGCGGGCATGCCTGCGCGGTCTGCCCTACATCAAGGTGCTCGATTCCACCAGCGGACTGTTGACCACCTCGGTGCTGGAGGCACATCGCATCAACTCCCCCTACATCCTGGAGAGCACCGACACAACGATGCTGGATCGCCTGCAGCAGGAGACGGCCGGCAGCAACAACGGCATTGTCGACGTGGCCCTTCTGGCAAAGGTGATGCTGAAATACGACGTGAACGCATTGCTGCACGGCGTGTTCATCGCCAAAAGTGCCCTGGCCGGAGGGCGCCTGCGGCTGACCCGTGCGCTGTCTGGATTTGTCGAAGCGCGCAACATCCGGCCCGTGGAATTGGGCGGAGTGAAGAATGACCGCGTGAATCCATCCGGCGATGCAAAGAAGGGCTTCGGGAATGTCCCTTATCACCGCACCGAGTTCGTGGCCGAGACCATCACGGCCTACTTCAACCTCGACCTTGCGCTGCTGAAAGGCTATGGCCTCGATGCGGAAGCCCGCAACCTGCTGATAGCATTGGCCTTCTACAAGGTGCAACGCTTCTTGGATCGGGGGCTTCGCCTGCGCAGCGCCTGTGACCTCGAAATCAAGGGACCGATCACAGTCACCCGCCCGGCGGGCTATGAGTTGCCTTCTTTGGCGGCGCTCGAGAGCGCTCTCCCGGGGTTGATCCAGGCCTGTGCGGCGAAGGGGCACTTTGCTTCACCGGCTATCACGACCGTGTCCTTCAGCCCCCGGAAGGCGACTCCGGCTGAAACCAGGAAAACCGACGAAGCCGATGATGACGATGAGCGCTAGCCCGCGGGCTGTCGCCAACCCAAGCACGGCGACGGAACGCAAGGAGGATGCCCGATGAGTCTGGCAATCGCTCTTTCCTTTCCCGGCGGGCGCTTTCACGCGACGGCCTGGGGGCACCATGTCAACGAAGGCGCGCCTGAGTGGCCGCCCGCTCCCTGGCGCCTTCTGCGCGCGATGGTGGCAGTTTGGAAACGCACGTTGGCCGCCGACCCACAGGTGAATGCCTATCTGCCGATGGCGTTGGCCCGGCTGGTGCAACCGCCCTGCTTCAAGCTGCCCCCGGCCACGCTCGCCCACACCCGGCACTACATGCCCCAGAAGGAGCGGGGAAGCTCGGCGCTCGTGTTCGATGGTTTCATCAACGTCGCGCCGGGGGCCGAGGTCGGCGTGTTGTGGTCAGGCGTTGTGCTGAGCGATGTCGAGCGGGATGCCCTCAGCCGCGTGCTGAGCCGGATGAACTATCTCGGACGCGCCGAGAGCTGGTGTCTTGCACGCCTGTGTGAAGACTGGAACTCCCTGCGCGGGAAGGCCTGTCTTCCGATCGAGGCCCGCGGGAATGAAGACGGCGTGAGCGGGGAAACCTTCCGCCTGTTGTGCCCGGACCCTGCCACCTGGAACCAGTGGCACTATGGCCGCAAGACGCGTCAACCGGATCCACCCTGGAATCTGCTGGCGGAGACGGCTGATCTGCACGCGGAAGGCTGGTCTGACCCGCCGGGTGCGCGCTGGGTGACGTATGCGCGCGCAACGGATGCACTGGCCTCACCGCCCGTCATGAGGGGGCGGACGCGCGGCGTGACAAAGACGAGCCTCGTCCGGGTTGCGCTCGACGGCCCGGTGCTGCCCGGTGTGAGCGAGACCGTCTATGTGGCCGAGCTGGCCCGCAGGCGGCTGCAGGGCATCTACGGTCGCCAGAACAATGGGGCGTCGTCCACGGTCTTTTCCGGGAAGGGGGCGGATGGTCAGCCATTGGACGATCATCAACACGCCTTCATCCTGCCGCTTGATGCGGACGGGGACGGGCGTCTGGATCAGGTCCTGATTCACGCTCCCACCGGTTTCGGGATGCGCGAATTGCGTGCCATCGATGCCTGGCGTGAGACGCGCGGACCCGGCAGCATGACGTTGGGCGTTGTGTGGATGGGATCTGATGATGCTCGGCCTGGTCCGGCGCGCGTCTGGCGGTCAATCACGCCGTTCATCGCGACACGCCACTTCAAGGCACGGGGCACGAAGCGGGACACTTTCCCGCGCGAGCGCCTGGCCGAAATTAATCTGGGTGAGGAGCTGGCGCGGCAGGGGATGCCGGCACCTGTGCGGATTGCCGCAGTGGATGGGTTGAACCTTCCCGGTGGACGGTCGCTTGCCTGGCGACATTTTCGGCAGGAGCGGGTGTTGGGGGAAGGTCGGCGCGGGGGCGAATTCGGCAAAGGATTCGAGATCGAGTTCGCGGAACCCATCTGTGGCCCGTTGGCGCTGGGATATGGCTGCCACTTCGGGCTGGGCCAGTTCAGGCCGTTTGAAGGTTGATTGCCATGGCTGATGACACGCTGATGCCGGTGCCGGATGTTGTACCGGCACGCATGGTGAATGAGTTCGCATACTGCCCGCGCCTGGCATATCTGGAGTGGGTTCAGGGCGAATTCGTTGACAATGCGGACACGGCGGAGGGCCGTTACCGGCATCGCGTTGTTGATCGGCCCGGTGGCGCGCTGCCGCCGGCAGAAGATCAGCCAGTTGACTCCCGGATACATGCTCGCTCGGTGTGGCTGACCTCAGAGGAGGAGGGAATAACGGCAAAAGCCGACCTGATTGAGGGCTCTGGCGATGCTGTGACACCTGTCGACTACAAACGGGGTGCTGCGCCGGATAATCCAGAGCAGGCATGGGAAACGGATCGGGTCCAACTTTGTGCACAGGGGCTGGTCCTGCGCGCAAACGGATACACCTGTCGGGAGGGTGTGCTCTACTACATTGAGTCAAAGACACGGGTGCTGGTTGTCTTTGATGATGCGCTGGTTGCGCGTACCCGGCAGCTGGTGCGCGACTTGCGCGAAATGGCCGCAAGGGGAGTCATACCGCGTCCGCTGGCGGAGAGCCCAAAGTGTGTGCGTTGCTCGTTGTCTCCCATTTGCCTGCCGGATGAGACCAACGCATTGAGTGCCACGGCAAACCCCAAGCCTGCGGTTGCTGAGACGCCTCGCCGTCTGATGCCAGCCCGCGACGATGCTGCTCCGCTTTACGTGCAAGAACACGGTGCGCGGGTCAGCAAGAGTGGCGAGGTGTTTGAAGTCTGGCTCAAGGATTCCAAGCTGGCAGAAGCGCGAATCTTCGAAACGTCGCACATTGCTTTGTTCGGGAGTGCTCAGATCACCACGCCTGCGCTCTCCGAGGCCTTTGATCGGGGCATTTCGGTGACCTTCTTCTCCACGGGCGGATGGTTCAAAGGAATGGCTCATGGCCCCGCGCACAAGAACGTGAGCCTGCGAATGGCGCAATATCGGGCCGCATTTGACGCCGGGCGTTGTCTCGTGCTCGCACGGGCCTTTGTGGCGGCAAAAATCCGCAATTGCCGCACGCTGCTGATGCGAAATCACCATGATCCGCCGCGAAGGCTGATTGATGATCTGCTGGTCAGTGGCAAGGACGCTCAATCGGTCGCGACGATGGCTGGGCTTCTTGGGGTTGAGGGTAATGCGGCGCGACTCTATTTTGGGGCTTTTGAGGGCATGCTAAAGCCAAAAGTCGGTGTGGGCGAGAGCTGGAGTTTCGACTTTGAGGGACGTAACCGGCGTCCGCCGAGAGATGCCGTGAATGCCATGTTGTCGTTTGCCTACGCCTTGTTGGCGAGGGAATTGACCGTTATTGCGCAGGCGGTTGGCTTCGATCCCTATCTCGGGTTCTACCATCAGCCTCGTTATGGCAGACCGTCACTGGGTCTCGACGTCATGGAGGAGTTTCGGCCTCTGATCGCCGACTCGGTGGTGCTTTCGGCGGTAAATAACGGCGTTGTGGCGCCGCAGGACTTTCTGCGGGCGGGGCCTGCGGTTGCCCTGTCGCCGGTCGGCCGGAGGAAATTTCTGCAGGCATATGAGAGCCGACTCGAAACACAGATCACTCATCCGCTCTTTGGCTACAAGATTAGCTATCGCCGGGTGTTGGAGGTGCAACTCCGTCTGCTGAGTCGGTGGCTTCTCGGGGAGGTGGATGAATATCCGGCCTTCACAACCCGCTAGGCATGAAGACGCTCTACATAGTCACCTATGACGTAAGTGACGACAAGCGATGGCGCAAGGTCTTCAAGATTATGCGCGGTCATGGCGACCATCTTCAGTATTCTGTCTTCAGGTGTGAACTGTCTGACCGCGATCGAATTGGCCTGATGGAAAAGCTGACAAAGGCTGTCAAGCATGATGCCGATCAGGTATTGCTCTTTCCGTTGGGACCAGCGGGGGGTGTTGACGAACAGCGGGTAGAGGCGATTGGGATGCCGTATCGTCCATCGCGACAGGGTGCGGTGATTGTGTAACGATGGCTGAATCGCCTGGCCGAAGCACATTACCAATTGAATAGTTGAAGGGTTTGAGAAAGGAAGAGAGACCGATTGCCGCGCCGTATCCGCGAGCGGTGCGGTGGCGCGGCAATCGGCCGGCGGCGCTCGCAAGCTTGGCTCTAATGAGGATTGGTTATCGCACTCGGTGTGCACCTGAGTGGTTGAAAGAGGGAATCGCTGTGGCCGGGGCTACACTCGCGGCTCTGGGTGGGAGCCCCACTGCAAACGAAAAGAGGATGTTGCCAAGCAAGTTCTCTCCCACCGACGCAATAGATCGAGATGCAACTGCTATACTTTTCCCCACGGCTGCGAAGGCCATTCACCACGCTGAGAATGCGTGGCTCCATTGAAGGTACAACCAGGACGTGACGGGCCAGCTGTTCGCCATCGATTCACCACGCTGAGAATGCGTGGCTCCATTGAAGGGAGATGGTCGCCACCGGCGCGACGCCTCAGATCGCCGAGGCACGCGCGCTGGCGGCGCTGGGGGCATGACGATGGAGAACGACAACGGCATCCGCGTGACCGAGACCCGCGGCTGGGCGAGTGCCA
>JAIBCK010000092.1 GCA_019694215.1 Thermoflexales bacterium
AACAGCGCCGAGGTCGAAGCCGCGCGGGCCGCCGTCGATGCCGCATTTGATCGTTATGCGCGCGCCCGCCAGGGCGGCGCGGCGGACGCCGCCACGGTGGCGGCTGCCGCGGCCAACCTGCGCACGGCCGAGGCGGCGCTGCGTCTGGCCCAGAGCGCCTATGACCGCGCCGCGGCGCGCAACCCGGCCGGCATCAGTGCCGATCCCGCTGCGCTGGCGCTGGAGAAGGCGACCAACGATTGGAACGCCGCGCGTGCGGCCTACGAGGGGGCGGCGGGGCCGGCCGATGCGGCTACGGTCAGCGCCGCGTATCAGGCCCTGGCGGCAGCGCGCGCGCAGCTCGCGCAAATCAGCGGTCCGTTGGCGGGGCTGGAGCGCAGCCGTGCGCAGGCGGGGCTGGAGGCCGCGCAGGCGCGGGTCAGGGCGCTCGATGTCGGTCCAACGGTCGAACACCTCGCCGCTGCGCGAGCCCAGATCAGCGCCACGCTCGCGGCGCGGGATGTGCTTCTTGCGCAGCAGGGCCGCTACCGGCTGGTCGCGCCATTTGCCGGCGTTGTCGTCCGGCGCGCCATCCAGCCCGGCGAGCTGGCCGTCCCGGGCGCGCCCGCGCTCGTGATTGCCGAAGCGCGCAGCCTGCGCGTCGAGACCACCGACCTGAGCGAGCGCGACCTGGCCCGCTTCCCAATCGGGGCAAATGTCACCGTGAATATCAAGGCGCTGGGTCGGAGCGTGCCAGGCAAGGTCATCGCCATCGCGCCCAGGGCCGAGCGGCTGGGAGGTGATGTCGTCTTTCGCATCACGGTCGAGCTTGCATCACAGCCCGACGGCGCCCGACTGGGGATGAGCGCCGAGGTGGGTTCGCCTTAGCCCGAACCGCGGAGCGCGGACCGAAGACGGGCAACCGATGACGGGAGCTGGCTCGTTGTGTTTGTGGCGCTTGCCCGTGCGCGCCAGATGCGGTCTGCGGCCTCCCAATAGCAATAAATCGTGGTGCACCCTGAGCGGAGGTGGGAGGCCGAAGGCAGCCCGCCGCAGTCGAAGGGCGCACCACGCGAAGTCGAAGGCTGAACAGCCCAACGTGTTGGGAGCCTTTGTCCGTGCATGCCTGCTTTCGTCGGCGGTCAGTGGTCGGCGCAGCGCGTGACGCGCCACCCCGACCGCATCACGCGCTGCGCGCAAGCAACAACTGCTCCTGATCCACCGGCAGCCGCGTCACCCGCACGCCGATGGCCTCGCGGATGGCGTTTGTGATCGCCGGGGTGGTCGGGATCGAGGAGATCTCGCCCACGCCCTTGGCGCCATACGGCCCGGCGGCAGCGGGATCCTCCACCACCAGGTTGACGATCTCCGGCATCTGCTTGATGTTCGGCATCTTGTAGCGCGCAAACTTGTTCGTGAAGGGCACGCCCTTCTCGATGATGTACTCCTCGGTCAGCGCATTGCCCAGGCACATCACGATGCCGCCCTCGACCTGCCCCTGCAGCGCGAGCGGGTTGAGTGCGCGGCCGACATCCGTGGCGGAGATCACCTTCTTGCAGGCCACCTCGCCGGTGTCCAGGTTGACCTCCACCAGCGCGGCCTGCGCGGCGTAGCTGAAGGCGACGTGCATGTCGCCGCCGGTGCCCAACGGACGGGTCTCGGGGGCTTCATACTCGTTGCTCAGGCGCGTGTCGCGGCCCTCGCGCTTGGCCTGCGCGACCACCTCGCCAAAGCTCACGCTGCGCCGATCGTCGCTCACGCGACCATCCGCAAAACGCACCGCCTCGGGTGTGACGTCCAGCATCTCGGCGGCCACCTCGGCCAGGTGCTTGCGCAGCTTGATCGCCGTCATGCGCGTGGCATTGCCGGTGACGAAGGTCTGGCGCGACGCCGTCGTCGGCCCGCCATCGGGTGTGAGGTCGGTGTCGCTGAGCAGCACGCGCGCCTTCTCAAAGGGCAGCCCGAGCTCCTCGGCAGCGATGGCGGCCATCACGCCGGGCAGGCCCTGACCGATCTCGGCGGCGCTGCAGCGGGCCTCGACGCTGCCATCCTCATACGCCTCGATCTCGACCTCGCTCTTGTCATGCGCGCCCCCGCCCAGACCCGTGTTCTTGTAGGCGGTGGCAAAGCCCCAGCCATACGCCTTGTTGCCTTCGACCCAGTGGCGCGGGCTGTTCAGGTCGCGCCCGTGCGCGGCCAGGTCGCGGGCAAACGCCTCACGCACCCGGTTGATACACTTGAGCAGGCCGGCCCCCTCGCGGATCAGCGCGCCGGTGTTGGTGGTGGACCCGACCCGTAGGGCGTTCTTCTCGCGCAGGGCAATCGGATCCATGCCCAGCTGCCGGGCGATCTCATCCAGCACGCTCTCGACGGCAAAGGCCGATTGCGTCACGCCAAAGCCGCGGAAGGCGCCGCAGGGCACGTTGTTCGTGTAGACGGCATGGCAGTCGATCTTGACGTGCGGGATGTCGTATGGCCCGCTGGCATGCGTCGCCGCGCGCGTCATGACCTTGTCGCTCAGGCTGGCGTAGGCACCGCCATCGCCCCACAGCTCAACCTTGAGCGCGTTGATGCGCCCGTCCTTCATCGCGCCGATGCTCAGCACAAAACGCACGGCATGGCGCTTGGGATGGACGAGCAGTGATTCATCGCGGCGATACAGGATCTTGACCGGCCGGCCGGTCGCGCGCGCCAGCAGCGCGGCGTGGATCTGCCCGGTGATGTCCTCCTTGCCACCGAACCCGCCCCCGATCAGCGCGCCCTTGATGCGGACCTGCTTCTCGGGGATGCCCAGCGCATCGGCGACTTGCTTGCGGTCGGAGTACGGGATCTGCGAGCCGACGATGACCTCATAGCGCCCATCCGGCGTGATGCGGGCAATCGAGCACTCCGGTTCGAGGAAGGCGTGCTCCGTCGTCGCGGTTTGATACTCGCCCGACACGACCACGTCGCTCTCGCGCAGGCCGGCATCGACATCGCCCTTGTTGACAAAGATGTGCTTGAGCTCGTTGCCGTGCACATGGCTGCCCACCGGCGGAACCTCATGCACCAGCGGCGCGCCGGGTTTGAGCGCGTCGACGGGGTTGTCAACGACCGGCAGCGGCTCGTAGGTCACCTCGATCAGGTCCGCGGCCGCATGCGCGATGGCCGATGTATCCGCCGCGACGATCGCGATGGCATCCCCGGCATAACGAACTTTGTCCCCGCACAGCACCGGCCAGTCGGCGACCACCAGCCCGTGCAGGTTCTTGCCCGGCACATCGGCATGGGTGAGCACCGCGCGCACCCCGGGCACGGCCCGCGCGCGCGTCGTATCGATCTTGAGGATGCGCGCATGCGGAACGCCGGCGCGCTTTGTCGCGCCATACAGCATGCCCTCGAACTGGAAGTCGTCCGAGTATTTGGCGGCCCCGGTCACCTTGGCGACCGCATCCGGGCGTGGCAGCGGCCGGCCGATGACGTTGAGCGGCTCGATCGTCTCGGGCAGGCTGGGGGTGAAGGTGCGCGGCCCGCCCGCCTGCGCGCGCGCGGCGTCTTGAATCGCATGGATGACGCTGGCGTAGCCCGTGCAGCGGCAGAGCGTGTCCTTCAGCGCGTGCTTGATGTCGTCGACGCTTGGGTCGGGGTTATGGTCGATGAGCGCCTTGCCGTTCATGATCAGCCCCGAGGTGCAGAAGCCGCATTGCGTGGCGCCGTGCTCGACAAAGGCCTGCTGCAGTGGATGCAGTTTTTCACCGTTGGCCAGCCCCTCGATCGTCGTGATCGCGCGCCCGGCCGCCTTGAGCGCCGGGTAGATGCACGAATTGACCGGCGTGCCGTCCACCAGCACGGTGCAGATGCCGCACTCGGCTTCGTTGCAGCCGATCTTGGTCCCGGTCAGGCCCAGGCGCTCGCGCAGCACCGTGGCCAGAAAATCGGACGCGGCGACCTCCACGGGGTGGGTCTGTCCGTTGACGTTGAAATTCACGATGGGCATGCCATCCTCCAAAATGATGAACGCGCCGCAGGGCGCCGTTGGGTGGGCCTACGCGGCCCGGGCGGCACGCTCGAGGGCGCGCGTCATCGCTTCGCGCAAGAGGGCCGGCAGCACCTCGCGGCGGTACTCGGCGCTGGCGCGGTGTGGGCTGGTGCGCAACGTGCATTCGCCCAGCAGCACCGGGATTGCCTCGGTGAGGCTGTCCGCGCTGGCGGGCTTGCCGCGCAGAAAGGCCTCGGTCCGGGCCGCCCGGAAGGGCGTAGGCGCGACCGGGCCTGCGGCGATTGCGGCCCGCTCGATGGTGCCGTTCTGCACCGCCACCCGGCAGGCCAGGCCGGCAATCGGGAGGGCGACGCCCTGCGGGCGCATCACGCGGGCGAAGGCGCTGCCTTCACTGCGACCGGTCGGGCGGAAGCGCGCCGCCACAAGGATCTGACGGGTGCTGTCGATGGCGCTCTTGCCGGGGCCCCGGAAGGCCTGCGCGAGCGGCATCCACGCCAGCGCCTGCCCGGGCGTCGCCACCGCCACTTCGCCATCCAACGCCAAGAGCGAGAGCGTGCCGTCCGCAGCCGGGAGGGCGTGGGCGATATTGCCCATCAGCGTGCCGACATTACGCACCTGCGGGCCGCCGATCAAGCCGCACGATTCCATCAGCGCGGCCGCGCCCTGCTGCACGAGTGGCGACGCGACGATCCGGGTGTGCGTCGCCCCGCAGCCGATCACGATGTGATCGCCCTCGCGCCGCACCTCCTGCCAGCCCTGCAGGCCGGTGACGTCGATCAGGGCATGTGGGGGCTGGCCGCCCGACTCGCGCGCATCGTCCACGAAGTAGTCCGTTCCGCCCCCGACAACTCGGGATGAACCGTTGTACCGACCAAGCAGGTCCAGGGCCTCATCGAGCGTCGCGGGGGTGTGGTAATCCTGAATTCCAATGGGCATGGGTATGGGTAATGGGGGGAACACTCCCAGCCCGGATTCTATCGGCGTTCTGGTCAGTCGGCACTGGCCAACTGGCCAGGTCGGCCCGGCGCAGGACTCCTATAATCTGCATGTTGACCCCATCAGGGGCCACGGTGCGGCCTCGTCGCCGCAATTCAAAGTCAGCATGGTCGCGCATGCCCTTTTCCCGAGCCCATTCCGGCCGCCCAATCCGGCCCGGGTCTCGCATGGATGTGCGCTGCTGGTGTCCCCCCCGTCGGCAGAAGTCCCCCTCAGCTGGCTGGCGTCGAGCGAGTAGAACGAGATGCAACGCGCCAAAGTCCTTTTCGAACGATCCCTGAGCGCGTTGACCCCCTTTTTGGCCGTATTGCTGGCCCTGGCGGTTGGCGCGATCATGCTGTTCGCGCTCAAGGTCGATCCCATCACCGCCTATGGCGCTCTGATCGAAGGCGCGTTTGGCAGCCCCTTTGCGCTTGCCCAGGTGCTGGTCAAGGCTACCCCGCTGCTCCTGGTGGGGCTGGGCATCTGCATCGCCTTCCGCGGCGGCGTGATCAACATCGGTGGCGAGGGTCAGATCATCGTCGGGGCGCTCGCTACGGCCGCCTTCACACTCGCCCTGCCGCAAGCGCCGGCCATCGTCCTGCTGGTGGGCGGGATGCTGTGCGGGATGCTGGCGGGTGGGATCTGGGGCGGCATCGCCGGGGCGCTCAAGGCGCGCTTCGGGGTGAATGAGATCCTGACCACGATCATGATGAACGCGATTGCCGCACAACTGGCGAACTTCCTGCTGCGTGGTCCGATGATCGACCCGATCGAAGTCAAGAACGGCACCATGCTGGCCCAGTCGGCGCGGCTGCCTGAGCTGTCCTGGCTGCCCAAGCTGGTGCCGCAGACGCTCCTGCACGCGGGCGCGATCGTGGCGGTGATCATGGCCGTCGTCGTCTACATCCTGCTGTGGCGCACGGTGTTGGGGTATCGCATCCGCGCCGTCGGCCTGAACGCCGAGGCGGCCCGCTTCGCCGGCATCCGCGTCCCGGTCTACCAGGCCCTGGCCCTGCTGCTGAGCGGGGTGATGGCGGGGCTGGCGGGCTCGGTCGAGGTGCTCGGTGTCTCGCACCG
Source organism: Thermoflexales bacterium (assembly GCA_019694215.1). Classification (GTDB taxonomy): domain Bacteria; phylum Chloroflexota; class Anaerolineae; order J036; family Brachytrichaceae; genus Brachythrix. Next base: position 6,014 of record JAIBCK010000092.1, read on the forward strand.
CATGATGGACGGGGTCTCCGGTGGCTACGGTTTCAGCGGCATCGTGGCCGCGCTGTTCGGTAAACTTCATCCGTTGGGCGCCATTCCGGCCTCCGCGCTCTTCGGTTCCCTGCTCGTTGGCGCGGACAAGATGCAGCGCGCCGTGCAGGTGCCGTCGGCGCTCATCGATGCGCTGAATGGCCTGGTCGTCCTCTTCGTCGTCAGCAGCGACATCCTGGTTCGGCGCCGCGCGCAGCGCCGCAAGGCTGCGGAGCGCAAGTCATGAATGAGCTGTTCACCGTGCCCGTGCTGCTCGGGATCCTGTATTCCGGGGTGCGGCTGGCCACGCCGTATCTGTATGCAGCGCTGGGTGAGATGTTTGCCCAACGCTCCGGCGTGGTCAACCTGGGCGTCGACGGCATTATGCTGATGGGTGCCTTTGCCGCGTTCTTTGTCGTGAGCAACACGGGCAACCTGCTGCTGGGGGTGCTGGCGGCCATGCTCGTCGGCCTGTTGATGGGCCTGATCATGTCGTTTGTCAGCGTCAACCTGCAGGCCGAACAGGGCATCAGCGGGATCGGGCTGTATCTGTTCGGGCTGGGCCTGTCCTCGCTGCTGTTCAAGAAACTCTCGGTGAGCACGCGCGCGATCGAGGGCTTTCCCGCGCTTCCGATTCCAGTGTTGAGCGACCTGCCCGAAATCGGCGATGTCTTCTTCAAGCACAACATCCTGGTTTACATCGCCTTTGCCCTGGTCCCGGTGGCCGCCTTTGTGCTGAACCACACCACGCTGGGGCTCAAGGTGCGGGCAGCCGGCATGAAGCCCGAGGCCGCCGACTCGCTCGGCGTCAGCGTGGCGCGTGTGCGCTACCTGTGCGTCACGTTTGGCTCGATGATGGCCGGCCTGGCGGGCGCGTCGCTGTCGATCGGGCTGATCAATCTGTTTCAGGAGAACATGACCAGCGGGCTGGGCTTCATCGCCGTGGCGCTGGTCTACTTTGGCGGTTGGACGCCGCTGGGGGTGATGATCGGCGCGCTGCTGTTCAGCATGGTCAACGCCCTGCAGCTGTGGGTGCAGGTCAAGGCCATCCCCATCCCGTCCGACCTCGCCGTGATGCTGCCCTACATCCTCACCATCGCCGCCCTGGTGCTGGGTCGCCGAGCGCGCCAGCCCGCGGCCCTGTCAAAGCCATTCTCGCGTGGTGAAAACTGATGCCGATGGTCCGGCCGACGCACGGGGAAGCGCTCGGACGCGCGCAGCCGGACCCGTGACCGTTCAACCCAAAGATACGAAGGAGGAAAGCATGAAACTGAATCGAATTGGAGCCGGTGCCCTGTTGGCCGTTGGCCTGTTGCTCGCCGCCTGCGGCACGCCGACCCCGGCACCCGCGGCGCCCGCTGCCACCGCCAAGCCCGCCGCCAAGCAGGTCAAGGTCGCGGTTGTGATGCCCTCGGCCTCGAACGACGGCGCCTTCAGCCAGTCGATGTATGACGCGCTCAAGGCCGTGCAGGCCTCGATGGGCGGCGAGGCCGCCATGAAGATCGCCGTGTCCGAAGGCATGGTGCAGGTGCCCAATGCCGTGGCCGCCATCCGCGACTACGCGCAGCAGGGTTACGACCTCGTCATCGCCCACGGCACGCAGTATGGCAACTCGCTCACCGAGATCGCCAAGGACTTCCCGAACACGGCATTTGCCTGGGGCACCGCCACCGACACCTTCGCCGCGGCGGGCGTCAAGAACGTCTTCGCCTACAACCCCCGCGCGCAGGAAGGCGGCTATGTGCTTGGCGTGCTGGCGGCCAAGATGAGCAAGAGCGGCGTGATCGGCGTGTGCGGCCCGGTCGAGGCCGGGGATGCCAAGACCTACGTCGACGGCTTCAAGAAGGGCGTCATGGACACGAAGAAGGATGCCAAAATCAACGTGACCTACACCGGCTCCTTCAGCGATGTGTCGCTCATGGCCGCCGCTGCCGAGACGCACACCAAGGCCGGGGCCGACATCCTGACCGGGTCCTCGCAGTCCGTCGTCGGCGCCATCGGCGTTGCCAAGGACAAGAAGGCGATTTGGTTCGGCACCCAGGCCAACCAGACCAGCCTGGCCCCGGACACGGTCGGGGCGAGCCAGGTCTACGACTGGACCGGCGTGATCAAGGAAATGCTTGATCTGTCGGCCAAGGGCACCAAGGGCGGCAAGGCCTTTGAGCTCTCGCTCCAGTCCGGTGGCCTGAAGATCGTCTACAACGACAAGGTCAGCATCCCCGCCGATGCCAAGGCCGCCGCCGACGCGGCGATCAAGGGCATCATCGACGGGACGATCAAGCCTCTGCCGTAAACAGCTGGCACAACGAAGACAACCAACGCCATGACGCTTCTCCCAACGGGCCGCGCGCGCATCGATGAACTGCGGATGGTGGGCATCACCAAACGCTTTCCGGGCGTGCTTGCCAACGATGGGGTGGACTTCGACGTGCGGGCCGGCGAGATTCACGCCCTGCTGGGCGAGAACGGCGCTGGCAAGAGCACGCTGATGCGTCAGCTGTACGGGTTGTACAAACCGGATGCCGGCGAGATCCGGTTGAACGGCGCCGCGCGCCGCTTCAACTCGCCGTCGGACGCCATTCACGCGGGCATCGGCATGATTCACCAACACTTCATGCTGGTGCCCGCCTTGACGGTGGCCGAGAACGTTGCGCTGGGCCTGGCGTCCTCGCGCGGTCCCCTGCTCGACCTCGACCGCGTCTCGAAGCGCATCGAGGAGCTGGGTGAACGCTATCACCTCAAGGTGCAGCCCGATGCGCAGGTGTGGCAACTCTCCGTTGGAGAGCAGCAGCGCGTCGAGATTCTCAAGGCCCTGTATCGCGGTGCCGCACTGCTGGCGTTGGACGAGCCAACCGCCGTGCTCACACCGCAGGAAGTGGGCGAGTTCTTCAAGGTGCTGCGCCGCATGGCCGAGGACGGTCACGCCCTGATCTTCATCTCGCACAAGCTGCACGAGGTGATCGACATCAGCCACCGCGTTACGGTCATGCGCGACGGCAAGGTCGTTGCCACCCATCCGACCGCGGGCTCGACGCGCGAGCGCCTGGCCGGCGAGATGGTTGGCCGGCCAATCCTGCTTGAGTACGACAAGCCGCCGGTGCCGGCCGCCGCTGCCAATGAAGTTCCCCGTCTCGAGGTGGAGGACCTGCACGTGCGGGGGGATCGCGGCCGCGACGCGCTGCGCGGCGTCTCCTTGTCCATCCGGTCCGGCGAGATTCTCGGCATCGCAGGCGTGTCCGGGAACGGTCAGCGCGAGCTGGCCGAGGCCCTGACCGGGCTGCGCCGCGTCACGCGTGGCCGCGTCCGCGTCAATGGCCGTGACCTCACGCACGCCACGCCGCAGCAACGCATCGCGGCCGGGCAGTCGGCAATCCCCGAAGAGCGCATGAAGGACGGCGTCGTGCGCGACTTCAGCGTGTCCGAGAACCTGATCCTGCAGGACCACGGCCACGCCCCGTACTCACGCGCCGGCTTCCTCAACACGCGCGCGATCACACGCGACTGCGCCGCGCTGGTCAAGGACTACAGCGTCAAGACTCCCGCCCTCGAGACGCCGACCAAGAACCTGTCGGGCGGCAACATCCAGAAGCTCATTCTGGCCCGTGAGCTGGCCCGCAAACCGACGCTTCTGATCTGCGCCCAACCCACCCGCGGCGTCGACATCGGCGCCTCCGAGTACATACATCAGCGTCTGCTCGAACAGCGCCAGCGCGGCATGGCCACGCTTCTGATTTCCGAGGACCTGGATGAATTGATGGCGTTGTCCGATCGCATCGCGGTCATGTACGAGGGGCGCCTGATGGCCGTGCTCGATCGCGCGGATGCCACGCCCGCGAAACTGGGGCTGCTCATGGCCGGCGTGGCTGCCTGACAGATCGATCCGGGCAGGGCGGGAGGGATACAATCCCCGCGCCAACCATGTCCAAGCGCAACCGCGGCAAATCCAGTCGTCCTGCAGCCCCATCCGCCCCGGGCACCACAAAGCCAGCCGCGCAGCCTGCTCCGCCGGCCGCCCCATCGCAGGTGTCAGCCCCCCAACCACGCAAGCGTCCTGTCACGGGTTGGTTATTGGCCGGATTGGCGCTGTTGCTGCTGGTCGGCGGCGGCGCGGCCGCGGTGGCGAACAACAGCGCCCCTCGTGCGACGCCCCGCCCAACGCCCAGACCTCCCACTTCGATTGGCCCGGTGTCCAACTGTCGACAGTATCCCGCGTTCGCCGAGAAGCTGGGTTTCAGCCGCCAGTCGGCCTATGACACGAGCGACACGCTGGGCTTGAATACCGTGGGCGTCGCGCTGATTGACACGTCGACGGTCATCTCCGGTGGCCAGCCCAAGACCTATCGCCATCCCAGCTGGGACGATGCCGGCCACCTTGGCCCCATTGTGGTGGACTGGGACGGGAACGCCTATACCGTGCCCACGCCAAAGGTCGCGCTCTACAACAACCCCATCGAGCTGCAAAACCGGGTGATGAAGATCGATTCCGCGACGGGCGTCATGACCGAGCTGTTGCGCCTGCCGACCTCGGTCAAGCCCAGCCAGGCCAACCCGTATGGCACGCTGGGGTTGACGATCGACTGCGAGACCCGCAGCCTGTATGTGGCCACCGTGTATGGCAGTGACCGCGACCGGGAGGCCGGGCGGATTTTCCGCATCGACCTGTCGACCAGCACCCCGCGCATCACGTCGGAGATCGATGGCGTGGATGCGATGGGCCTGGCGGTGTTCAAGGGCGTCGGCGCGCGCCGGCTGTATTTTGGATCCGTCCGCACGCCGCTCATCCGGTCTGTCATTCTCGATGACAAGGGCGACTTCTACGGCGGCGCACGCGATGAGGCGTCGCTGGCGGGGGTTTTTGGCAATGGCGAAGACAAGGCGCGCCGGATTGCGTTCACCGCAGGCGAGATGCAAATCCGCGGCATCGAATTCAATTTCAACCTGGAAGCCTCGCGCGAGAAGACCGAGAACCGCTACGCATTTGCCTATCAGGCCGCGACCGACAGCTGGAAACTGACGAGCGTAAGCGCCGTCGAGAAGTCCGCGCAGTAGGGCGGCCTGGCATCGCCTGACCTGGGTCTTCGCGCGACCCGCGGGAAACGTATGCCACAATTATGTGGAGTGGCGCGAAACCGTGCGCTTCCATAATCTCCCCGTGCGACGCCAAATGAGAATTTTCTCATTTGACGCTTGGAAAAATCTCACATTGCGATTATCTAGAAGTTCTCTATAACTCTCTCTTTGATGCTATCATCATGGGTAGGCAATAAATCATCCGACTTCCGACTAATTAACACAGCGAAATGTACCGGCACTCGCTTGAGACTTCATGTTCTGATCGTGCCACGTCGTTGAAAGGGTAACCAGATGTCGCAAACCAGCAAACTCAGCAGAAAGGGCCTCGCCGAGAGCGCCCTCCGAATCGCCATTGCAGCCGCACAAGTGCTTGGCGCGGTCGGAGGGTCCGCTATTGGCCTGATTCGGCCACCGGCGACGGAGGCGCTCATCGGGGTGCCTGCGGCGGCTGCCGCATCCACGGCCGCGGATGCCGCGAGTGCGCCGCTTGCGAGCGATGTCGCGGCTCCTTCTGCCGTACTTCTGATGACGTCGGCGATCAACGGCACGACGCAGAACGCATGCGCCTATACGAATCTGTACGACAGCGGTGGAGCCAGTGCCAACTATTCCGATAATGAGAGCGTGACCGTCGTTCTTGACGCCGGCGCGGGGCTGTCGGTCAAACTGGCCTTTAGCGAATTCAGAACGGAAACCAACTTCGATTTCCTCACCTTCTATGATGGTGCCACGACAAGCGCCAATCTCATCGGACGCTATCACAGCACAGGCGATCTTCCGCC
>JAIBCK010000093.1 GCA_019694215.1 Thermoflexales bacterium
GCCTGGGCCGGGAGCTTCCGTCCTCGGTCGGCGGTCGGCCGTCGTTTTACCCCGCCACCGCCTCGGGCTCCGGCTCGGGGAGCGGCGGGGGCAGCGTCTCACCCTCCGCCATGGTGCGGAACGCGAGCTTGCCCTCGCTCAAGTCGACGAGCACGCGCGAGCCCTCGGGGAAGCGCCCGGACAGAATGCCATCGGACAGCGCGTCCTCGACCTCGTTCTGGATCAACCGGCGCAGCGGGCGCGCGCCGAGCTCGGCGTCGTAGCCCTTCTCGCCCAGGTAACCAGCCGCGGGCTCGCTCACCTCGATCGTGACCTTGTTGTCCGCCAGCCGCGCACCGACCTTCTTGAGCTCGAGCGTGACGATCTGGCGGATCTCCGGCTTGGTCAGCGGGCGGAAGAAGATGGTCGCATCCAGACGGTTCAGGAACTCCGGCCGGAACATGCGCTTGAGCTGGCCATTCACCCGCTCCTTGATCTCCTCGAACTGCTGCTCGGCGGCCTTGACCTCATCGCGCTTGACCGCAAAGCCGAGCTTGCTCTCGCGCTTGATCATCTCCGAACCGACATTGCTGGTCAGGATGATGCAGGTGTTGCGGAAGTCCACCTTGCGCCCGCGCGCATCGCTCAGGCGGCCCTCCTCCATGATCTGCAGCAGCATGTTGAAGACTTCGGGATGGGCCTTCTCGATCTCGTCGAACACGACGATGGTGTAGGGCCGTCGGCGGATGGTCTCCGTCAGTTGGCCGGCATCCTCGTAGCCGACATAGCCCGGGGGCGCGCCGACCAGCCGGCTGACGGTATGGCGCTCCATGAACTCGCTCATGTCCAACGTTAGAAGCGCATCCTCACTCCCGAACATGAACTCGGCCAGGGCCTTGGTCAGCTCGGTCTTGCCCACGCCGGTCGGGCCGAGGAACATGAACGAGCCCATCGGGCGCTTGGGATCCTTCAACCCGACCCGTGAGCGGCGCACGGCCTTGGCGATGGTGTCGATGGCTTCGTTCTGCCCGACGATGCGCTCGTGCAGCGCGCCCTCGAGCTGGAGCAGGCGTTCGGTCTCACTGCCCGCAATGCGCTTGAGTGGGATGCCCGTCCACATCGCGACGACCTCGGCGATGTCATCCGGGCTGACGATCGGCCCATCGGTGCGCGGGTCGAAGTCGGCGCGCAGCTTGTCAATCGACTCCTGCGCCACCCGCTCGCGCTCGCGCTCGGACTCGGCGTCCTCGATGCGGTTTTCGGCCACGGCAGCTTCGCGCGCCTTCTGCGCCTCGCGCATCTCCTTGAACGCCTTCTGCAGGTTCAGCGATTGCGGGCTCTTGTACATCCGCACCCGCGCCGAGGTCTCGTCGATCAGGTCGATGGCCTTGTCCGGCAGGAAGCGGTCGGAGACATAGCGCGAGGCAAAGGCGACTGCCGCGCGCAGCGAATCATCCGAGATGCGCAGCTTGTGATGGTTCTCGTAGGCGGGCCGGATCCCAAACAGGATGTCGGTCGCCTGCTCGGGCGTGGGCTCCTCGACGTAGATCGGCTGGAAGCGGCGCTCGAGCGCGGCATCGCTCTCGATGTGCTTGCGATACTCGTTGAGCGTGGTCGCGCCGATGCACTGCAGCTCGCCGCGCGCCAGGGCCGGCTTGAGGATGTTGGCGGCGTCGACGGTGCTGCCCGCCGCGCCCGCCCCCACCAGCATGTGCACTTCGTCGATGAAGAGGATCGTGTCGCTCGACTTGACCTCGTCGATGACCTTCTTCAGGCGCTCTTCGAACTGGCCGCGATACATCGTGCCGGCCACGAGCGATCCAACGTCCAATTGCATCACCCGTTTGTTGAGCAGGAGCTCGGGCGTCTGGCCATCCACGATGCGCTGGGCCAGGCCCTCCACGATGGCCGTCTTGCCCACGCCGGGCTCGCCGATCAGGGCCGGGTTGTTCTTGGTGCGGCGCGACAGGATCTGGATCACGCGCTCGATCTCGGTCACGCGGCCGATGACGGGCGTGAGTTTGCCCTGCGCGGCCAACGCTGTCAGGTCCGTCGCAAGGCTGTCCAGCGAGGGCGTCTTGGCGCGCTCCTTCTTGCCGGAGGCTCCGCTGGTGGCGCGCTCGGGCGGCGGGCTGGCCGGCCGGGCCGGGGTGCTGGCCGCGCCCTCGGTGGCGGGCGGCTGCTCCTGCTGAATGGCGCGCAGTGTTTCGCGGCGGATGCGATCCGAGGTGATGGCAAGTTGCTTGAGCACGTCGATGGCGACGCCATCGCCCTGCCGGATCAGCCCAAGCAGGATGTGCTCGGTGCCGATGTAGCTGTGGTTGAGCTTGCGGGCCTCATCGACGGCAAATTCGAGGACCTGCTTGGTGCGCGGGGTGAGCTCGAGCTTGGCACCCGCCCGGCGCCCGGCGCCGGTCATGCGCTCGACCATCTCAGACACCTTCTCGGGGCGCGCGCCCAGCTCCCGCAGGACGCGCCCGGCGATGCCGGACTCCTCCTTGATCAGCCCGAGCAACAGGTGCTCGGTGCCGATGTAGTTGTGCTGCATGCGCTCGGCTTCTTCCTGCGCCAGGGTCAACACGCGCCGCGCCGGCGGCGTGAAGCGTTCCAATTTGTTTGCCACTCAACACCTCATCTGCGCCCGTCGTTTGGGCACAGGGTTCAAGTCTAGCGCCGCGGCGTTAGCGTCCGCTTAGATCACGTCCAGCGCGCCACGCGCGGAAAAAACACGGGCCGCCCCATTCGCCGATTGACGCGTCTGGGGCGGCCCGAAACGAGTGCAAGCGCTTTGCTACTCGCCCTGGTAGTCCGAATCCGCGTACTCGGCGTAGCTGACGCGCTTCAGGCTGAGGGCGAGCCGTTTCTGCTCCGGCTCCACGCGCAACACGCGCAGGGTCACCGTCTGGCCTTCCTTGACCACTTCACGCGGGTTGGCGATCTGACGATCGCTCAGCTCGGAGAGCGGGATCAGGCCTTCGATGGCCGGGTCATCCTTGAGCCGCGCAAACGCGCCGTGCTTGGGATGGGTCTTGATGATCTCGGCCTCGACCAGCTGGCCGGCCTTGAAGCGCTTGCCGATGTCCTGCCAGGGATCACCCTGCAGCGCCTTGAGGCTGAGACCGATGCGGCCCCCGTCGCGATCGAGGGAGATGACCTTGACCTTGACAGGCTGGCCCTCCTTGAGGATCTCGCTCGGGTGCTTGATGCGCTGGTGCGACAGCTCCGACAGGTGGATCATCCCGTCCGCGCCGCCGAGGTCGACGAAGGCGCCGAACTCCTTGACGCTGGTGATGTTGCCCTCGACGATCGAGCCGATCTCGATCGAGCCGAGCAGCTTGCTCTTCTGAGCCTCGCGCGCTTCCTTGGCCGCCGCGCGCTCGCTGAGAATCAGGCGATTGCGCTCACGGTCAATCTCGATCACCTTGATCAGCGTCTTCTGACCGACCAGGCGCTGGTAGCGCTGCTCGGGCGGCTGGCTCTCATCCCCCAGCATGCGCTGATGCTGCATGCTGAGCTGCGAAGCCGGCACAAAGCCGCGCAGGCGCCCGACCTTGACGATGACGCCGCCCTTGTTGAAGCCGGCGATCATGCTCTCATGCGCTTCCTGCTTCTTGTGCAGCTCTTCGGCGAAGGTCCAGTCGCGCTCGGCCACCGCCTTGGCGATCGACAGCACAACGTTGCCGTTGCGGTCCTCAGGCGCGATCACGTAGGCGTATACCTCCTCGCCAATCGCCATCGCTTTTCGCACGTCTTTGGGAATGGCTTCGATTTCCTTTCCCGAAACAATGCCTTCTGACTTAGCGCCAAGATCGACAAGGATCTCGCGGTCGCTAAGCGCCGTGATACGACCCGAGACCAATTGGCCTTTCTTGGGTGGGTCATACCGATCGCCACTCGCCAAGAGCTCTCCCAGAGACTTGGCGAAATCGTCTTCCCCGTCGGTGTTGCTGGGGCTGGTCGCGGGGACCTCTGTGTTCTCCATACCTTTTGCTGCTTTATCCTTCGGCGTGAATTTGCCGGGATTATATAGCAGCGCCGCCGCCCCCTGCGCCAAAGCCCATAGCCTCCTATAATCCGTCCGATGGAAGAGCTAAAGCAGCGCATCCTGCGGGAGGGCCAGGTCCTGCCCGGCGGCATCCTCAAAGTCGATGGGTTTGTCAACCACCAGGTCGATCCTGCGCTCATGATGGCCTGTGGGCATGCCTTCGCGGCCGCCTTTGCAAAGGTCGGCGCGACCAAGATCTTCACGCTCGAAATCAGCGGCATTGCGCCGGCCCTGACCACGGCCATTGCCCTGAACCTGCCATTGGTCTATGCCCGCAAGACCAAGCCGGTGACGATGCCCGATCTGGTGCTGATGACGAGCGCGCCCTCGCACACCAAGAACCGCATGGTCGACATCATGACCTCGCCCGAGTATCTCGGCCGCGGTGAGCGCGTGCTGATCATCGACGACTTTCTGGCCAGCGGGCAGACCACGCGCGCGCTGATTCGGCTGGTGCAGGGTGCGGGCTCGACCGTTGTGGGCATCGGGGCGCTGATCGAGAAGACCTTTGAGGGCGGGCGCGAATCGCTTGAAGACGTGGGCGCGCCCATCGTGGCGCTGGCGCAGATCACCAGCCTCGAAGGCGGCATTCACCTGGCCTGAACGCGTGACTGTCTCGCTGATCGCCACCGTCCTGAATGAAGGCGCCGCCCTCGAGCGGCTGCTGAACAGCATTGCCGCACAGACCCGTCTGCCCGACGAGGTCGTGATCTGCGATGGCGGCAGCCGCGATGACACCGTGGCGCGCCTTGAAGCGGAGCGGCGGTTCCCGGTGCGCGTGCTGATCGAGCCGGGGGCCAACATCTCGCGTGGGCGCAACGTCGCCATCGCGGCGACGCGCGGCGACCTGATCGTTTGCACCGACGCCGGCGTCTCGCTCGAACCCACCTGGCTGGCGCGGCTGGTCGAGGCTGCCGAAGCGGCCGGCCTCGGCCCGGAGGACAAGCGCCTGGTGGCCGGATTCTTCGCCCCGGAAGCAACGACGGTGTTCGAGCTGGCCATGTGCGCGACGGTGCTGCCGCTGCACAACGAAATCAACCCAGACACGTTCCTGCCCTCGTCGCGCTCGGTCGCCTTCACCCGCGCCGGCTGGGAGGCCGCCGGCCGCTACCCGGAGTGGCTGGACTACTGCGAGGACCTGATCTTTGACTTCCGCGCCCGCGCGGCCGGTGCATTTGTCCCGGCCCTGGACGCCATCGCCCACTTCCGCCCGCGCAGTTCGCTGCGCGCGTTCTGGCGGCAATACCGGTTGTATGCGCGCGGTGATGGCAAGGCGGACCTGTGGCCGCGGCGGCATTTAATCCGTTATGCGATCTACCTGCTGGCGCTGCCGGCGCTGCTGCTGGGGATACTGTTCGCGCCCGCGTTTTGGATTCAAGCGTTGTGCACCGCCGCGCTGGCCCTCGGCGCGGGCGCCTACCTGCGCACGCCGCTGCGGCGGCTCGTGACGCTGTGGGGCAAATACGGCGCCGCCGAGCGGCTGAAGGCGCTGGCCTGGGTGCCCGTCATCCGTGTCGTCGGCGATGTGGCCAAGATGGTCGGCTATCCGGCCGGCCGCGTCTGGCGTCGGGCGCGGCTCGCCACCCAGCCGGAACTGCGCTGGCGCTAATGAGGCGCTGCTAGAATCCCGGCGCGTGAACGATTCATCGAGCCGGCGCATCCAGCCGCATGCCATTGCGGGCATCATCGGCGGGGTTTTGATCGCCGTGGCCGTCTATCTGGTCGCCTCAAATTGGACGGCCGTTCGTGCGTTGGGCGAGCCTCCGCCGACGGACTTCGCCGTGACAGTTTCACCGGCCGAGCTGCTCACGCCCCTGCCGACGCAGACGGCCGCCGCCCAGGCCGGCCTGCCCGCCACCGCCGTCGTCGTCCTGCCGCCGCTGGATGCGGCGACCGCGCCCGCCGAGCTCCCGGCCGCCACCCGCGCACCCGTCGAGCCCGACCCTGCGCTGTCGCGCGCCGGACCACGGCCGCTGGCCCCCACCCACCTGCTGATCCCATCGATCAATCTGGACGTGCCGATCACCACCTCAGTCTGGGTGGCGCTGCCCGAGCTGCAGGCAGGCTACTTCGACGCGCCGCCCAGCCGCGCCGCAGGATGGCAGCCCAACACCGCGCGACTGGGTGAGCCGGGCAACCTGGTGCTGAGCGGGCACAACAACATCCTGGGCCGCGTTTTCGAAAACCTCAAGGACGTCAAGCCCGGTGACCTCGTCATCCTGCGCGGCGGTGGCCGCGAGATCGTCTACAAGATCACCGAGCGCCGTCTGCTGCTGGAGAAGGACCAGTCGATCGAGGTGCGCACGCAAAACGCACAGTACATCCTGCCCGGCGGCGAGGATCGCGTCACCCTGATCACGTGCTGGCCGCCGGACAACAACACCCACCGCATCGTCGTCATCGCGCGGCCGGTTGCGGAGAACAAAGATGCACAACGCTAGACTGTCATCCGTCACCGGCATGATCTTCACCATCCGCCGCAACCACGGGCTGGAGCACGCCACCGTCCACCTTCTCGCCGAGGCGGATCGCAGCCGGCCCCTGGCCGGCTACTCTGGCCCGCGCGGCTTCTATCTGATCGGGCGCTGCACGGCTGAGGAGATCCGCGCCGCTGCCGAGCGCGCCATCCAGCGCATGCAGGCCGGTGAGGGCTGGCTGGCCGTGCACCCTGGCTGCGGCACCAACCTGGCCACATCGAGCCTGCTCACCAGCGGGCTGGCCGGAATCGGCGCGGCCCTGGTAGGGCGCAAAGCCCGTTGGACGGATCGCGTGGGCAATGCGCTGACGTTTGGCATGCTCGGCGCCGTGATCGCGCATCCGCTCGGGCCGTGGCTTCAGGCGCACGCCACAACCTCGGCCGACATGCGCGGCGCGCGCATCGCCGACGTGCGGCGCGCCCAACCCGGCGGTCTCAACGCCCCGCCCCGCAACGCCATCGTGCACTTCGTCGAGACCGCCTTCGACCGGGATTGAACGATGGCGCTCCGGCGCGCCAGGACGCTGATCCTCCTCCTGGCCCTGCTCGTACTCGCTGCGCTTGCGCGCGGCGTGGCCGTCGAGCGCCTGCCCATCGACTACGACGAGGACGACTACCTGCGCGCCGGCCAGCTCCTCGCCGAGGGGCTGCGCGAGGGCGACCTCGCCATCGTCACCCGCTCGAACTACCGGCCGGAGCATCCGCCCCTGCAAAAGCTGGCGATTGCGCTCGCGGTGCTGCCGCTGCCACCCCGCGAGCCCGCGCCCGATGTCGGCACGGACGCCCCGCCCAACGCTGATTTGCCAGCCGATCTCGTGCGCGCTGCGCGGACGGGCACGGCCGCCTTCGGCATCCTGCAGGCGGTTGTGCTCGGGCTGCTCAGCCCGCTGGCCGGGATGGCCGTGGCCGTGAACAGCTTTCACGTCAAATACACCAGCCAGATCATGCTGGAGTCGCTGCCGGGGCTGACCAGCACCTTGGCCGTGCTGGCCTGGCTGAGATGGCGGCGCACGCGGCGGCGGGGCTGGCTGGCGGCATCGGCCATCGCACTGGGGCTGACGGCGGCCGGCAAGTATCTGTATGCCGTGGTCGGTGTGGCGATGCTGCTGGATGCGCTGCTGGAGCGACGCCGGGCCAACGGGCGCGCGCTGCTGGGCTGGGCGGCGCTGGCCGCGCTGACCTTCATCGCGGCCGACCCGTATCTGTGGCCGGATCCCGTCGGGCGCCTGTTGGCGTCGGTCTTCTACCACGCCGGTTATGCCGGCGGTGCGGATGTCCAACGGGCGAATTTCCCCTTCTGGCAGCCTTTCGTGTGGTTGGCGGGCTCGGTGCCCTGGTCGCGCCCGGCCTTCCTGTTCAGCCTCGACCTTCTGATTAACGGGCTGGCGCTTCTCGGGCTGCGGCGGCTGTGGCGGCGCTACCGCGTGATGGCGCTGTGGCTGGCGGTCGGGATGGCATTTCTGCTGGTTTGGCCGACCAAGTGGCCGCAGTATGTGCTCATCCTCGCCACGCCGATCGGGATGGCGGCCGCAGAAGGGATTTATGCGTTGGTCGATATGCTGCGCGGCAGCCGCGCACCGACGCAGGCGCGGCGGGCGACCTGGCGCGAGGGCGCGCGGGCGCTGCCGTGGCTGCTGCCTGGCGCGCTCGCCCTGCTCATCCTCGCGCTGCTGCCGCTGCTGTATCAGCTTGCCGTGGCGATGACCGACCTGAGCGGGCAATCGCTGCGCGACGGCTTGAACGGCGGCGTGCTGCGGGCCGGGGTCGGCGGCTGGTGGGGCGCGGCCGCGAACTCGCCGTTCTCGCTCTTCAGCCTGCAGGACCCGGCCGGCCGCGCCATCGAGACGCGCTTCACCGGGTTGCGGCTGATCGGCGAGGTGCTGAGCGGCGCCTTTGCAAACCAGACCTGGTTCAGCATCATGTGGACGGCCTCATCGCTCACGCTCTCCGCTGTGTTGGGCGTGAGCGTTGCGCTCATTCTGAACCGGCCGGGGCTGCGGTACGCCGGGCTGTGGCGGGCGCTCTTTGTCATCCCCTGGGCGATCCCGGAATTCCTGGGCGGGGTGGCCTGGGCGCGCCTCGCCGAGCCCGGGCGCGGTTGGCTGGCGCTGGGCCTCGGGGTCAATGCCCCGCTGGGCGAGGGGCCGGCGGGCGTCTTCCTCACCCAGCTCCTGGCCGGGGTGTGGATGGGCTTCCCGATTCTGATGCTGACGGCGGCGACGGCGCTCAAACGCATCACGCCGGAGGTGTATGACAGCGCTGCGTTGGACGGTGCGACCGGGGTCAGCCTGTTGCGGGGGATCACCCTGCCATTGATCGCGCCGCTGCTCGCGCCCGCGCTCGTGGTGCGCGGGCTGATCGCCTTCAACCAGTTCTATCTCTTCCAGCCCATCGGAAGCCCGGGCGGCGCGACCACGCTGGCCAGCCTGGCCTACGGGCTGGCGCAGTCGCGCTCGGCGCCCGGCCGGCCGGGGACGCTCTTCGCCGCATCGGCGGCCATCGATGTGTTCATCGTCATCGTGCTGCTCATCGCCGTGGCCGCGCTCTCGCGCCGGGCGCGCCTGGCGGAGGGGGTGGGCGATGCGTAGGCTCGGCGCGCGCGGTCAGCTCCTCCGGCAGCTCGTGCTGGCCCTGGTCGGCGTCTTCGTGATCGCGCCGCTGTGGAGCCTCGCCTACATGGCCTTTGACCGCTCCTTTCTCGGACGCCCAACGGAATTTCGCCTGCTGCCGGACGAGTTCTCGTTCGAGCTGTTCGGGCGCGTGCTGGATCGGGCGGCGCAGGGCGTGCCGTTCACGACGCTGCTGGCCAACACACTGGTCGTGGCCGGCGGGAGCGCGTTGCTGGCGCTGGCCTGCGGGGCGAGCATGGCGTATGCCTTTGCCCGGATGCGCTTCCCCGGCCGCCGGGCCGGGCTGTTTGCGCTGCTGAGCGGGTCGCTGCTCCCGCCGATTGCGCTGGTCCTGCCGCTGTATCTCATCCTCAGCGTGCTCGGCCTGCGCACCACGCGGCTCGGCCTGATCGTCGTCTACACCGCGATCGCCCTACCCTTCGGGGTGTGGAACCTGCGCGCGGCCTTTCAGAGCGTGCCGCGCGAGGTGGAGGAGGCGGCGGCCATGGACGGGGCCGGCTTCGCCCGCACCTTCGTCGCCATCACCCTGCCCCTCGCCGCGCCGGCCATCGGCCTGGCCGCCTTCGTCGCCTTCCTCGGTGGTTACTCGGAGTTTGCGTTGGGCTGGATGTTCGTCGACCGCGCCGACAATGTGACGCTGGCGATGGGGCTGTGGAATGCCATTACGCTGGCCGGGGCGGACTGGAACTTCATGGCCGCCTATGCGCTAATGATGTGCGCGCCGGTCGTGGCGGTCTTCATCGCCCTGCAACGCGGGCTGGCCAGCGGCCTGCTGGGCGGACGGATCGACGTCTAGCGCAGGTTCCCCTGAGCGACCGTTGTGCGCTCGGCCGGCGCATTCAGATCGTTCATCGCCCCGATCACGTCGTTCAGGCCGGCCATCTGCTCGTTGATGCTCTCGCTCAGCCGCTCGGTGCGCCCGCTGTTGATGTCGCGCGCATCGATGAGCAGCATCTGCGAGTAGACCGTCCCCAGCGCGGTCAGCGCGTTTTCGAGCTGGAGCTCTGCGCGGTCCATGGTGTTGTCGAGCGACTCCAGCATGGTGAGCTGATTCTGGCGCTGGGTGATTGCGTTTCCCATCTCGGCTTTGACCGTTGGGTCGGTCTCGTGCGTCATGCGGAACTTGAGCTGGCCGATGGAGTTGGGGATGCCCTTGAGGTCGGCCTGGATGACGGGGTTTGAGCGATACGCGTCGACGCGCTGCGAGAGGGTGAAGATGCGCCCGACCCATTCCTCGACCCGGTTGGATACGTCGCGCAGGCGCACGGACAGCGCGCCATCGCCGGCCTTCTGCACGAGTTGGTCGATGCGGTCGCGGTAGTCGATCGCGCGCCGCGCGACATCGCGCAGGTGCGAATTCTGAACCTGGATCAGGTCATACTGCTCGCGGCGGGCATCGATCTCGGCGAGCTCGGCTTCGGTCTTGTCGGCGAATTTGCTCCACACCGCGACCAGCCAGGCCGGGAGAAGCGGCAGCAGCCACGCTGCGGAGGGCCAATCCAGGACGGGCACGCGGATGCCCAGGCCGACCAGGATCAAGGCCGCGGAAGCGATGAGGATGCTGACCGGCGATTTGAGGGCATTCAGGATGCGCTTGCCCCGGGTGCGCTGGCGAAGGTCCATGACGATCCCGTGCGAAGAAGAAAACCGGTGCGGGGGATGGACCTGCCATCCGCCCGCACCGGCACAAGAAACGACCGTTGGATTTGTCGAAGCCGCGCGCGGGCTACTTGTTCATGCCGAGGCGGCGCTTGCGCTCCTCGAGCTGCGCATCGAGCTCGCCGCGTCCGATGGCATCGTCCATCTGGCGGTCCAGATTTTGCGCGGCCATCTCGGAGCGCGCGCTGGCCTGATCGAGGCGGTTGCGGATGCCCTCCGCCATGCGCGCCACATCCTGGTCCCCCACGCCGGCCAGGTCATCGATGGACTTGATGGCGCGGTTGGTGATCTCCTTGGCCTTGGCCAGCTCGAGCAGGTGGGCCATCTCCTCGCGCTGTTGGCGGATGGTCTGGAGCTTGGTCTGCAGCTTGAGGCGGGCGGCCAGCAGGGACTGATATTCGCTCGCCTGGCGGGTCGCCTGCTGCTCGTAGGTCTCGGCCATGGTCTTGACCGAGTTGAGCTTGGACTGCGCGGCGCGGGCCAGATCGTCCTTGCCCTGGCTGAGGAACAGGTCGATGTTGCGGTCGAGGTCGATGACCTGCTTCTTGAGCTCATCACGCTTGCGCTCGAGCGTCTTGACCTGCCCGCCGACGGTGGCGGCAGCGTCCTCGAGCGCGTCGAGGTTGTTGTCGACGTCGCGGATGTACTGATCGATGACGGCCAGGTTGTTGCTCTGCAGCGCGCGGTCGACCAGCGCGTGCAGGTTGGCCTTGATCAGGGTATCGACCTTTTCGAGAAGGGAAGCCATGGAGTCACCTGTTGTTTTCTTTTTCAGGGGCGATGCGGGCCGGCCCCGGTTTTGCGCGCGAGGGTGCAGTTTGTCTGCGCGCCGGGCGGTAGTATATCGTCTTGCGTTTGGATTTGATGGCGGACGGCGGAGCGACGCGGCCGAAGGCCGGGGCGAAGGGAACGCGCCCGTACCCGCGGCCGCACGGGCAAAATCGGGGCGCATGTCGATGCGTCCCGACACGTGATGGCAATTTGCCCGCCCCCGCAATCCGGGTCAAGGGAACGCCGTACCCGTAGGGGCGCACGGATGTGCGCCCCCCGTAATGCACCCCGCCCAACCCGCGAACGCGCCGCATCCGCGCCC
>JAIBCK010000094.1 GCA_019694215.1 Thermoflexales bacterium
GGTCAGGTAGTCACGCAGCAGCGTGCCGTCGGCGCGCTCGACGCGCGCAATGGCGGTGCTGGGGAGGCGCACCCCGCCATTGGCGATGACGGCATAGGCGCTGGTCATGTCGATCAGCCGCGCTTCTGCGCCGCCCAGCGTGACCGCCAGCCCGTAGGCCGGGTTGGGCGGGAAGGCGATGCCGACTTTCTGCGTCATGGTCATGAAGGCCGGCAGCCCGACATCGTTGAGTGCCAGCACCGCGGGCACGTTCAGGCTGCGGGCCAGGCTCTCGCGCATCAGCACCGCGCCGTGATAGGTGCCGTCGTAGTTCACCGGCGTGTAGGTCTGGCCATACTGGTTGGTGAAAGTCGTCTTGCGATCCCAGTACATCGTGGCCGGCGTCGCGCCGCGTTCCATCTCGGCGAGGTAGGTGAAGGGCTTGATGCTCGACCCGGGCTGGCGCGGCATCAGCGCGACGTTGACCTGGCCTTTGATGGTGTCGCTGTAGAAGTCGACGCTGCCCACCATGGCCAGGATCTCCCCCGTCCGCGGGTCGATGACCACCGTTGCAGCGTTGGTGACGTTCTTGTCCTTGAGCTTTGCGATCTGGTCGCGGACCGCCTTCTCGGCGATGCTTTGGATGTTGACATCCAGCGTGGTGCGGACGCGCAGCCCGTCGCGATACAGCTGCTGGCCAAACTCGGCATCCAGCTGGTCGCGCACGTAGTTGATGAAGTGCGGGGCGACGGTCGAGACGTTGACGCGCGGCGGCTTGAAGTCGGCCTTGCGCGTCGCGTCCAGTGCCGGCTCGACCTGCGCCGCGCTGAGCAACCCGCGCTCGACCATCAGCTCGAGCACGACCTGCTGACGGCGCAGGGCGCGGTCCTTGTGCAGCACCGGATCCCAGTAGGCGGGCGCCTGCGGCAGGCCGGCCAGCAGCGAGGCCTCGGCCAGGTTGAGCGCCACGGCGGGCTTGTTGAAGTACGTCTGCGAGGCCGCCTCGATGCCGTAGGCCAGGTTGCCGTAGTTGATCTCGTTCAGGTAGATCTCGAGGATCTTGTCGCGCGGGTACAGGCGCGAGATTTCGTTGGCGATGACGATCTCGCGCAGCTTGCGCATGGGCGTGCGCGAGGCGCGCTCCTCGGGATCGAGCAGCAGCATGCGCGCAACCTGCTGGGTGATGGTGCTGCCGCCGCTGACGACATCGCGCTCGGTGAAGACGTAATAGACCATTCGCAGGATGGCGATGGGGTCAAAGCCGACGTTGTAGCGGTAGAAATTCGGATCCTCGGTGGCCAGCGTCGCGGTCTTCAGCACGTCCGAGATCTGGCTGATGTCCACCCGTTGACGCCGACCTGCGGTCGGATCACTGACATCGGTCAGCTCGACCATCAGGTTGCCATTGCGGTCGTAGATCTTGGTGCTGGCGAATTGGCTCTGCTTGGCCAGCAGTTGGCTCGGGTCCGGCACCTCGCGGGCGATGCTGGTGTAGAAGACCACGCCGGCGGCGAGGACGATGAAGAAGACGCCGACGGCCAGGATGGACAACGTAAAAAACAGGTTGGCCAGCCGCGACCCGCGGCGCTTGCGGCGTTTGGCGGGAGGCGACGCCGACCGCGGACCGCTTGGCGCTGGTCGCGCCGACGGCCGAGCGCCGACCGCCGACGGCTGGGCGCTGCCTGCTGGTGGCGCCGACCGCGGATCGCTTGGCGTCGGTGGCGCCGACCGCTGACCGCCGACCGCTGACGGCTGGGGGTTGTCTGCTGGAGGCGCCGACGGCGCACCCGCCATCGGCGGGCTCGCCGGCACATACCCCGGCCGCTGGTTGATCGGCGTAGGGGCGCGGCTGCCGGACTTCCGCGGTGGCGGTGGAGGACTCGGGGGCGTGGCGTTGTCAGTCATGGCGTGTCGCGCGCCATGTTATCACCCGACCCTGAAATGGGCCGCGCGGATGCCCCACGCTCGAGGGACGTTCAGTGCACGGTCGCGGTGGCCACAGCCGCGCCGGCGCGCAGCGCGGCGAGGTTGGGCTCGCGCATCTCGGGCCGCTTGCGCGCGGTCTTGGCGATCAGCACGTCTTCGACCGTCTCCATGCGCAGGGCGCCGGTGGCCGCGACCAGCGCGCCGATTGCGACGACGTTGGCCATCTGCGGATAGCCCAGGCCCTCGGCGATCTCTTTCGCCCGCACGGCAATTTCCCTCACGTCCTCGCGCCCGGCGCGCGAATCGATGAGCGAGGCATCGAGCACGAGGCAGCCACCTGGCTTGACCAGCTTCGCGTACTTCACCAGCGAGGGCGGGTTGAGCGCGATCACCGCCGAGGGATAGCGGATCTGCGGCGAGCCGATCTCCTCATCGGACAGGATGACGGTGCAGTTCGCCGTTCCGCCGCGCATCTCGGGGCCATACGAGGGAATCCATGTGACGTGCTTGCCCTCGGCCAGGCCGGCATACGCGAGCAGCTGACCGGCGAAAAGTACGCCCTGGCCGCCGAATCCGGAAATGATGATCTGATGTTCCATGGTTCGGTTCCCCGCGCCTCAGGCGCGCAGCAGCGCCTTCATCGCCTCGCTGACTTTGAAATCGCCCAACGGATAATACGGCAGCATCCCGTCCTCGATGAACTTCAGCGCGTCGACGGGCGTCTTGCCCCAGTTGACCGGGCACGAGGAGAGGATCTCGACGATCGAGAAGCCCAGGCCCTGGCGTTGCGCCTCGAAGGCGGCCCGGATGGCCTTGCGCGTGCGGTTGACATTGGCCGGGTTGTGCACACTGCGCCGCGCGATGAAGGCCGGCCCGTCCAGCGTCGCCAGCATCTCGGACATCCGAATCGGCGCGCCGGTCAGCTTGACATCGCGCCCGGCCGGCGACGACGTGGTCTTCATTCCCGGCAGCGTCGTCGGCGCCATCTGTCCACCGGTCATGCCATAGATGCCGTTGTTGACGAAGATGACGGTGATGTTCTCGTTGCGCGCGGCGGTATGGATGATCTCGCCGGTCCCGATGGCCGCCAGGTCGCCATCGCCCTGGTAGGTGAAGACGATGCGGTCGGGATGCACGCGCTTGATGCCGGTCGCCATGGCGGGTGCCCGCCCGTGCGCGGCGCTGGCGAAGTCGCAGTTGAAGTAGTTGTATGAGAAGACGCTGCAGCCCACCGAAGCTACGCCGATGGTCTGCTCGGTCACGCCCATCTCATCCAGCGTCTCGGCCACCAGCTTGTGGATCAGGCCGTGCGTGCAGCCGGGGCAGTAGTGCGTCACCGTTTCGGTGAGCGCGTGGGGGCGTTCATAGACGGGGATCAAGTTGCCGATCATGTCGTTTTCCTCTGGCCTGAGGGGGCCCGGCTAGTTGAGGCTCATGCGCTCCGACCATGACCCGGTGAGGGGCCGCATTCCGGCCGGGAGGCTGCGCTTGCCCTTGCCATTTCCATTGCCGCCGACGTGCGGGTAGGCGCTGCGGATGGCGTCGTAGATTTCATCGGGCATCGGCAGCACGCCGCCCATGCGCCCGAAGAAGTCGATCGGCGCGTAGGCGCCGGCGGCGAGTCGGACATCCTCCAGCATCTGGCCGGCGTTGAGCTCGACCACCAGCAGGCGCTGGGCGCGGGTGGCGAGGTGGGCCAGCCGGTCGGTGGGGAAGGGGAAGAGCGAGATCGGGCGGAACAGCCCGACGTTGAGCCCCTCCTCGCGCGCCTGGCGGACCGCCGTCTGCGCGATGCGCGCGGCGCTGCCGAAGGCGACGACCAGCAGATCGGCATCCTCTGCAAAACGCTCGGAATACCGCACTTCGTGCGCGGCGATGGCGGCGGCCTTGTTCTGCAGGCTGGCGTTGACGCGGGCCATCTCCTCCGGCGAGAGGTTCAGCGAGTGCGCGATGCGACGTGGCCGGCCAACGGCGCCGGTCAACTCCCAACCGCGGTCCACGCTTCCGACCGGCGGGCGCTCGCGCAGCGGAGGCATCTCGACCGGCTCCATCATCTGGCCGATATTGCCATCCGCGGCGATGATGACGATGTTGCGGTAGCGCTCGGCCAGGTCAAACGAAACGTAGGTCAGGTCGACGGCCTCCTGCACCGAGTCCGGGGCCAGCACGATCGGGCGGTAATCGCCGTGTCCGCCGCCCTTGACCAGCTGAAAGTAGTCGGCCTGGGTCGGTGCCAGATTCCCCAACCCGGGGCCGCCGCGCATCATGTCGACCAGCACCATCGGCACCTCGGTCGCGGCGATGTAGGACAGCGCCTCCTGCATGAGCGAGACGCCGGGGCTGGACGATGACGTCATCGTGCGCGCGCCTGCGACGGCGGCGCCGTAGACCATGTTGATCGCCGCGAGTTCGCTCTCGGCCTGCAGGAAGGCGCGGCCCAGCGCGGGCATGCGCACGGCCAGGTATTCGAGCAACTCGGTCTGCGGGGTGATGGGGTAACCGAAATACGCTTCGAGGCCGGCGCGCACGGCCGCCTCGGCAATGGCTTCATTGCCTTTCCAAAGTTCACGGGCCATGCCGTCTCCTCAGGATGCCTTGCGGGCCGGGGCGGCCCGGAAGACGGTAATCGCGGCGTCAGGGCAGATCGTCGCGCAGACCATGCAGCCCGTGCAACTCTCCGCGTGTTCGTCATTGCGCTGAATCAGGGCGGCGGGGTGATAACCGCGCGGGGTGAAACGGGCTGCCAGCTCGATCACGTGCTTGGGGCACACCGCCACGCACAGGGCACAGCCCTTGCAGCGGTCTTCATCGACCTCGATCGTCCCAACCGCGCGCCGGCTGGCGGAAGCCAAATGCCCCGGCACCGTCGGCGCTTGGGGCATCGAAACATTTGTCATAACAATAAGCCTCCCTCGTCATGGAAGTTGGCGTCGGGCGAACGCACTACCGGGCATCGTATCGCCGCAAGAGATGAAAAGCGCCGGGCAGTCGGTCAACCCCGACTGCCCAACCGGGTAGTCGGCGGGCGCTCCAACCGCGGCTCACAGGGTCCGGGAGGCCGACGGCGTCCCGTTGGTCCCCTACCGCGCCGGCAGGAGCCCCGCCGCGACCAGCGGGTAGGCCTCCGCGACAAAGGTCTCCAGGGCGGGGCGGCGCTTGAGGTGGCTGTAGTGGGTGGCGAGCCCGTAGATCGCCCAGGTGGCCACCGTCGCGGGAAGCTCCGCCGAGGGCCGCCGTACCGCCAGCCAGCCCATCAGCAGCGCGTGGATTTCCTGGCGCAGGGCGCCTTCAACCAGCGCGTCGAATTCGGGATGTGGCCCGGCGCAGCGCCGCTCGAGGGCGAGCAGAAATTCGCACACGATCAGGATCAGGCTGCGCACGTTCTCAGGCCCGTCGGTGTGTGTGTCGAGCCCCCGTTTGACGATCTCCGCGCCGAACGCCGTTCGGACGGCATGGTCGAGCAGGGCGTATTTGTCCGCGAAATGGGCATAGAACGTAGCGCGGTTGATCCCGGAACGCGCAGCGAGGTCCTGCACGGACAGGGCCTTGAATCCCTTCTCCTCGAGCAGGGCATGAAAGGCCTCCAGGATGAGCAGCCGCGTGCGTCTCACGCGCGGGTCCAGGTCGGCGGATGCATCAGGCTTGGGCGACACATTGGCTCCCCTGTTGCTTAACCAACACCGGTGCTGGATTGAGGGTTGCGTTCCTCTCCCCTGACGGTAGACTAAGCAACAACTGTTGTCTAGACGACAATTGTAACTTATCATGTTCAAGGAGAGTTCGCTATGAGTACGGGTTGGTGGGCGGTCGCGATCGTGCTGGCCGTCCTGTTTGTATTGACGGGTGCGGCGAAGATCGTCCTGCCCCGCGAGAAGCTTGCAAAGACCATGGTGTGGACGAAAGACATGTCGTCCGGGGCCGTGAAGGCGATCGGCCTGCTGGAAGTGCTCGGGGCGGCGGGGCTGATCCTTCCGGCCCTCACCGGCATCCTGCCCGTTCTGAGTGGGCTGGCGGCGGTGGGGCTGGCACTGGTCATGGTCGGCGCGATTGTGACGAATGTGCGTTACGCGGAGTACCGCATCATCCCCGTCAATCTGATCCTGCTCGGGCTGTCCCTGGCGGTCGCGGGCGCGCGGTTCGGTCTGCTCGCCTGATCCTCCGTCACCTTAGCCGCATCACGTGGGCGCAATCCCGGAAGCGAAACACGGGGTTGCGCCCATGTCGTTTTCCGCGGGTTGGTCCATCGGTCCATCCCCTGGCGTGTATGATTGATCTTTATGCCTGAAACCAAGAACACCATTCTGGTCAAGTTTGTCGTCAACGGGGAGGAGGTCGGCAGCCTGCTGCTCAACGAGAAGACCTTCAGCACCGGCAGCCAGGGCTACTTCGGCACGGGCAAGATCTCGCTCGCCGATGGGGCCGAGAAGGGCTATCAGACCCAGGTTCAGATGGTCCGCATCGGCAGCAAGGAAGCCGCGGCCAAAGCGGGGAAGTCGGCATGAACATTCTGGTCACCGGTGGGGCGGGCTTCATTGGCTCGCACCTGTGCGAACGCCTGATCCGAGACGGGCACACCGTCACCGCGGTCGACAACTTCATCACCGGCTCGCGTCGCAACGTCGCCAGCCTGGCGGGCAACCCGCGCTTTACGCTGATCGAGGCCAACATCATCGACGGCCTCGACCATGCCGGCCCGTTGGATGCCGTGATGAACCTGGCCTCGCCGGCCAGCCCGGTCGGCTACCTCGACAACCCGATCGAGACCATGCTGGTGGGCTCGCACGGCGTGCGCAACGCCCTCGAGCTGGCGCGCAGGAACGGCGCCCGCTTTCTGCAGGCCTCGACGTCCGAGGTGTATGGCGACCCGCTCGAACATCCGCAGAAGGAGAGCTACTGGGGCAACGTCAGCTGCACGGGCGTGCGCTCGGTCTATGACGAAGCCAAACGCTTCGCGGAGGCGCTCACCATGGCCTATCACCGCAAACATGGCCTGCGCACGCGCATCATCCGCATCTTCAACACGTATGGCCCGCGCATGGACCTGAACGACGGCCGCGTGGTGCCCAACTTTGTCAAGCAAGCCGCGACAAACCAGCCGCTCACGATCTACGGCGATGGCAGCGCCACGCGCTCCTTCACGTATGTCAGTGACCTGGTCGAGGGGATGTGGCGCCTGCTCATGTCCGACGAGCCCATGCCGGTCAACGTCGGCAACCCGCGCGAGATGACGATGACGCAGTTTGCCGACGCCGTCATCCTGGCCGCGGGGTCGGAGTGCCGGAGCAAGGCCGTCTACGTCCAACCGCAGAATGAGCGCATCGCCGATGACCCGCAGCGACGCCGCCCCGACATCACCCGCGCCCGCCAAATCCTGGGCTGGGAGCCCCGTGTTGCGCTCGAGGACGGCCTGCGCGAAACGCTCACCTACTTCCGATCCGTACTGAACTGAAATCATGGCCAATCTCTTCCCTTTTTCCGCGATCGTTGGACAGGACCGCATGCGGCGGGCGCTGATCCTCAACGCCATCTACCCGCAGATCGGGGGTGTCCTCATCCGCGGTGAACGCGGCACGGCCAAGTCCACGGCCGCCCGCGCGTTGGCCAACCTGCTCCCCGAGATCGAGGTCTACGAGGGGGACGCCTTCTCGTGCGACCCGCGCGCGCCGGGCGGCTTCCCGGAGACGTTGCGGGCGCGTCTGGAGCGCGGCGAGAAGCCGCGCACCTTCAAGCGCAAAACCAGCTTCGTCAACCTTCCGGTCAGCGCCACCGAGGACCGCGTGGTCGGCACCCTCGACATCGAGAAGGCCATTCAGAAGGGCGAGAAGCACTTCGAGCCCGGCGTGCTCGCCGCCGCCAATCGTGGCGTTCTGTACGTGGATGAGGTCAACCTGTTGGACGACCACGTCGTCGACCTGCTGCTCGACGTGGCGGCGATGGGCGTGAACGTCGTCGAGCGCGAGGGCA
Source organism: Thermoflexales bacterium (assembly GCA_019694215.1). GTDB lineage: Bacteria > Chloroflexota > Anaerolineae > J036 > Brachytrichaceae > Brachythrix. The sequence goes on from JAIBCK010000094.1 coordinate 7,870, forward strand.
TCAGCTTCAGCCACCCGGCCCGCTTCGTGCTGATCGGCTCGATGAACCCCGAGGAGGGCGACCTGCGCCCGCAGCTGCTCGACCGCTTCGGCCTGTGCGTGGACATCCTGAGCATCAAGGACCCGACGTCGCGCGTGCGCATTCTGGAGCGCAACCTGTCCTACGAGGCGGATCCGGCCGCCTTCATCTCGGAGTGGGCGGCCAGCGAGCGCACACTCACCGGGGAGATCGCCGAGGCGCGCGAGCGCCTGCCGAACGTCGCGCACAGCAACCGTGATCTCGCCACCATCGCCAACCTGATGGCGCAGCTGGGCGTGGACGGCCACCGCGCCGACCTGGTGATCCTGCGCGCCGCGCGCGCGCACGCCGCCTTCCAGAAGCGCGACGCGATCAACGAGAACGACATCCTGCTGGCCGCCGAGCTGGCACTGCCGCACCGCCTCAAGCGGCATCCCTTCCAGGACACCGAGCAGGCCATGAGCGTGCTGAGTGACAAGCTGCAGCAGATCGAGGCGCAGATGGAGCAGCAGCAGGAAGCCCAGGAGCAGCAGACCCAGCAAAGCAAAGCCCAGGACGCCTCAAAAAAAGCGAAGCGGGGCTGAACGAGAATCCGGATACGTCGTCCAGTCCCGCGGAGCCCATGCAACAGAGCGTGCCGCAGGCTCCGCAAAGCGCGCAAGAGTTTCAAGGCGGCCAGAAGACGTCGCTCGGTGAGGAATTCCGGGCACGCAAACTGAATACCCCCCTTGACAAGCTCACCCGCAATGCGGCCGGGCGACGCTCGACCACGCGCACCGAGCGCAAGCGCGGGCGCTACATCCAGGCCCGCCCGATGAGCGGTCGGGTTGAGGACCTGGCCTTTGACGCGACCATGCGCAGCGCCGCGCCGCACCAGCGGCGACGCAAGGAGGAGGCCGCCCTTGTCCCCGGCGACCGCGAGCGGGCGTTTCATATCAAACGTCCGGACTTCATGCGCAAGGTGCGCGTCAAGCGCGTCTCGAACCTCATCCTCTTCGTGGTGGATGCCTCGTGGAGCATGGCGGTGGCCGAGCGGATGCAGGCGACCAAGGGCGCGATCATGTCGCTGCTCACGGATGCCTATCAGCGCCGCGACCGGGTGGGGCTGATCGTCTTCCAGAAGAGCATGGCGACGCTGGTGCTGCCGCCGACCTCGTCGGTCGAGCTGGCGCAGAAGGCGCTGCGCGACATCCCGGTGGGGGGCAAGACGCCGCTGACGGCGGGTCTGACGTTGTCCTTTCACGTCATCATGCGCGAGAAGATGCTGCGCCCCGAGGTCAGCCCGCTGCTGATCATCCTGACCGACGGCGCCGGCAATGTCAGTATGAGCAACCTGCCGCCGCAGGTCGAGGCCTACCAGATGGCCCATCAGATCGCCGAGGAGAAGATCCGCTCCATCGTCATCAACATGGAGCACATCGCCTTTGACCAGGGCCTGGCGCGCAAGCTTGCCGAGGCGCTGGAGGGCGTTTGCCTCTCGCTGGCCGAGCTCAAGGCCGAGGCCCTGACCAACGTCGTCAAGGCCGCGCTGTAAAAGGCAAAGGCCCGGGCGGTTGGCCCGGGCCTTGTTCGTTTTCGGCGGAAGCGTCGCCTAACGGAAACGCTTCAAGTCGGCGTCGACCATGATCTTGATCAGCTCGGCGAACGACACGCGCGGCGCCCAGCCCATGTCCTTCCTGGCCTGGCTGTAGTCGCCCTTGAGCGCGGTGATCTCGGTCGGGCGCATGAGCTGCTGATCGCTCAACACGTAGCGCTGCCAGTCCAGCCCGACGTGTTCGAAGGCGATGCGGCAGGCATCCCGGATCGTGTAGGCGGTGTTGGTGCCGATCACGTAGTCCTTGGGCGCGCTGTTCTGCAGCATCAGATACATCGCCTCGACGTATTCCTTGGCGTAGCCCCAGTCGCGCCAGGCGTCCAGGTTGCCCAACTTGAGCTTGCCATCCACGACCAGCGGGCGGCCGAGCTCATCCAGCGGCGGCGCGCTGACCTTGTTGACGATGCAGGCGACCGCGGCGGTGATCTTGCGCGTCACGAAGTGCAGGCTGCGGCGTGGGCTCTCGTGGTTGAAGAGGATGCCGGCGCAGGCGAACATGCCATACGACTCGCGATAGCTCTTGACCATCATGTGCGCGTAGGCCTTGGCGATGCCATACGGGTTGTTGCCAAGAATGGGCGTGTTCTCGTTGGCGCTTTCGGCATGAATGTCGCCGAAGATCTCGCGGCTGGTGGCCTGATACACGCGCGCGTGCGGGGCGTGGTGGCGCACCGCCTCCATGACGCGGACGATGCCCAGCCCGGTCACTTCGCCGGTGTAGAGCGGGTGACTCCAGCTGTCCGCGGGCACGGACATGGCCGCGATGTTGTAGACCTCGTCGGGGTGGTGCTTCTTGATGGCCTGGGCGATGCTTTCGCCGTCGGTCAGGTCGGCGGCCTCGATGCCGATCTTGCCGGCCAGGTGGGCGATGTTCTCGCGCGAGTAGGTGGTGGTGCGGCGGATGGTGCCGACGACGGTGTAGCCCTTCTCCAGCAGCAGGTCGGCCAGATAGGAGCCGTCCTGCGAGGACACACCGATGATGAGCGCTTTCTTGGACATGGGGGGGATTGTAGCTGGAGGCGGTGGGCGGACGGCGGCACGGCGACCGAGGACGGACGACGGAGGACGGAAGCAGGCTCGGGCGTGCCCATCCCGTAGGGGCGAAGCGATCGCCACCGAGATGTGGCGGGGAGGGCGAAATGGCGATTGCTTCGCCCGCACGTCACCCCGGCACGAGCCAAGACGTGCGCCGACCATGAGGCGGGCGAAGCGTTCGCCCAACGTACGCGAATGCGAGGGTGCCGTGGCGAACGCTTCGCCCCTACGCGAACGGCGTTCTGGCGGGCGGTACGTGTGCACGGGCTTGTCTGTCGGATCTCCGACCGCGGCACGGGCGTGCCCATCCCGTAGGGGCGAAGCGATCGCCACCGAGTTGTGGCGGGGAGGGCGAAATGGCGATTGCTTCGCCCGCCCAACGGCCGGCGCACGCCTCGGCTCGTGCCGGGGTGACGTGCGGGCGAAGCGTTCGCCCAACGTACGCGAATGCGAGGGTGCCATGGCGAACGCTTCGCCCCTACGCGAACGGCGTTCTGGCGGTACGTGTGCACGGGCTTGTCTGTCGGATCGCCGACCGCGGCATGGGCGTACCCATCCCGTAGGGGCGAAGCGATCGCCACCGAGATGTGGCCGGGAGGGCGTAGTGGCGATTGCTTCGCCCGACCCGCGGCCGGCGCGACCCGCGGCGTCCCCGGGCGCGGGTCGGGCGAAGCGTTCGCCCAACGTACGCGAATGCGAGGGTGCCATGGCGAACGCTTCGCCCCTACGCGAACGGCGTTCTGGCGGGCGGTACGTGTGCACGGGCTTGTCTGTCGGATCGCCGACCGCGGCATGGGCGTACCCGTCCTGTAGGGGCGAAGCGATCGCCACCGAGATGTGGCCGGGAGGGCGTAATGGCGATTGCTTCGCCCGCCCAACGGCCGGCGCGACCCGCGGCGTCCCCGGGCGCGGGGCGGGCGAAGCGTTCGCCCAACGTACGCGAATGCGAGGGTGCCATGGCGAACGCTTCGCCCCTACGCGGCCGGCGTTCTGGCGGTACGTGTGCACGGGCTTGTCTGTCGGATCGCCGACCGCGGCATGGACGTGCCCATCCCGTAGGGGCGAAGCGATCGCCACCGAGATGTGGCCGGGAGGGCGTAGTGGCGATTGCTTCGCCCGCCCCGCGGCCGGCGCACGCCTCGGCTCGTGCCGGGGTGACGTGCGGGCGAA
>JAIBCK010000010.1 GCA_019694215.1 Thermoflexales bacterium
ATGGGCCTTGCAGATTCTGCCACGTGTTCGCAACACCAGGAGCGTGCGCGTGCGTTCCGGACAGTGTCGCGCAGCGTGTCGCCCGCTCACTCCCGCGCCAACGCGCTGAGCTGGGCCAGGCGCGCGCGCTCGGCGACGATGTCCGCGCCGATGTTGTCGCGGTTCCCCTCGGCCAGATACTGCCGCTTGCGCTGGGCGAGCTCGGCCGCGGCCTGAATCAACGCCCGCCGCCGCCGCGAGATCAGCCGCAGCCGCGCACCGGCATTGGCCCCCAACCCCGATAGCGCCCAGAAGTCCTCTGCCTTGAGCGTCATCGGCACCTCATCGGCCAGATAGCGCCGGAAAAGCAGGCGATCCCGATCCGCCGCGACAAAGGCCAGCCCGATGAAGAGCGCGGCTACCACCGCGTAGTTGAACAGCGCCACCAGGAAGGTCGCGCCCCCACTCGCCTCGATCAGCGTCACCGCGGTGTTGTGCGCAAAGTGCGAGAGCATCGCCAACGCCAGCATCCCCAGCACCAGCGCGACCTTGACCAGCCCCGAGCCCGTCCGGTTGCGCGCCAGCCCAAACCCGATCCCCACCAGCGAGGTCCAGAAGCCGTGCAGAAAGCCAAACACAAACACGCGCAGCACATACAGCGCCACCCAATCGCCCCAGCTCTGTGAGCCGATCAGATACAGACAATCCTCGACAAAGGCAAAGCCAAAGCCGGCCGCCGCGCCATACACGACGCCATCCACCCAGCCATCAAACTCGCGCCGGCGAAAGAGATAGATCAGCGCCAGCGCGCCGGCCTTGAGCGTCTCCTCCGTCAGCGGCGCGAAGAGGCTGCTCTCGATCAGCTTGCTGCCCAGCGACTTCTCCCCGAACAACACCTCGACCGGCACGCCCAGGATGAGCTGGGCGACGAGGCCGAGGATCACCGCCGGCACCGCCCCCCACAACACGGCCGCGATCACGTAGCGGGTGGGCTCGCGCTCGAAGCGGTCGATGCCGCTCAACACGCGCAGGAAGATGAGCAGGGGCAGCCCAACGGCGAAGGGGGTGATGAGCGCAATCACGCGGCCCATTCTAGGGCCGCGTAACCCGGCCGTGACCGGACGGGCGTAGGCTGCGCGCACCCAGCGAGGCATCTCCATGAACCTATCCCTCTCCGGCCGCGTGGCCGTCATCACCGGGGGCGGCGCCGGCATCGGCCGGGCCACCGCCCAGCACTTCGCCCAGGCCGGCGCCTCCGTCGCCGTGTGGGACTTCGCCGAGGCCGCCGGCCTCGACACCGTCGCTGCCATCGGCGCGCAGGCCGCCTTCTTCAAGGTCAATGTCGCCGCCGCGGCCGAGGTCGCCGCCGCCGTGGAGGCCACGCTCGCCCGCTTCGGCCGTATCGACATCCTGGTCAACAACGCCGGCATCACCCGCGACGCGCAGCTGGTCAAGGTCAAGGACGGCGAGGTCGTCGGCCGGATGAGCGAGGCCGACTTCGACGCCGTGATCGGCGTCAACCTCAAGGGCGTCTTCACCTGCACCCAGGCCATCGCGCCCGTGATGATCCGCCAGGGCTATGGCCGCATCCTGAACGCCTCCTCGGTCGTCGGCGTGTATGGCAACTTCGGCCAGACCAATTACGTCGCCAGCAAGGCCGGCGTGATCGGGATGACCCGCGTGTGGGCGCGCGAGCTCGGCCGCAAGGGCATCACCGTCAACGCCGTCGCGCCCGGCTTCATCGCCACCGACATGACCCGCGCCATGCCCGAGAAGGCGCTGGCCGCGATGATCGAACATACGCCCGTTGGACGGGCCGGCACCCCGGATGACATCGCCAACGCCTATCTCTTCCTCGCCTCCGAACAGGCCGCGTATGTCAACGGCGTGGTGCTCAATGTGGATGGCGGCCTGGTGATCGGCACCTGATCCTGCGAGGTGGCCATGACGCAACCTGCGAGCTGGGCGACGGACTGGCTGGCCCGTCGCGAGTCGCTCTCCCCGAACAAGGTGGCGCTGATCGACACGCTCAACGCCAACCGCGCCATCACCTATCGCGAGTGGAACCGCACGGCCAACCGGACCGCGAACTGGCTCCAGACGTTGGGCATCCGCAAGGGCGACCGGGTGGCCATCCTCGCCACCAACGAGGTCGCCTATCTCGACCTGTGGTTTGCCTGCGGCAAGCTGGGCGCCATCCTGCAGACGCTGAACTGGCGCCTGACGCCCGCAGAACTGGAAGGGCTCATCCGCGACGGCGAACCCGGCGTGCTGATCGTCTCCCCCACGTTTGCGACCACCGGCGCGGCCATCCTGCGCGGGGCGGGCTCGCAGGCGGGGCTGTTTGTGCTGGATGAGACCTTCCGCGCCCGCCGCGATGCGCAGAGCGACGCCCCGCCGCCCGACCCCGGGCTGTGCGACAGCGACCCGTGGGTGATCTGCTACACCGGCGGGACGACCGGCCTGCCCAAGGGCGCGCTGCTCACGCACGGCAGCATCACCGCCAACTCGGTCAACACCGTCATGAGCTGGGGGCTGGACGCCCACGATGTGGCGGTGCTCAACGCGCCGCTCTTTCACACCGGCGGGCTGAACGTCTTCACCGCCCCGCTCGTCCATTGCGGCGCGACCAGCATCGTGTGCGCGGGCTTTGAGGCCGGGCAGGTCTTCGACCTGATCGCCGACGCCGGCGTCACCGTCTTCTTCGGCGTGCCGACCATGTTCATCGCGCTGCAGCAGCACGAGCGTTGGGCGGGCGCGGACTTCAGCCGGCTCAAGATCGTCATCAGCGGCGGGGCGGCCTGCCCGCTCCCGGTGTTCGAGAAGTTCTGGGCGCGCGGGGTGGACTTCAAGACCGGCTACGGGCTGACCGAGGCCGGGCCCAACACCTTCTGGCTGCCGCGCGAGGATGTGCGCCGCAAGCCGGGCGCGGTCGGCCGCCCGCTCTTTCACGTTCAGACGCGCATCGTCGACGAGCACGGCGCGCCGTGCGGCCCGGACGAGGTCGGCGAGCTGCTCATCCGTGGCCCACATGTGGCCGGCGGCTACTGGCGACGGCCCGAGGAGACCGCGCGCGCCATCGACGCGGCCGGATGGCTGCGCACCGGCGATCTCGCCCGCTGCGACGCCGAAGGGTACTACACCATCGTTGGGCGATCCAAGGACATGATCATCTCGGGCGGCGAGAACATCTACCCCGCCGAGGTCGAGAGCGTCCTGCACGCCCACCCCGCCGTCGCCGAAGCCGCCCTGGTCGGCGTCCCCGATCCGAAGTGGGGCGAGGTCGGGCGCGCCTTCATCGTCCTGCAGGCCGGCGCGAGCGCCGACGAGGAGTCGTTGCGCGCCTTCTGCGCGCCGCGGCTGGCGCGCTATAAGATTCCCAAGTCCTTTGTCTTCGTGCCCGGCCTGCCCAGGACCGGCGCGGGGAAGATCGACAAGAAGCTGCTGCACTGAGGCGCACAAGGAGCACAAGCGAGGCCCATGAACCGAGCCCATATCCTGTCCGTGGGGAGCTATGCCCCCGAGCGCGTCGTGACCAACGCCGAGTGGGAGAAGATCCTCGGCGAGCCCGTCGATGCCTGGCTGCGCCAGAACGTCGGCATCGCCGAGCGCCACTACATGGCCGATGACCAGACCACCAGCGACCTCGTCGACGCGGCGGCGCGCACCGCGCTGACCCGGGCCGGGCTTGGCCCCGAGGCGCTCGACGTGATCATCGTCGCCACCGACACGCCCGACTACATCAGCCCGGCCACCGCCACCGTCGTGCAGCACAAGCTCGGCGCGCCCAACGCAGGCACCTTTGATGTCAACTGCGCCTGCAGCGGCTGGGTGACCGCCCTCGACATGGCGGCCAAATACATCGCCACCGACGACGCCTACCAGCACATCCTGGTCGCCGGCGCGTATGGCATGAGCCGCTTCATCAACCCGGCCGACAAGCGCACCGCCACGCTCTTCGCGGATGGCGCCGGCGCGGTCATCGTCGGCGCGCAGGGCGACCCGGCGCGGGGATTTCTCGCGTCCAAGATCATTGCGTTTGGCGAGCACCATGACGCGCTGGGCGTGTTCGAGGGCGGGGTCTGCCGGCCCGCGCGCGGCGATGTCTCCTCGCACGTCAAGTTCGTCAAGCCCTTCCCCAAGACCTTCAACACCGAGCACTGGCCGCGCCTGATGCGCGACACGCTGGCCAAGGCCTCGGCGATCGAAGGCCGCGCGCTGGCCTTCGATGATGTCGACCGCTACTACTTCACGCAGCTGAACATCCGCACCATCGAGGCCACGCTGGCGATCATCGGGCAGCCGGCCTCGAAGACGCATACGATCATGGACAAGTGGGGCTACACGGGGTCGGCCTGCATCCCGATGGCCCTGGACGATGCCATCACCCAGGGCAAGGGCCCGCGACCCGGGGACCTTGTCATGTTCTGCGCCAGCGGCGGCGGCCTCACCATGGCCGCCAGCCTGTGGCGCTACTAGCAACCAACGATCAGGAGGTTGAACCAACATGAGCGTGATCCCAACCCTGCCCGGTGTCCACTCGACCTTTGTCGACACCCCGCGCCTGCGCCAGCATGTGCTGACCAGCGGACCGGAGAACGGCGTGCCCGTGCTCTTCATCCACGGCAACGCCTCGTCGGCGGCCTTCTGGGAGGAAGTGATGACCAAACTCCCGGCCGGCTACCGCGCCATCGCCCCCGACCTGCGCGGGTATGGCGAGACCGAGGACAAGCTCATCGACGCCACGCGCGGCTTTGGCGACTGGATCGATGACCTGCTCGCGCTCAAGGCGGCGCTCAAGATCAACCGTTATCACATCGCCGGCCACTCGCTGGGTGGCGCCATCGCGATGTGGCTGATCGCCGCAGATGCCAACCACATCCGCTCGGCGACGCTGGTCGCGCCGGGCTCGCCCTACGGCTTTGGCGGGACGAAGGGGCTGGATGGCAAGCCGTGCAACCCCGACTTCGCCGGCTCGGGCGGCGGCATCGTCAACGCCGCCTTCACCCAGCGCATGGCCAAGGGCGACCGCAGCCTGGACGATCCGCAGTCCGCGCCTCGCGTGGTGATGAACTCCTTCTACTTCAAGCCGCCCTTCAAGGCCTGGCGCGAGGAGGACCTGCTCTCCTCGATGCTGAGCGAGAAGATCGGCCCGGACAAATACCCCGGCGATCTGACGCCCTCACCGAACTGGCCGCACGTCGCGCCGGGCGGCAAGGGGCCGGCCAACGCCCTCTCGCCCAAGTATCTCGGCGAGAGCGTCCAACGCTTTATCACCTGCGCGCCAAAGCCGCCGATCCTGTGGGTGCGCGGCTCGCACGACCAGATCGTCGCGGACATGTCGCTGTTCTGCCTCGGCACGCTGGGCAAGCTCGGCGTGGTGCCGGGCTGGCCGGGCGATGACGCCTATCCCCCGCAGCCAATGGTGGGCCAGACCCGCGCGGTGCTGGAACAATACGCATCGCACGGCGGCGCGTTCAACGAAGTCATCATGACCGACACCGGACACTCGCCCTTCATCGAGCAGCCGGATGCCTTCATGAAGCACTTCCTCGCCCGCCTGGCCTGACCGCACAACGCCGCAAGATCATACCATCCCGGGAGACAAATCGCGCCCGGCCTGTGACCCAGGCCGGGCGCGCTGCTTGTGCGGGGGTGCCTCGCGCGTCAGTAGGTTGGCAGGCTCGGGTCGATCTCGCGCGCCCAGGCCAGCACGCCGCCCGTGACGTTCTTGACGTTCGAGAAGCCGACCGTGCGCAGGAAGCGGACGATGTCGGCGCTGCGCCGGCCGCTGCGGCAGACCACCAGCAGCTCGCTCGCGGTGGCCAGCTCGTCGAGGTGATCGGGCACCTGCGCCTTGGGCAGCAGCTGCGCCCCGGGGACGCGCACGATGTCCCACTCGTTGGGCTCGCGCACATCGATCAGGCGCGCCGCGCCCAGCCCCGCCTTGAGGCGCTCGGACAACTCGCGCACGCTGATCTCGGGGACCGCGTCGACGGGCTCGGCCTGCGCCGGCGAGACGCCGCAGAACTCGTCGTAGTCGATCAGCGCCTTGATCGTGGGATGCTCGCCGCAGATCGGGCACTGCGGGTTCTTGCGCAGCTTGAGGGTGCGGAAGGTCATGTCCAACGCATCGTAGACCAGCAGCCGGCCGATCAGCGGCTCGCCCGCGCCGGTGATGAGCTTGACCGCCTCGGTGGCCTGGATCACGCCGATCACGCCGGGCAGCACGCCCAGCACGCCGCCCTCCGCGCACGAGGGGACCAGCCCCGGCGGCGGCGGCTCGGGATACAGACAGCGGTAGCACGGCCCTTCCGGCGCGCCAAACACGCTGGCCTGCCCGTCGAAGCGGAAGATGCTGCCATACACGTTGATCTTGCCCAGCAGCACGCAGGCGTCGTTGACCAGATAGCGGGTCTGGAAGTTGTCGGTGCCGTCCACCACGATGTCGTAATCGCGGATGATGTCCAACGCATTTTCACTCGTCAGCGGCTCGTTGTAGAGCGTGACCTCGACAAAGGGGTTGAGGTCGTGGATGCGCGCCCGGGCGCTGTCGACCTTGAGCTGGCCGAGCGTCGAGACGCCGTGGATGATCTGGCGCTGCAGGTTGGACTCATCGACGACATCGAAATCGATCAGCCCGATCTGCCCGACGCCGGCCGCGGCGAGATACAGCGCCGCCGGTGACCCCAGCCCGCCCGTGCCGACCAGCAGCACGCGCGCCGCCTTGAGCTTCTTCTGCCCGGCCACGCCGATGTCGGGCAGGATGAGGTGGCGCGAGTAGCGGCGCATCTCCTCGTTGCTGAAGCGCATCGCGCTGCCGTCGATGTCCAGCCCGCCGGCCACGCTCGGGATGATGCTCAGCGTCGCGCCGGCGGCCAGCGGCGTGTCGAGGCCCTGCAGATAGCGGATGTCTTCATCGCCGAGATAGACGTTGACAAAGGCGCGCAGCGCGCCGTCCTCGCCAAACAGGTGCGGCTGCAGGCCGGGATGCGCCGCGATCAACGCATCGAGCGCGGCCCCGGCCGTGGCGGCCGTCACGCTGACGCGGCGCGCGCCGCCGGCATGCGGGCGGAGCGGTGTGGGGATCTGGATGTGAATCTGGTTTGACATGTTTGGTTATGCGATTTCGAGGGCCAGGCCGTCAAAGGCGCTGCGGTCGTCGCGCAGCACCCAGGCCGCGGCGTCGCCGACCCGCCCGGCCGGGACGGAGACGATGAGAAAGGCAACCACCGGCCACGCCCAGGCGCGGTCGGTCTCGGAGGGCTGGCAGGGCCAGTCCGGATGCGAGTGGAAGAAGCCGATGATGTCGAGATTGCGTTTTGCGGCATCGCGGTCGGCGCGCACGATGTCGTGCGGGTCGATCAGGTAGCGGTCGCGCAGCGAATGCGCGTCGGCCTGCGGATCATCGGGCGCGGCCGCGTCGGCCGCCCAGGCGTTGCGGGTGAGGATCGCCTCATGCACGCGCAGCTGCGCGCCGTCGATCTCGCCGATGAGGATGCCGCAGGCCTCGTGCGGGTAGCCAGCTTCGAGGTGCGCGACGATGCGCGCCCATTCCGCGCGCGGGACGCTCAGCATGCCGCCCCGTCCAGTGCCTGGGTCAGGTCCGCCAGCAGGTCGGCGGCGTCCTCGATGCCAATCGAGAAGCGCAGCAGCCCCTCGCTGATGCCCTGCGCGGCGCGCTCGGCGGGGCTGACATCGCGGTGCGACGAGACCGGCGGATACGTGACCAGGCTGTAGACATCGCCGAGGCTGGTGGCCGGCAAAACAATCCGCAGGCGGGACATCACGGCGGCCGCCGCCGCGCGCGTGTCAGCGCGCAGGCGCACGGCCAGAATCCCGCCAAACAGCCCGCCGAACTGGCGCGCGGCCAGGGCGTGTTGCGGGTGACCGGGCAGCCCGGGGTAGACGACCTCGGCGACCTGCGGGTGCGCGCCCAACGCATGGGCGAGCGTGAGCGCGGTCGCGCATTGCTCGCGCACGCGCAGGGCCAGCGTCTTCATCCCGCGCATGATGAGCTTGGCTTCGAAGGGGCTGAGCACCGTGCCGAGCAGGATGCCGTAGCGGCGGGCGGTGTCGCTCAGCAGCGTCGCGCGGGCGGCCAGCGCGCCGCCGAGGGCGTCGCCGTGGCCGGAGAAATACTTCGTCGCGCTGTGGACGACCAGATCCACGCCCAACGCAAGTGGCTGACACAATACCGGGGTCGCCATGGTCGCGTCGACGACCAGGCGGGCATCCACGGCATGGGCGAGCTCGGCCAGCGCGGCGAGGTCGACGACCTTGAGCAGCGGGTTCGAGATCGCCTCGCACAGCAGCACATCCGGCTCGCCGGCCTCGATCGCCTGGCGGGTGGCCGCGAGATCGGTCATGTCGCAGGTGCTGACCCGGACGCCCTGCGCGGCAAAGAACACCTTCAGCTGCTTGTGCGTGGTGCCGTAAAGATCGTTGGACACCAGGATGTGACGTGGGGCGGGTTCGAGGTTGCCGCGCGGCGTGCCGGCGGCAAGCAGGGCCAGGTGCAGGGCAGCCATCCCCGAGCCCGTCACCACGGCCCCGCGCCCGCCTTCGACATCCGCGATCAGCGTCTCGAGGGCGTGCGTGGAGGGGTTGCCGTGGCGCGCGTAGGTCACGGCGTCTCCGCCCCGCTCGAACGCGCCGGTCAGGGCGTCGAGGTCGGGGTAGTAGAAGGTGGCGCTGGCGTGCACGGGCAACGCCGTCGGGGTGTAGCCCTGCGCGGTGGGTTGATGCTCACCGGTGTGGACGAGGCGGGTATTGAGCGCGTGTGGCATCGTGTCCTCCAGGTTGGAGAATGAAACGCCCCCCCGCGCGCGTGCCGTGCGGGAGGGCGAGTCCTGTCGCTGGCGCGGGATGGTAGCGGGATTCGGCCCGTTGTCAAGACGGCGATCCCCCCTATACTCCGCGGCATGAGTTCCGACCGCGTTCGCGCCGACCATGATCAGCTCGCGCAGATCGCGCGCGGGTTTCAAAGCGAAGCCGACAACACCCGGCACGCCACGCAGACCGTCCGGCAGGCCATGGACACCCTGCAGGGCGGCGACTGGGTGGGCGTCGGTGCCACGGCCTTCTACACCGAGATGAGCGGCCAGGTGCTGCCCAGCCTCAACCGCCTGTCCAACGCATTGAGTGAGGCGGCGCGCGCCACCCAGCAGATCAGCGCCACCTTCAAGCAGGCCGAGGATGAGGCTGCCGGCGTGCTGCGTCGGGGGCCGCAGGGCGGGGGCGGCACGGGCGGGGGCGGAGCCTCCGGGAGCAGCGGGCCGACCGGGATTCCCTTCATCGATTCGGCGATCGACAACCTCGCCAAGACCTTCAAGCTGAAGGGCAAGTTCACCGCGGGCAAGGGCTTTGAGTTTGGCGTCGATCTGTTCAGCGGCGCGCTGGCGAAGGGCGAGTTCTTCGGCGGCTATGGCAAGTGGGAGGCGGGCGGCGGGCTGGCCGGGATCGGCTTGAAGAAGGTGGATGGCAAATGGTTGTTGGGCGGCGCGGCCGAGGTTTACGCCGGGCGGGCCAAGGTCGAGGGCACCATGGTCGGTGACCAGAACCTGGGCTGGACGGGCGGCGTGGACGTCAAAGTGCTACAGGCAAAAGCCTTCGCCGGCTACTATGATGGCTCGGTCGGCGCGGAAGCGGGCATCAACCTGGCCTCGATCAAGGGCGAGACCGGCGTGAACATTGCCGGGGCCAACGTCGGGGTGAATGCCGAAATCGGGTTCAAGCTCGAGCTGGGGTTGAGCGTGGGCAAGAACACCAAGGTCAAGCTCGGGCCCATCTCCTTTGGAATCAGCTTTGGCGGCGCCAAGAAGTAATCGCCATCCCATGAACACGAGCGCCTTCATCATCGTCATCGTCGGGCTGCTGATCTTTGCGGCGCTCGCCGTCGTGCTGCTGCTGAGCAACCGCGGCGCGCAGGCGCCCGCCAGCCGTGAGACCTGGCGCGCCTTCGCGCAGCAGAGCGGGGGCAGTTACAGCGAGAACCCCCTGGGTCGGGCGCGCAAGGTGACGCTCGCCGAGCGCGGCTGGCCGCTCTCGCTCGAAGCGTGGAGCACGCTGAACGGTCCCGGGGACAGCATCCAGTCGTATACGCGGCTACTGGCGCAGGGCGCCTTCGCGCCGCTCGCGGCGTATGTGCTGCATGCCGAGTCGCGGCTGCCGGGCGCGCCGGCGATCAACCTCACCCAGCGCGGCGGCGAGGCGTTTGCGACCGGCGACCGCGAGCTGGACGCCGGCTACACCTTCCGATCGAGCGATCCGGCCCGCGCCAGCGCGCTGCTGCGCACACCGGTCGTTCGCGACCTGCTGCTGCGCCTGAATGCGCCCGAGGCGTATCTGGACATCGCCGTCGAGGGCGGCGCGGGCGTGGTTCGTTTTGGCGGCGAGGACACGCCCTTGAGTGTGGCGCGTCTGGACGACACGCGGCGGCTTGTTGTCGCCGTTCTGGATGGACTTGCCGCGGGCGGGGCTGCCCGCACACCGTAGGGGCTTTGCATGCAGATTACCTTTTCCCGGGCCGAGTTCTTCACCCTCGCCGCGCTGATGCGGGCCGGCGGCATCATCGGGCTTGACCCGAGCCGCCTGCTGCCCGAAGCCGCCGCGGAACGTCAGGCGCTGTATCAGGCCGGCGAGCGCGGCCTGGTCGCGCGCGGCCTGCTGCGCGTGTCAGGCAACGACGCGCAGCTCGAAGAAGGCGTCCAGCGCATGCTGGAGGCCGTCGTCCACCCGCAGGCCGCCCTGGTCTCGGTGAAGACGCAGCCCGAGGTCGGACAGCAGCTCTTCATGCATTACGGCCAGGCGGGCGGCTTTGTCGAGCAGACCCTGCCCAACGATCAAACCCATCGCCTCGCCGATGTCGGGGATGCCGCCGCGCTCCGCGAGCGACTGTTGCAGGTCTTCCCCCTGCCGGGTGGCGCCGACGGCGGCGGGTTTGAGCTGGACACGGCGGCGATGCTGGCCGCGTACAACTTCATCCGCAGTGGCGACACGGCCGAGGGTCTGGCGGCGCTGGGGCAGAACGGCCCGGTGGGGGCCGCGCACCGCGGTTTCCTGGCCTCGATTGCGGGGCTGCAGTTCTCCGGCACGCTCAGCCTGATTCAGATTCGTCCGGACGAGGAGAGCGAGGCCCGCGAGATTGCGCTGGTGTGCGGCGAGGGGCGGGCGTGGCTGGTGGTCGGCGAGGACAACGGCAAGAGCCAGATCGGCGCGATCGACGCCGCCGGCTTCGCGCGCGTGCTCGATACCCTGCTCGCGGCGGTGATGGGATAACCGACTGACCGTTTATCGCGAGCAGGTTCCCATTTCGCACGTAGATTGGATCTTGTCTTCACCACCGCAGAACGAGTGTTGTCCGGGGAATGCCAGCCACCACACCATCGACGATGTCTATGGTTTCGACGTAAGCCACGAAGATCCGTGATAGCATGCTTGCACAGTTAGTCATGACCTGTGGTGCGACCTGGTGCCCTGGAGCATTGGACCGGGCAGTTGTCCACACTCCCGAGTTCAAACTTCGCCGGGCCCTTCGGTCTGTCATCGCGAAACCGACCATCCACCAGGCCGTCCAATGAAGTCGCCAGTTGAACAGGAATCATCGTGAAGTCGACCATTGCCGCGCTATTGGAATCTGGCGAAGGCCAGTATGTTGAATTCAAGAGTGTCTTCGATCGTTCGGGCGTGTCATCCAAGAGGCGCACGAACAAGGCGCTTGCCAAGGACATAGCCATTTGCCTCGCCGAGTTTGCCAATAGTGATGGGGGAACTCTGATTCTCGGCGTGGAGAACGACGCCACGGTCACAGGCGCGTCCTTCGATTCCAAAACCCTGAACATGTTGTGCGAGATTGCTGGGCACTCATGGCAGCAAGCGGTGCCCTACACTGTCGAAGTCATCCCCTATGAAGGCCACGACCTTGTTGTGTTTTCAGTGGATGCTCAGCCCGACACCTATACGCTAACGGATGGCCGCACACCGTATCGTACCAATGAACAGACCACCTGGCTCTCCCAATCGGATGCCAGACGGCTCAAGGCGGGCAAGCGGACCACACTCGTCGAAAGAGAAAGGGTGCCAGATGCAACCGTCAAGGACCTCGATCCCGTTCTCATCGAACGCCTGCGAAAGAAGTCAGGGTTTGCCGAGGACGTCAGCGTGGAAGAGATGCTCACGCACTATGACCTCGCCATACAGAACGGTTCGCATGTGGTGCTGACCATGGCAGCCTGCCTCCTGTTCGGGAAACCACCCATGATGCGATTTCATGAGAGGTGCGGTATCACCATCAGGCGTTTTGACGGCACAACAACATTGGGTGGCAACCAGAACAATGAAATCATTAGCCGCACCCTTGAAAAGCCTTTGCCCGTTCTGATCGAGGAGACTTTCGGCTTCATGCGGGACCAAATCCCCGTCTCTTCGAAACTACGCAATTTGTTCTTCGAAGAGCGCCCCGAGTACCCTACAGCCGCTTGGCAGGAGGCGGTGGTCAACGCCGTTGCGCACCGCAACTATTCATATCGCGGAAATGATGTGGAAATTCGGCTTTTCGACGACCGAATGGAAATAGTGAGCCCCGGACTTCCCCCTGAGCCCGTCACAATCAAAGAACTTCAGGATCGTCAGTCTGTCCATGCATCCCGAAATCCTCGGATCATGAGAGTTCTGAAGAATCTCGGGTTTGTGCGAGAACGCGGTGAGGGTATGCCGCGGATATTCGGGGAGATGGAGCAGTCGCACTTGCCGCTTCCAGAGGTTCGCTCGCAGGGGGAGTTTTTCTCAATCGTGCTGCGCAATACGCCCATCTACGATGAGGCAACAATGACGTGGTTGAGCCAGTTTCCGTTGTCCAAGCTTTCCATCACGCAGAGACGTGCACTGGCCCATGCCCACTCTGGCGGCCGTGAGTTCTTCAATCTGCAGGACTATGTCGAAATCAACGACATTGACAAGGAAGCCGCCCGCAGGGAAATCCGTGACTTGCTTGTGCTGGAAGTGGTCGACAAAGTTGGCGAGCGTCGCGCCACGCGCTACTTTCCACGTCTACAGGCAGGAGCCCTTGAAGAGCGGCTGCGCGACCACTTTTCACGTCATGAGGAAATCAGCAACTCCGAGTATCGGAAGCTGGCCGGTGGCATCAGCATGACAACCGCTTCAGGCCAATTGCGCAAATTGGTGGCCGAAGGTATTCTGGTTCGATCAGGCGAGCGCCGCTGGTCGCGCTATGCGCCGGGTCCCGAATTTCCAAATATGTCACTGCCCTAAACAGCAATAGAAGTTGATAGCCTAATGTGGTTTTGACATAATTCATTGGATCGCTCGTCGGTTGTCCGCTGCACCAGCCCGAGAACGGGCCCTCAACAAATCCGGGGCAATTGCTCGCCCAGCTGCATGGCGATGACCCGCGTGCCGCCGATGGCGGTGCGCGCCATCAGACGCCCGGGCTGCGCCGCGGTCACCTCGCCGATGATCGCCGCCCGCGCACCCAGCGGATGCGCCCGCAGCGCCGCTAGGGCCGCATCCGCGGCCTCGCGCGCGACGATCGCGATCATCTTCCCTTCGTTGGCCACGTAAATCGGGTCCATGCCCAGCATCTCGCACGCGGCCTGAACGGCGGGATTGACCGGCAGCGCGCGCTCATCCAGCAGCACGCCCACCCGCGAGGCGCGCGCAATCTCGTTCAGCGTCGAGGCCGCACCGCCGCGGGTCGGATCGCGCAGCACATGCACTGCGCCGGGCGCCGCAGCCAGGAGGGCCTGCACCAGCCCGTTCAACGGCGCGGAGTCGCTCTCGATCACGCTCTCGAAAGCCAGCCCCTCGCGCACACTCATGATCGCCATTCCATGGTCGCCGAGCGTGCCGCTGACCAGCACAATGTCACCGGGCCGCGCAAGCGAAGGCCCCACGCGCAGGCCCTCGGGGATCACGCCAACGCCGGCGGTGTTGATGAAGAGCTCGTCGCCGTGGCCGCGGTCGACGACCTTGGTGTCGCCGGTCACCACGCGCACACCGGCGTCGCGCGCGGCGGCGGCCATGCGGTCGACCACGCCACCCAGCTTCGCCATCGCCAGGCCCTCCTCCAGGATGAAGCCAGCGCTGAGATACAGCGGCGTCGCCCCGGCCATCGCCAGGTCGTTGACGGTGCCGTTGACCGCCAGATCGCCAATGCAGCCACCCGGGAAGAACAACGGACGGACCACATACGAATCGGTCGACATCGCCAGCCGCCCGGGAGGGACTTCGAGCACGGCCGCGTCACCCAGGTCATCGAGGGCGGGATTGCGAAAAGCCGGCGCAAAGAGGTGCTCCACCAGCTCGGCCGACAGGCTGCCGCCACCGCCATGCCCCAGCGTGATGGTGGGCGAATCGCGCAGGGGAAGCGGGCACGACCATGCGTTGAAATTCACGCCTGCGCCCTCCCGTAGTTGAAGTAGGCGGCGCAGGCGCCCTCGGCGCTGACCATCGTCGCGCCCAGCGGCGTGCGCGGGGTGCAGGCCTTGCCAAAGGCCGGGCACTGGTTGGGCTTGAGCTTGCCGCGCAGCACCTCGCCGCTCCTGCACAACGCAGATTCCTGCGTCTTGATGGCGCTGACATCGAAGCGCCGCTCGGCATCGAAGCCGGCATACGCCTCGCGCAGACGCCAGCCGCTGTCCGGGATGACGCCGATCCCGCGCCAGCCACGGTCGGAGACCTCGAAGACCTGCTCCAACAGGCGCTGGGCGGGCTGGTTGCCGGCCTCGGTCACCGCCCGCGCGTAGGCGTTGTCAACCACGGCCTCGCCCGCTTCCAGGTGGGTGACCGTGCGCCGGATGCCCTCCAACACGTCCAACGGTTCAAAGCCTGTCACGGTGATCGGCACGTGGTAGCGCGCCGCGAGCGGCGGGTATTGCCAGGTCCCCATCACCGCGCAGACGTGCCCGGCGGCGAGAAAGGCCTGCACGCGGTTGTCCTCGGACTCCATGATGGCCCGGATGGCCGGCGGCACGAGCACGTGCGAGACCAGCATCGAGAAATTGCGCAGGCCCTGACGCTGCGCGAGGTCGATGGCCATGGCATTGGCCGGGGCCGTGGTCTCAAAGCCGATGCCAAAGAAGACCACCTCACGGTTCGGATTCTCGCGCGCGAGCTTGAGCGCATCCAGCGGCGAGTACACGATGCGGACATCGCCGCCCTCGCTCTTGATCCGGAAAAGATCGCGCGCGCTGCCGGGCACGCGCAGCATGTCGCCAAATGAGCAGAACGTGACGTTGGGCAGCGCGGCAATCGCGAGTGCCTTGTCGATCAGCTCGAGCGGCGTCACGCACACCGGGCAACCGGGGCCGTGAATGAGCTCGATCTCGGGCGGGAGGAGCTGATCGATGCCGTTGCGGATGATCGAATGCGTCTGACCCCCGCACACCTCCATGATCGACCAGGGGCGGGTGGTGATGGCGCGGATCTCGGCAGCCAGCTTCTGCGCCAGGGCGCCGTCGCGAAACTCGGATAGGTATTTCATCGCCGAGCCGCCTAACGGTTTTCGTTTTCCTGCAATTCCTCGCCCAGCGTGCCGATCTCCTCGAACATGCGCAGCGTCTCCAGCGCCGAGGCCTCGTCGATGCGGGTGATGGCAAAGCCGACGTGCACGATGGTGTAGTCGCCGACGACGATCTCCGGCACATACGCGAGGCACACTTCCTTGACGATGCCGCCGAAATTGACCTTTCCCATCGTCACGCCATTGGCCTCGAAGATTTCATCCACCCGACCGGGGATTCCCAGACACATCGCTCACGCCCCCTTGTGCGCGCCGCCGGGGACCGACCGCGCGTCAATCAGAAAGTCCAGCCAGGCCTGCATCCCCGTGCCCGTCTTGGACGAGACCTCGAACACCCGAATCCCGGGCCGCACCGCTCGCAGGTTGGCATGCGCCGCTGTGCGATCGAACTCACACACCTCGGCCAGATCGATCTTGGTGATGACCGCAACATCGGCCGAGTGAAAGAGCGGCGGGTATTTCAGCGGTTTGTCCTCGCCCTCGGTCACGCTGAGCAGCGCCACGCGGACATCCTCGCCCAGGTCGTAGCTGGACGGGCAGACCAGGTTGCCGACGTTCTCGATGAAGAAGAAGTCCAACGTATCCAGATCAAAACCAGTCAGGTGCTCGGCGATCATCTGCGCTTCGAGGTGGCACTCGCCGCCGGTGACGATCTGCCGCACCGGTGCGCCGCTGCGGGCCAGCCGCCGCGCATCGTTGTCGGTCTGCAGATCGCCGACCAGCGCCGCACAGGCGTGGCCGCCCTCGCGCAGGCTGCGCAGGGTGCGCTCGAGGAACGCGGTCTTGCCCGTGCCGGGCGAGGAGACCAGGTTGAGGGTGAAGACGCCAGCGGCGTGGAAGCGCGCGCGGAGCGCAGCGGCGAGCGTGTCGTTCTTACTCAGCACGCCCTGGCGGATTTCGAGAAGTCGGGTTGGCATCGGGGTTCAGGCGGCGAGGGGCTGTTCATCCACCTCGATCTCGATCCCGCTGATCTCGAGCTCCTTGCCCTGGATCAGGCGCGGCGCGGGCGCGCCGCAGGCGGGACAGGTGAGGTTCTGGATGCCGTCCAGCGTCGACGTGGTGCCGCAGCTTGCGCAGGCCACGACGGCGGGCAGCGTGACGATCTCGAGCGCAGCGCCGGCCAGCGGGGTGTCGCGGGTGACGATCTCGTAGCCAAAGCGCAGCGCATGCTCGACCACGCCGGACAGCGCGCCGATGCGCAGCGTCACGCGGGTGATGGCCCGCGCGCCGGCCGCCTCGGCGGAGGCGCGGACGGATTCAACCATCGCGTGGGCGATGGACAACTCATGCACGGGATGATTTTAAGCGACGGCGGACGGAGGACCGCTGTCCGCGGACGGAAGACAGAGGACCGAGGACGGAAGAAGGCGCTTTGTGGCGGCAGACCGCGGACTGCGGCGATGCAGAGACGCCCAACGGCCGACGAATGACGCAGGACGCGCGCCAGCAAGCGCCCTCCTTCCCCGCCCCTTCGTGAACCTTCGTTTCTTCGTTCTTCTGTTGAAATGGACGGCCGACGGCAGACCGCGGACCACCGCCATGCAGACGCACCTAACGCATGACGTCGATCGACCGCGGACGGCGGACCGCCGACAGCAAACCGAGGACCGCGGTGATGCAGAGACGCCCAACGGCCGACGAATGACGCAGGACGCGCGCCAGCAAGCGCCCTCCTTCCCCGCCCCTTCGTGAACCTTCGTTTCTTCGTTCTTCTGTTGAAATGGACCGCCGACGGCAGACCGCGCACCGCCGCCATGCAGACGCACCTAACGCATGACGGATGACGTAGGACGAGGGTCGACCTACACGATCCTCACTCGATCAGCGCGCAACAATATCCGCCTGCCCGGTCATGCCGGGGTAAATCACCTTGTCCGTCGGGGCGAGCGAGATCTGCGCGGTGTAGAGCGCCGAGGAGCTCTGCACGCCCGACGACTGCGCCAGCACCGAGCGCACCGTGCCCGTCAGCGGCTCGCTGTAGGCCTTGAGGCGGATCGTCACCGGCGCACCCACCTGAATCTGCGCGACGTTGCGCTCGACCAGGTTGGTCGTCACGAACTGCAGCGCCGAAACATCGATCAGGCTGAAGGCCACGCCGGAGGGCGTCGAGCCCACGCCGACATTGACCGCCTGCACGATGCAATCACACGGTGCCAGCAGTGTCGCCTTGGCGAGGTTCTCCGTGGCGGTCTCGAGCGCGGCCTTGGCCTGGCTGCGCTGGGTCTCGGCCTGCTTCTTGGCCAGATCGGTCGGGCCGGCGGTGAGGTCTTCGAGCTTGGACTTGCTGGTCTGCACCGCGGCGTTGGCCGAAGCCACCGATGACGCGGTCACCGGTTGCAGCGTCTTCTCGTAGTTCGAGCGGGCGAGCATCAGGCTCTCATACGCGCTGCCAAACGAGGCTTCGGCCTGCCGGCATTGCATCGTCTCGGTGCCCGTCGAGCACGCCCGGTCACGGCTGATCTGCGACGACAGATAGCTCAGCCAGGCCGATTCCGCGCTCTGGCGGGCGTTCTCGATCTCGGTCGAAGTCGCCCCGGCGACGGTCGTGCTGTAGGTGGCATAGGCGGCGTTCAGCGCGGCCTGGGCGGCGGCGATGGCCTCCTTGGTCGCAGGCACGCTCGACGCCAGGATATTGGCCTCGGTCAGGTCGAGCGCCAGTTGCGCGTCGGCGACCGCATCCTTGAGCGCGGTCGGGTCCAACGTTGCAAGCACATCGCCTTTCTTCACCTTCTGGCCGGGCCGGACATTGACGGCGGTGACCTTGGCGTTGGTCTCGAAGCGGACGCTGATTTCGTTGGCGATGGTGGTGAGCTCGCCGTTCACGCTCACCGTCGCCACGGCGGGGGTGGCTGTCACGGCGACGCGCGGGCCGCCGCCAAAGCCGGCTGCGGCCGGCGTGGCCGTCGCCGCAGGGGTCGAGTTGGAGCACGCCGCCAGCATGCAGGCCAGACCCGCGATGCGCAGGGCGGCCGGGATCGTTATCTTGCGAATCATGGTGTTTTCTCGCTTAGCGGATCGTGATGTCGACGGACCCCGTCATCCCCGGCAGAAGGTTGGCGGTGGACGGATCGAGATCGATCAGAACCGTGAACAGGGCAGTGCTGCTTTGCATCCCCGAGGAGGCAGGCAGGACAGCCGCGACTTTGCCGGTGAAGAGGTCGTTGAAAGCCTTGAGGCGAAGCGTGGCGCTCTGCCCCGGCTTGATGGCAATGACATCCCGCTCGGTGATGTTGGTGGCGCGGAAGATCAGCCGGGCCGTGTCGAGCAGGGTGACGTTGCCTTCGCTGGTCGACCCGGCCGTCAGCGTGACTGCCTGCACAACGCAATCACACGGCGAGAGCAGCTTGGCCCGGGCCAGGTTGCGCGTCGCGCGGTCCACCGCGACCTGCAGCTGCTTGAGCTGCAGCTCATACACATGGCGCTTCTCTGCGCTCACCCCGTTCTTCAAGTTGGCGAGGTTGTTCTGCGCGGAGGCGACCGCCGACCAGGACTTGACCAGCTGGTCGTTGCTGGCCGGCTTCTGGGCATCGAGATAGCTTTGATGCGCGGTGGCCTCGCGCATCTCGGCCTGCTGCACCGAGAGCTGCGCGCTCTTGCAGCTGGCCTCGTTGCTGCCCGGGATGCCCGGCACAAGACCACAGGCCTGGTCGCGGTTGAGCTGGCTTGAATACAGGCTGTTCCTGGCCTGGTTCCAGCTGCGCAGCGCGCTCTCCAACGCATATTTGTCAGCACCTTGCAGAAGCTGGGTGTAGCTGGCATACGCGCTGCCCAACTGGGCGGCGGCGTTGTCGATATCGCTCTGCGAAGCCGGCTCGAGCGCCGTGGCGATCTCGGTCTCCTTGAGCGCGAGCGATTCCTTGGCCTTGCGCAGCACTTCGTTGAGGTCGGACAGGTCCAGCTCGGCCAGGACATCACCCTTCTTCACGGTCTGCCCGGCCACGACATTGACCTTGCTGATCTGGCCGCTCGTCTCGAACTGGGCCAGCACCTGCGGCGTGCGCAGCGCCAGGACGCCCGTCCCGGCGACCGTCGCGGCGGTCTCCGTGCGGGTGACGACGCCGCCGACCACGGCGCCCGCAGCCGCCCCGGTCCCGGTGAAGACACGCGTGCCCGAGAACGGCACGGTGCCGCTGATTGGGCGTCCCCCGGTGAAGGGGACGGTCCCGCTGATCGGCCGCGTGCCACTGAAGGGTGCCGTTCCACTGAAGGGCACAGTCCCGCTGATGGGGCCCCGCGGGCCACCCGGTCCGCCACCCTGGCCCTGGCCACCGCCCTGGCCCTGGCCGCGACCCTGGCCAAATCCACCCTGTGGAGGGGCGCCCTGTGCGGCCGGATCGCCTGCCGCAGCCGCGGGCTGCGCGGTGGGCACGGCGGTCGCCGGGGCCTGCCCCTGGCACGCGACGAGCAGGGCGCTTGCCGCCACGAGGGCGATTCTCTTCACTGTTGTCAATGCCATGATGTGTTTCTCAGAGACGTTGTACATCTCTCTATCGCTCGCGCAGGATGGTGATGGCCTTGCGGCGGATCACCGGCTGGGTGGCCATCGCCCCGCCGACGACGGCGGCGACGATGATCAATGCGATGATGATGCCGGCCGTGCTGAAGTCAAAGGCCAGCAGAATGGGCTGATCGTTTTGCAGGCGCTGGCTGGCGACGAAGGCGTAGCCCAGCAGTGTTCCGGCGATGATGCCGGCCATGCCGGCGGCCAGCGTGGTGATGACGGCCTCCCCGATGAAGACGCCGCGCAGGATGCCGCGCGAGGAGCCAATCGCCTTGAGCATGCCGATCTCCACACGCCGCCCCATCACGGCGGTGTACATCACCGCCAGCACGCCAAAGATGGCTGTGATCATGGAGAGCAGCGTGAGCAGGACGATGAAGACGCGGCTCTGTTCGAGGTTGGCCCGCGCGGTCGCAATCTGGTCCGAGGTCGCCGTCAGGCTCAGGCCGTTGACCTGCGTGATGGTATTGCGCAGCTGACGCAGCAGCTGGGTCTGGTTCACCCCGGGCTGCGTGGTCGCCAGGATCTTGGTCATCAGGTTGGTCGTCGGATCGGGCGCGCCAAGCGTCGGGTCATTCTTGAGCTCGCGATACGTCTCGAGGTTGATCAGCACGCCGCTGTCATTGGCATCGCTCGTGCTGCGCGAGAAATAACGGCTGAAGCCCGGCACCCGCGCGGCGACCGCGGCGATGGTGAGGTTGACGACGTGATCGGCCCCGGTGCCCTTGACCTGCAGGACATCGCCGGTCTTGAGGTCGAGCGAGCTGGCCAGCCCGGTCCCGATCACCGCGATGTTGCGCTCGGTGGCGAGGCGGTCGAAGACGCTGGCATCCCCTTCCGAGAAGGTCAGCAGATCGGTATACAGGACCTTGTTGAGGTCATCCGAGACGCCCACCATGTTGACGCGCGCACTGCGCAGGCCGATGCGATCGCTCACCTGCACGCCGTTGTAGGCATCCGCCACGCCCACCACGTTGGCAACGCCCGTGTTGGCCTTGACTGCGGCGAAGTCGGCATTGGTCAGCGTAGTGTCCGCGCGGTCGACCTGCCGGAAGACGACAAACTGGCCCGGGCCACCCCCGCCGCCGAAGTTGCGGACCTGGGCGACGATCGGTGCGCCGTTGTTGAAGCGCGCATCGGTCTCGACGTTGGCGTGCTGCAGGGCGAGCTGCGTGGCCAGCAGACACGGCAGCACCCCGCTCATCACGACCATGAGCGAGATCAGCGCATTGCGTCCCTTGCCGCGCAGCGAGTAGCGCCCGGCGAAATACGCCGCGCTCGGGCTGATCACGTTGTAGATGGCGATCAGCACGCGCTCGAGCGGGATGGTGAGGAAGTAGAAAAGCAGCGCGATGCCAACCACCATCAGCAGCAGCGAACCGGAGTTCAGGATGGTCTGACCGGTGACGTTGCCGCGGGTGAAGACTGTCGGCAAGGCAATCAGGATCACGCCGCTGAAGGCCAGCAGCACCAGGCCGGCGATGAGCAGGCCCGTGTCGCTGCGGCGCTCGCGCAGGTGCGAGAGGTCCTCGAGCGTGGGCTGGTCGGCCGCCGATGGGTTGAGCACGACCATGACCTTGGTCTCGGCCGCGGCGCGGGCCGGGCTGATCGTCGCCAGCGCCAGCACGACGGCGGTGATCGCCGTCGGGGTGAGCACCGTGGCCAGCGTCCAATCCGCGCGCACGCCGGTCGGCAGGTTGAGGTTGGCCATCATCACCGGGACGATGAGCTGATCGTTGATGAGCTTGCCCAGTAACAAGCCCAGCGCCACGCCGATCACCCCGAGCAGGATGACCTCGATGATCACCACTTCATACAGGCGGTAGCGCGGCGAGCCCAGCACGCGCAACACGGCCAGGTCATGCTTCTGTTCGTTGACCGTCGTGGTCATCAGCGCATTGACCATCAAACCGACGATGCTCATACTCAGGATGCCGTAGAGCGTGATGTAGGTCTGGGTAAAGGTGAAGGCCGCCGAGGTGTTCTCCAGCTGCGTGTATTTCGGCAGGCTGACCGTGAATTCCTTGCCCAGCTTGCTCTGCAGGTCGTCGCGCACCTTCTCGCCGATGGCGCGCGCCTCGGTCACCGTGGCCTTGGCGTTGGTCGAGCCAGTGCTCCCGGACTGCCACACCAGCAGCATCTGGTTGGCCTGGCCGGGCTGCTCCACCCAGGCCTGGGCGTCCTCGAGCCGCATGACGATGGCATTTGACACGCCGCTCGGCAGCCCGCTCAGCGGGCCCACGCCCGTGATGACAAAGCGGGCCGTCAGACGCGGGGCGCTCACGCCGCTCGCCGCGGTCTCGCCCGACAGGCGTTGGCTGGGGATGGCGTATGAAAGCTCGACCACGTCACCGGTCGACAGACCCAGCGTATCGGCCGTGGTGCTGTCCAGGAAAATCGTGCCCGCGCTGGGCGGGAAGACGCCGCTCGAGCCCGTTGTGCTGGCGGGATTGCGATTGGCGGCGTTTCCACCAAACGCAGCATTGCCACCTCCGGGTCCGCCACCCGGCCCACCCCCGGGCGGCCCACCGCCGCCAGGCCCCCCGCCGGGGATCCCGCCGCCGCCGCCACCTCCGCCACCGCCAACACCCCCGACGCGAATCCCGGCCACGCTCACCCCGCCGGTGCGGGAGTTGCTGGCCGAGGCGCCGGTCACCGAGACCAGCGCGTCGTTGTTGGTGTCGATGGCGATCAGCGTCACCGACTCGCCCGTGGCAGCGCCGGGGCGGCGCGCCTCGATCGAGCTCAGGATGCGCGGCAGCACCTGGGCGATCTCGGGGTAAGCCTGGCGGGCCAGCCCCGTGACGCTGTTGGTGTTGAAGAACGTCGACGCCGCCAGGTCGCTTTTGGCGATGCTGAGGTCGTAGTTGCCCGTGGTATTGCCAACGGTTTGAATGCTGAACTGTCGCTGCGTGTCGACCAGGGCGAGCAGCGCGCCCACCAGCGCCACGCCGACGACCAGCGCAAGCGCGATGATCCCGGTGCGCAGCTTGCGCCGTCGCCAGGCATTGAGTACGTAAGTCAGACCCATGGCGCCTCCTCAGGCGGCCGGAGCGGGTTCCGGTTGATGAATTTCGTCGACGAGCAGGCCATCGCGCATGTTGATCACCCGGTGGGCGAACTTTGACATGCGCGGGTCATGCGTGACGAAGACGATCGTGGTGCCGCGTTCCTTGTTGAGCTGGACGAGCAGACGCATGATTTCGTAGGACGTCTCGGTGTCCAGGTCGCCGGTCATTTCGTCACCGACCAGGATGGGCGGGTCATTGGCCAGGGCGCGGGCAATGGCCACGCGCTGCTGCTGGCCGCCGGAGAGCTCGCTCGGATAGTGGTTCATCCGATCGGCCAGCCCCACCATGCGCAGCAGGGACTGGGCGCGCTTCATGTCGCGCGAGCGGGCCAGCGCCATCGGCACCTGCACGTTTTCGACCGCCGTAAACGAGCTGAGCAGGTTGAAGTTCTGGAAGATGAAGCCCATCTTCTTCAGGCGCAGGGCGGCCAGCTTCTCCTCGTTCAGGGCGACAATGTTCTCGCCGTCGACGATGACGTGGCCGCGGCTGGCCGTGTCCAGCCCGCCCAGGATGTTGAGCAGCGTGGTCTTGCCACTCCCGCTGGGTCCCATCAAACACAGAATCTCGCCGCGCTTGACATACAGGTTGACGCCGCGCAATGCCGCGACGGCCTCCTTGCCCATCACGAAGCTCTTGCGCACGTCTTCGATCTGGATGATGTAGGGGTTGGCGGCGTCCTTCTGGACGCCCGGGGATGCCGGAGCGGCTTTGTCGTTCATGTCGGGGACCTCACTAGACCCTGGAAAAGGCTACGCGGTTCGTGCAAAGAAAGTGTTTAGGTGGCGTGGGCTTGTGCTATAGAAGGTGTGAAAACCTCTACAGGATAGGGCATCCACCTGAACAGAAACTGAACATGGCCTGACTAGGCTATATCCTACCGGCAACTGGCGAAACGAGACAAGCATGGCAAAGACAATTCTGGCCGTCGACGACAAGGAAAACGTCCGCACCCTCCTGCGCGAATACCTGACCGAGGAAGGCTATCGCGTCGTGACGGCCGACAACGGTCAGAACGCGCTCTACGTCGCGCGCCAGGAGAAGCCCGACCTCGTCCTGCTCGACCTGATGATGCCCGAGATGGACGGCATCTCGTTCATCCGTGCCTTCCGCAAGGAGAGCGACGCCCCCATCATCGTCCTCACCGCCAAGCTCGAGGAGTCTGACAAGGTGCTCGGCCTGGAGCTGGGCGCCGACGACTACATCACCAAGCCGTACAGCATGCGCGAGGTGCTTGCCCGCACGCGCGCGGTGCTCCGTCGCGTCGCGCCACAGGCACGCACCAGCCCGGTGCTGCGCGTGGGCGATGTCAGCCTCGACCGCGACACGCGCGAGGTGCTGGTGGGCGAGAAGGAGGTGCGCCTGACGCCTTCCGAGTTCGACCTGCTGGCCGTGCTCATGTCGGCGCCGGGCAAGGTGTTCAGCCGCGCCGATTTGCTCGAGACGATTCAGGGCAGCTACTTCGAGGGCATCGCGCGCACCATCGACGTGCACGTCCGAAACCTCCGATCCAAGATCGAGCCCGATCCCGCCAACCCGCGCTATGTCGAGACCGTGTTCGGGGTTGGATATCGATTCGCCAACCGCTGAAGGCCATGCCGCGCACCATCTCCGCCCGCCTCATCCTGGCCTTTCTGGCGGTGAGCATCCTCGGGGTGGCGCTGGCCGCGGCCATCACCTACTGGCTGACCGAACGCGAGTTCATCCAGCTCTTCTACGATCAAAGCCGCACGCGCTACGTCAACGAGGCCGAGCAGTATTACGCCGTGGTCGGGAGCTGGCAGGGCATCGAGGCCGGGCTGCGCCCCTTCCCCAACGCGCGCGAGGGCATTCCCCAGCGCGATGAGCGCGAGCCGCAGGGCGGCGGCCCGGTCCGCGGTGGGGGTCGCGGCGGGCAGAGCGCCTTTGCGCTGGCGGATCAGGCCGGCCGCATCATTCTGGGCGCGCCACCGGTCGTCACCGGCACCCAGCTCACGGCCGCGCAACTCGCCGCCGGGAGCGCGGTCGAATACAACGGCGAGCGCGTCGGCACGGTGATCGCCGCGTCACCGCCCCAGCTCGGCCCGCTGGAGAACAGCTTCCTCGACCGCACCAACCGGGCCTTTCTCTATGCCGCGCTGGGCTCGGCCGCGCTTGCCTTGCTACTGGGCGTTGTGCTGGCGCGCACCCTCACCCAGCCGCTGCGCGCGCTCACGGTGGCCATCCGCCGCATGGCGGCCGGCGACCTCAAGCAGACGGTGCGGGTGCGCACCAACGACGAGCTGGGAGAGTTGGCGGCCGCCTTCAACCACATGAGCGCCGATCTGGACGCGCTCACGCAATCGCGCCGGCAGATGACCGCCGACATCGCCCACGACCTGCGCACGCCGCTGACGGTGATCGGTGGCTATGTCGAATCGATGCGCGACGGCGTGCTGAAGCCCACGCCCGAGCGCCTGACCACGGTCGGGCGCGAGGTGCAGCTGCTGCAGCGGCTGGTGACGGACCTGGGCACGCTCGCCCAGGCCGAGGGCGGGCAGATGCGGTTGAACCGCGCCCCGCTCGCCGCCGACGCACTCCTGTCGATGCTGGCAAAGAGCTATCAACCGTTGGGCGATGCGCGCAACGTGCGCGTCCTCGTCGATGCGCCCGCAGACCTGCCGCATTTCAGCGCTGACCCGGACCGGCTGGCCCAGGTGTTTGGCAACCTGGTGACCAACGCGCTGCGCCACACCCCGCCCGGCGGCAGCGTCACGCTCAGCGCGCGGCGCGCCGCAAACGGCGTCGCGCTCATGGTGACCGACACGGGCGAGGGGATCAGCCCGCAGGACCTGCCGCACGTCTTCGACCGCTTCTACCGCGGTGACAAGGCCCGCAGCGCCGACGGCGCCGAGTCCGGGCTGGGGCTGGCCATCGCCAAATCCATCGTCGAGGCGCACGGCGGCACGATCAAGGCGGAGAGCGCGCCGGGCCAGGGCACGACGATGCGCATCGACCTGACGGCGTAGCCGCGCTCAGCCGCGGATGAAGTAGATCAGTGAGACGATCACGCCGATCACAACGACCAGCGTGCGCAGCACGTTGGGCTTGATCCGCCCGGCCAGCCGCCCGCCCAAAGCGCCACCGACGATCGCGCCGACCGCCATCACTGCCGCGGCCAGCCACACCACCTGCCCCGAGCCAAGGAAGAACAGTGCCGCCGCGACATTGACGCAAAAGGCCACGGCCTGCTTGAGCGCGTTCAGCCGCGTCAGCGAGTCGTCGATCACCAGACCCAGCACCGCCAGGACGATCACGCTCAGCCCGGCGCCGAAGTAGCCGCCGTAGATCGAGGCCAGGAAGATCGGCAGTGCCACCCAGGCATCGTTGTGCGCGCCGCCCTTGCCCTGCCGCGCCGTCAGCCACTTGCGCAGCGGCCCCTGCAGGGCCAGCAGCAGCGAGGCCACCAGGATCAGGAAGGGGACGAGCTGCTTGAAGAGCTTCTCGCCCGTGTTGAGCAGGAGATAGCCGCCGGTGATGCCGCCCAGGATCGCCGCGGGGGCCAGCCAGAGCAGGCGCTTGCGCTGGGTCTTCAGGTCATTCCACTGCGCAAAGGTCGCGCTGAGGTAACCCGGCGAGAGCGCGACCGTGTTCGTCACGCTGGCCGCGACGTTCGAGATGCCGGCCGCGGTCAGGGCGGGGAAGGAGATCAGCGTCCCGCCGCCGGCGATGGCGTTGATCCCGCCCGCCAGCAGGGCGGCCAGCGCAATGAGGGCGAGCTGGGGGAGTTCGAGCGTTGGGCTTGCGGGGTTGATGGTGGGCCTCCGGCACGGCGTATCGGTCGTGTCGCGGGCATTGTAGCGGAGGGGGACGGCGCGCCAAATGCCGGATGCACCCTCACGCGTAGCGCTGGCCCCGACCGCGACCTTGCGGAAAAGTTGCGCGTCAAGGACAATTGACTCGCCGAAGGGCTTCCACCCTGTATCAAGCTGCCACGTCAAGCCATCCATTGAAGCTGGAGTCTGTCGCCAATGTACTCAATCCGATTGATCCTCAACATCCTTCTCGCCATTGCCCTGCTGCTGCCTGCCCGCCCCGTGCCTGTGAGCGCAACCCGGCCAGCGGCACCCGCGACCCAGGTCATCGGTGACCTTCCGCGCGCCCTGCTTGCGCCTGCCGCGGAAGCCCCTGCCTCGGTCGACCACGCGATAGCACTCAGCAAGGTCCAGTCGGCCTACCGCGGGGCCGATGCCGTAGCGGGCAGGATCACCGTCACCTACACGTTGAGCAACCTGCGCCCGCCGGCCAATGCGCCCGCGCTGGCAGACGGGTTGACGGTCACCGACACGATGGCGGCCCTGTCTGGGCTCGATCCGTTGGCTGATGCGAACACACTGCGAAGTGCCCTCTTCACCACGGTTCTCACCCCGGGTATCAGCGTGGTGAGTGCCTCGCGGCCCTACAGCGTCAATGGTTCGGCCCTCCAGGTGGCCTGGGGCGATGTCGCCCCACTCTCCAACGTCACACTCACCCTGACGCTCGCGACGCCGACGGCGTCACCCGATTTCATGTCCCTGGACGGCGGCGCACGCGCCTACGCCGTGCTGCAGGGCCGGATGGTCCTGGCCTCCGCGGGATCGATCCGCTTTGCGCCCGATGCGCTGGGCGCCTACCTGAACTGGACGCCGGATGCCGACACGCGCGATGCCTGGATGCTGCGTCAACTTTCCCAGTTGGGCGATGACCCGTCCGGGCTGTTTGCCTTTGTCCGCGCCCTGCGCACCGAAAGCTATCCGGGCTCGTTGCGCGGCACCCGGGGGACGCTGTGGAGCCAGGCCGGCAACAGCCTCGACAAGGCCTCCCTGCTGATCGCTTTGTTGCGCGCCTCCGGCATCCCTGCCCGCTACCGGCACGGCAGCCTCTCGCCTTCCATGGCCGAAACACTGCTCGGCGCACTCTTTCCCGCGCTGCCCGATACTACGGGTCTGGTCCCGGCGGATGCGGACGTGTTCGATCCCCTGCATGACGATGTCCTGCTCGCAGAGACCGGTGATCACTGGTGGCTGGACGCCTATCTGCCAGGACAGGGCTGGACGGCGATGGATCCGGCCTTCGCCTCGGCGACGGCCGGCGCGACCTTTCATGCCAGCCTGGCGGGTGATGGCAGTGACCTCGTGGCCGAAGTCCCAGATACACAACGTCACAAAGTCACCTTCCGTCTGACCGTCGAGCGGTTCGGCCCGTTTTCATTCACCAGCCTGGGCATGGGCACGATCCAGCCGCTCAGCGCCACGATTCCAACGGTGCAGCTGGTGGGCAACCCGGTCTCGCTGGAACACTGGGTGGACACTGTCAACCAGGGCGGTCTGGTCTTCGCCACCACCATCAACACCTACCTCCCCTATCTCGTAATTGGCGATGAGGCCATCGACGGGCAGGCCTTTCAGGACATCACCAGCAACTTCCCCATGGGATATGAGGTCAGCACGGCCGAGTGGCTCTCGGTCGACCTCCAGCATCCCTCGGGGGCGCGCGAGACGTTCACCCGCACCATCGTCGACCTGATCGGCGTCGCGGCCCGCAGCAGCGGCGGAACCATCACCAACAGCTTTGGCAGTGGCACAACGCTGGTGGACGAGGGCAACGTCTATGCCTTTCTGTTCGCACCCTCGGTAGTTCCGATCGATGCCGTCAACGCCGCCTATCCCAACCTCGCCGCGGCGGCCTCAAAGGCGCAATCCCTGATCGCGACGGCCGATACCGTCACGGGCACGAGCCCATCGGAGATCGCCCAGCTTCAGCGCGCGAGCGTGGCCATGCGTTCGGCCCTGCGCGCCGAAACGGGCGCGCAGGCGCTGTGGTTTGCGGCGGCCTCCGACTTTGGGACGCCGGGCCTGGCGGCGGCGGCGCACGTGGCCGCGTACTACGAAATGCCCCGTCTCATCATCGCCTCGATTCAGAAGGACAAAGGCGATGCGCACTCGCGCGCGGTGCTCGATCTGGCCCTCAATCGCATCCGCTCCGTGCCGTATCCCGGTCAGACGGTGGAAGGTGCCATCCCCTTCAACCTCACCTGGGGACTGATGCAGGGCGAGCTCGAACACGCCCTGATGTCCGCCTGGCATGGAGTGGCGCCCACCGGCGTCCCGGCCGTCTTCGCACAGGCCCGCACCGAGGAAGTCCCCCTCGTGCTGCTCGCCCACAGCAACGTCGCGATGCTGGATGCGCTCGAGCTGTCTGCTCAGGCACGCACACGCATCGCGCAGACGCTGGCCGGCCGGCCCGATCTCATGGTCGTCGTTCCCAGCCGCATGATCACGGTGGCGGGCACCTCCACGGTCGGCTGGTACACCATCAACATGCTGGACGGCGAAACGCAGGACATGATGGAGGATGGTCTTCACACTGCGGCGATCGAATACGGTTTCCTGTTGAAGTCCAACTTACAGAACTTTGGCTTTGCGATTGCCGGCTTCGGACATGGCTTCTTCGCCGAAACGATGTTCTTTCTGGGCTACTTTCTGCAGGAGTGCCCGATTCGCTCGGGGAATATCAAGAACATCTACGCGCAGGCCCTGACCCGCGCGACGCAATCCGCCCTGGATCTGGCCAAACGCATCGGTCAGGCGGACAAGGCATCGGGCGGGAAGGCCAATGACTGGATCGACTGCTATCTGAACGGCTGCACCTACGCGATCGGCTTCAAGTGGTCGACCAAGTTCAAGATTCCGAAGTACCTCTCGACCGGTGCGGATCTTGCAACCGATGGCAAATTGAAGGAAAAGGCGGGGCCCTGCTCCTTCAATCTGACGAGCCTGAGCGGAGACTGCAAATACGAATGGCATGGCCCCCTCAGTTTCAAGAGCGGTATTTCGGCTGCTGCGGCGATCATTGGCAGCCACAACGATCCGCCCGTGCCCGGTGGATTGGCCGGCCAGGCGCGCTTTACCCCACAGCCAGACACGTCTGTTTCGCGGGCCATGACCCTGGCAGCCACACGGGCTGGCAGCACCCTGACGATGACGGCCCAGGTTGGGTATGCGTCCGTCGCGCGCGGCGCGGCCGCCTATGCGTCAGCCACAGCCGGTCTGGCAGTATCAGGCGTGCCGCCGACGTTCACCGCCTTTGCGCCAGGCGGGAGTGCGGCGCTCGCCGGTGCTGGGTTGATGCTCGGCCCCGCCGACGCCCCGCTGTATGTCAACGGTTCCGCCGTGGCGATTCCCGAGGGCGTGGGACTACCCGCCTACACGGGCACACTGACGATCAGCGAGACGAGCGCGATCCTTGATCGCATATCGCTTTCGGGCGTTGGCCATTTCCTCGTCGTACGCGCGACCCCGGCCACGGCAAGCATCCTGCCAGGCGCAACGACGGCCTTCACCCTCGCCCACGAGACCAACGTCACCGCCCTCTACACCGTCACGGCCGAGGCACCCGCGGGCTGGGCGCTCGGGCTGACAGCCGCAGGTGCGGTGACCGCAACCGCGCCCTTGGCCGCACCACCCGGCGAATACCGGATTCTGGTGACGGCGGGCGATGCCCGGTCGCGCGTCTTTGCCAGCACCTGGCACACCGTATCGGTCGGCCCACGCAACGGGGTTGATGTGGTCGTTCAGGTCGATCCCCTCCACACCGTGGCCTGGGGGAGCGTGCCGAACACCGAGCTGACAGGCGACACAAACAACGGGCAAATGCAGCTCACGGATGCTGCATTCACCATCGTCATCTCCAACACGTCGTCCGTCACGCGCAGCTACGGGCTGAGCGTGGCAGGCCTCCCGGCCAGCTGGAGCTATTTGAGCACGGCCAGCGTGACGCTGACCGCAGGTGCGGTCGGCAGGGTTGGGCTGGCCGTGTCCCCCACGCTCGGCACGCTCGCCGGAAGCAGCCATCCTTTTTCAGTGACCGCCAGCGCAACGGACGGCGCCCTCGCAGCGACCGGTGCGGCGGTGTTCGTGATGCCTGGCCGCGCCTATGCCCATCTGGACGCGCCAGCGCATGACCGTTATGCGGTGGCGGGAAGCACCCTCGCGATGACCGCCGCAGTCCGCAACGTGGGGAACCTTGCGGGGACCTTCCCCTTCACGGTCGAGGCACCCGCCACCTGGGCGCTTGCCGCGCCATCCAGCTTCACCCTCGCGGCCGGGCAGACCGACATCATCACGTTCAGCGTGGTGCCAACGGGACCGCTCTACAGCGCCAGTGCGGTGTGGATGAGAACGCGATCGGAACCGTATGACCAGTCCGACTACACTTTTGTCCAGCTCGTCACGCCCTACGCGGGAGCGATCTTTGCGACAGCCGCATCGTGCGCCGGAGCGGGGAACACCCAACTCGCCAGCGCCTGCGAGAACCTTGCCAATGCCGTCCTGCGCCTGGAGGCCAGGCCCGATGACGTCGCGTATCGTGATGCCGTGGTCGTCGCGCTCGGCACCGTCATCGATCTTCTTGCGGCAATCGGGCAAACACCGGCGCTCGACGCACTCGACGCCCTGGCCAGCAGCCTGAGCGGGCATCTGGGCACCGGGCTGGACGCCGATCTGGCGGCCATTGCACCAGCCCTCCTGACCGCCTGCACCGAAGCGGACGCCGTGACCAGCCACGCCTTTGAGGCCACCTTCACGCCGGGTGCCGCGCTGGCGCTGCCCGGTCGTGAGCTATCGTTCCTGTTCAATTTGCACAACGCCGGAACAACATCTACTTCCTATACCGTGGTGCTGACGTCGCCGGTCATTGCCGGGCCGGTGCTCCTGGCTCCCACGCTCGCCGCGGGGGCGAACGCCAGTCAGGCCGTCACGGTGTCTCTCGGGACACCCGGGTTTGTGCCGATCCATGCGCACATCAGCGCCAACACGGGCCTGACCAGCATGCCGACGCTCGACGATTCGGCGATTGCGGGCGCGACCTTTGTATCCCCCATCCTGCAGATGCTCGATGTCGTCGCCACCCCCGCCTTTGTCGACAGCGGCGTCAGTGCGACCGGGCTGACGGCGCGCGTGGTCAACGTCGCCAACAGCCCATTGCAGGCCATGGCGACCCTGACGGTAAGTGCACCGGGCGGAGGGGTAAGCGCCACCCTGCACGCATCCGCCGCAATCATTCCCGGCAACGTGACGCTGATCAATTTTGGAAGTTTGACCACCAGTGGCTTCCTGACCGGGGTCTACACGCTCACGGGCAGCGTGGTGGTATCCGCGCCGACGGGGCTCGCCGGGGCGACATCGACGGCCACGGGCGGGTTCGCCGTCGGCCAGGCCCTGTTTGCTGCAGCGGCGGCCTCTCCCGTGTTGGTGGCGCCTGGTGATATCACCGTCACCACGCTGGTCACCACCTGGGTGCATCAGGAAGCCCCGCTGCCCCTGCTGAAGGCATCCCCCGCAGCAAGACCGGCGGCGTCAAGCACCCTGCTTCCGCCCCTGACCAAGCCACTTCCTTCGCCGACAGGTGAAAGCATCGCCGCGCCGGAGACAGCGCTTCCGGCCATGCCTTCCGCATGGGCCGAGGAGGACGGCGCGACCCGCGCAGAAGCCTGGGTGGAGGCCGACCTGGGCGGTCTGCCCAGCGCACCCACCTTCTCGGGTGGGCTGACCCGCACCGATGGGGGCAATTCAACCGTTACGCGCACCGGGACCTGGACGACGGTGTCGGGATCGAACATGGCCCACAACGGCAACTACAGCCGAACCAGCGTGGTGTCCAGCACGCTCACCTTCACCTTTACCGGTGTCTGGCTGAGCATCGGCTACCTTGCCGCAACCGATGGCCGCACCTTCGATGTGGAGATCGATGGCGTTTCGCAGGGCGTCATTGACAGCTACGTCAACCGCGCGGACACTCCCATGAGCGCGGTCTATGCCGGCTTGAGCGCGGGCGAGCACGTCGTCCGCATCACGACACTGAGCGGCAAGAACGCCTTCGCAGCCACCACGGCCTATGTCAAGATCGACTACTTTGATGTTTGGGACGGCAGCACACTCGCGGATGGCACCTTCGAACACACCGACGGCCGGGTGATCCTGGGCCCGGGATGGACGACGCAGACGCTTGCCACCGCAAGCGGCGGGAGCTACGCGCGCAGTCCGTTCTCCTTCGGCGTGGCCTGGCTGGCCTTCACCGGAGACAGTGTCAGCTACCGGATGATCAAGGACTTCAGCAACGCTGGGGCCGTATCCGTTTTCGTCGACGGCGTCCTGAAGGCGGACCTGGACCTGTATTCCACGCTGCTCACCGGGAGCAGCGTGACGACGCCCGTTGTGAGCTTCAACGGTCTCGGCGCTGGCGCGCACATCCTGACCCTCGTCCTCCGGCGCGGCACGTATCTCGCGCTCGACCACTTCACCACGCCGGGCAGCGCACCCTTCTTCAGCGTCTCGACGCCCAACGGTGTGTATCGTGTCGAGGAGGGGGATTCCAGCCTGCGCTACAACGGCTTCCCGCTCACCCGGACCCGCAGCACCTGGAGCGAAAGCGCGAGCAGCTCGGCCAGCGGGGGCTTTGTGATCGCCTCATCCACGGCTGGCGATTCCATTGAAATGACTTTCTCGGGACCCTGGGCGAGCCTGGGCTATGTGGCCACCACCAATTCGGGGCGGGTCGAGGTCTTTATCGATGGCGTCTCGCGGGGCACGGTGGATGCATATGCGCGCTACGAGATGCCACGCAGCGTTGTGTTTGCCGATCTCGGCGCCGGCGCGCACACGCTGAGCGTGACGGTGTTGAGTGGGCGCAATGCGTTTGCCACGACACCGGGCAATTTCTACTTCGACTACCTCGATGTTTGGGACGGCAGCGCGCTGCCCGATGGCACTTTCGAAGAGGACAGCGCAAGGATGCTGTACAGCCGCAGTTGGACACTTGTCAACCAGGCCAACGCTGGCGGCGGCAGCTACGCGGTGTCGCCCTTCCAGAGTGGGGCCGCCTGGTCGGTGTTCGCCGGAGACACGGTCAGCCTGCAGTTCTTTGCCGCCTTCGCCAACGCCGGAAGCGTCGATGTTGCGATCGATGGCGTGACCCGCAGCACAGTGGATCTGCGCGTGGCCCTGACCGGGACCACCAACCTCACGCGCGTGCTTTCACTGAACGGGCTGGGGAGTGGACCCCATGTTGTCACCCTGGGCATGGCGCGGGCGTCGTATCTTTCCCTGGATCGCATCAGCACGCCGGGCGACGCCCCCTTTGCCACACCGCCAGCGATGACCGGCGTGTATCGATACGAGGAAAATGATCCGGCGCTGCTCTACGATGGCGCCCCGTACACCATGACCCGTCAGACCTGGTTCGAGACCACTGCGTCGGAGGCCAGTAGCGGATACGTGCGCTACAGCGCAACCGCCAGCGACACGATCAGCCTGGTCTTTACCGGCACCTGGGTGTCGCTGGGTTATCTCGGCCGCGCCAATGCCGGCCGCTTCGAGGTCTATGTCGATGGCACGCTGCGACAAGTGGTGGATGGCTATGCCCATGATGATGAGCCGCGCAGCGCCGTGTTCGGCGGCCTGACCCCGGGCACGCATTCACTGTCCGTCACCGTGACCGGCGCGCGGAATGCCCTCGCCACGACACCGGGCAACTTCTATCTGGACTACATCGACGTCTGGGATGGGAGCGCCCTTCCGGACGGCAGCGTGGAGGAAAACAGTGGCCGCTTCTGGTACAGCGCCGGTTGGACGCGCCCGGCGCTGTCCGCTGCCAGCAACGGCGACTATGCCCTCTCGCCCTTCGGCGGGGGTGCCGCCTGGATGGCCTTTGCCGGCGATAGCGTCAGCGTACAGCTCATCGGCGGCATCAACGGTATCGGCATCCTCGAGCTTGACGTGGACGGCGTGATGCGCACAACCGTCGATCTCAGGGTTCCACTGACCGGCACGACCGGCTTCACACGACCCATCTCCCTGAACGGGTTGGGCAGCGGCGCGCATGTGCTCACCGTGTTCGCCAGGCGCGGCGCCTACGTGAACATCGATGCGGCTGTGACCCCGGGGGTGGCCCCCTTCATCACCCCGTTCGTGCCGCTGGGGTTCACGCGCT
The DNA here is from genome assembly GCA_019694215.1 of Thermoflexales bacterium. Lineage (GTDB taxonomy): Bacteria > Chloroflexota > Anaerolineae > J036 > Brachytrichaceae > Brachythrix. Next base: position 35,075 of record JAIBCK010000010.1, read on the forward strand.
ACGAGGAGGCCAACCCGGCCATTCTGTACAACGGTCTTCCCTATTCCATCACCCGACAGACGTGGACGGACGGCAACTTGACGATGGCCAGCGACGGCTACGTGCGCCTGAGCGCCACCGTCAGCGACACCCTCAGCCTTACATTTACGGGCACCTGGGCGGCCCTGGGTTACATCGGTCGGTCGAACGCCGGTCGCTTCGAGGTCTTTCTGGATGGCGTTTCGCGCGGGATCGTCGATGGCTACGCGCATGCCGAGGAGCCGCGCAGCCTGACCTTCGCCGGCCTTGTGACGGGCACACACACGCTCTCCGCCACGGTGCTGGGGACGCGCAACCCGCTGGCCGCCTCACCCGGAAACTTCTATCCCGACTACATCGATGTCTGGGACGGCTCGGCGCTGCCGATGGCCACCCTCGACGAATCCAACCCCCTGATTGTGTACTCCAATGGTTGGACGCGCCCGGCATCCGCACTCGCTGAAGGAGAGGCCTATGCGCTCAGCACCGTCTCGGGGGGAGCGGTCTGGGCGCGCTTCATCGGCGACAGCCTGCGCGTCCAGGCTCTGGTCGGGACCGCCAGCGCAGGCGAACTGGGCGTCTGGATCGATGGCGCTTTCCGCGAATGGGTGGACCTGGACGCCACGGCCCCGGCCACACGCAGCATGGCCTATGGCGATCTCGGCCCGGGCGCGCATGTGCTGACGCTCGCAACGCACCGCTCGTCCTATATCAACTGGGATGTTGCGACTGTGACCACGCCTGCCCCGTACCGCCCGCTGACGCGCACGGGCGTCTATCGCCTGGAGGAGGATGATCCTTCCCTGCGCTACAACGGCGCACCCTTTACGGCCACGGCGAGCAGCTGGAGCGAGTTGCTGCGCACCGTTGCAAGTGACCGGTATGTCGCGCGTTCGAGCACCGTCAGTGATACGGTCAGCCTGACCTTCGCCGGGCCCTGGGTGGCGGTCAACTTCGTCACACGCGTGGATGGGCGCCACGCCGAAGTCTTCCTGGATGGGGCCAGCCAGGGCATCGTCGACACATACACCGCCAGCGATGACGTGTTGTCGCGCGTGTATGGCGGGTTGACGCCAACCACGCACACCCTTTCCATCACGGTGCTCTCCACGGCCAATGTCAGCGTCACGGCGGCCACCAAATATGTCTACCTGGATGCCATCGATGTCTGGGATGGCACAGCCGAAGCGAAGGGCTTGTTCCAGCATCTGCCTTCCGAGCAGGACGGCGGACGCATGTATCTGAGCGACGACTGGACGCGCAGCGCCCGCGTCTCCGCGTCGAACGGCGACTTCATCGAGGATGGCAGCAATGCCTGGTTCCTCTTCACCGGCGTCAGCGTGACCGTGATCGGGATGAGCGACAACCTCACCCCGAGCCTGGCCGAGATCTTTGTCGATGGCGTGAGCGCCGGGGTGCTGGACCTGTCCTATGCTTTCGGGCGTGCGCCCATGCCCTTCACGCTGAACGGGCTGGGTGACGGGGCGCATGTGCTGCGCTTTGCCGATCGCAGCGGGGCTGGCTCTCAGCTGGGAGCCGGGCTGGACGGCTTCCTGACCGCCGCCGACGTTGCACCGCTCCCCCGCGTGGCTTGGACGGCATCCGTGCCGGGCGACCTGCGCCTGGCAACTACGCCCCTGGTCGGCGATCTGGACGGGGACGGGCAGCCGGAAGTGATCGCAACGGGCTCGCGCGAAAGCTGCATTTTTTCGTTGTGCACGTTCACGCCGGGCGCTCTGTTCGTCTTCCGCGGAGACAGTGGCGCGCTCGTCTATTCACGCACCCTGACAGGCACCGCAGCCAGCTGCTCGGGCGGCACGCTCTGCGGCGGGACCGGCGCCCCGGCCATCGTCAATCTGGATGGCGGTCCACAATCCGAGATCATTGTCGACAACGCCGGAGGGCTCAACGCCTTTGCCGCAGATGGCACCTTGCTGTGGATCAACCCCGCAGTCCGTGGGACCTGGGCGAGTGCCCCTGCCATTGGCAACCTGGATGATGACGAGGATCCCGAGATCGTCACCGTTCACGATGTGGCCACGTCCAACCAGCGACGCATCCATGTCGTCCAGCCGGATGGAAGCGTCAGTTGGACGTATACCTTGCCCAACACTTCGCCTGGCCCACGCATGCCGGTACTGGCCGACTTCAACGGCGATGGCCGACTGGACATCTTCGTGGCTTCCGGACAGACGGCCTACCTCTTCCACAACAATGGCGTCTCGATGACGCTCGCCTATACACGGGCTTCAGGGCTCGACCACTACGGCGCTCCGGCAGTTACAGATCTCGACGGCAATGGCCTGCCCGAGATTGCTATCGGCTGGACGGGTGTCCTGGCCGCCTACCGCAATGACCTCACGCCCATGTGGATCTACACCACCGGCGGGATCTATCCCAGCACCGTCTCCGTTGCCGACCTCGACGGCAATGATGGCGGCGCGCCCGAGCTGGTGCTCTACTCCAAGACCAGCAACGGCACCGAGGAGGGGCGCGTCTTCGCCATCAATGCCGATGGCACCCTGCTCTGGTCGCAGGCCGCCAAGGACACCACCAATTCGAGCGCCGGCGTTGCGGTGCTGGATCTGAACGGCGATGGCGTGTACGAGGTGGTGTGGAACGGCTATGTCTCCGGCACCCTGATCTTCGATGGGCCAAGCGGCGCAATCACCTTCGCCGATGAAGTCATCAACAGTGGCACGGTCAACGAGACACCGGTCATTGCCGACATCGATATGGATGGCCACGCCGAAGTCGTGCTCGTGGACAACACGCAAGTTGTCGCGCTCGCCAACGATGCCGGCTGGGCGGGCTCGCGCGCCATCTGGAATCAGCACAGCTATCACGTCACCAACATCAACGACGACCTCACCGTTCCGCCGTTTGAGCCCAACAGCTGGGCATATCACAACACCTATCGCACCCAGTCGCCGCTCGAGGCACCGGCCCCGGTCTACTATGTGCAGATCACCCACACCCTGGCCACCAGTGCCTCGCTGGTTGCCGGATCCTTCACCCGCCCGTACTCGGACTTCAGCCCGCTGCTGTACTGGGGCTACAAGCACTACTGGTTCGAGCCGTTCCGGGTGACGCGCTTCGATGTTGCGGTGGCGGGCTTGCGGCCCGGTGAAGTGCGGGCCATCAGCCTGGGAACGGTGGTGAGCTACACCGTCAACGCGGGCCGCAATCGCCTGGAGTTGCCGCCGATCTACGTGACCGCCGGGCACCTCATCGCCGTCTCGCCAACGGAAGCGAGCGTGCTGGCCGGCGGCACCACCCGCTATGACGTGGTGCTGACCAACGCGGATGCGAATCCGCGGGTGTTTACCCTGACCATCGCAGGGCTGCCCAGCACGTTCAGCCACACCGCGCCGCCAACCCTGACCCTTGCCGCGGATGCGTCCATTACCGTGGCCGTCGATGTCTCTGCGCCGGCCGGAGCCGTCCCTGCCGAGCTTGCCCTGGCGTTCGTGGCCCGCACGGAGCTGGGGGCCGAGGAAGCCGCCGCAGCCACCCTGACCGTGCACGACGGCAACGTGATGGCGCTGCTGCCCGAGCTGCAGAACACGGTCGTGGGGACCTCCGTGCCGTTCACGGTCATCGTCACCAACACCACCGCGAACCCGATCACCTATGCGCTCAGCCTGTCCGGTCTCGGCACCAACCTGGTGACGCATCCGCCGACCGTGTCGGTCAGCGCGGGACAGAGCGTCAGCGTCCCGGTCACCGTGACGGCAGTCGAGAACAGCACCAGCCTCTTCGTCAGGGCCTGGTTGACCGATGCCCTGCACAACGCAGCGTTGTCGGATGTGTCTATTCTTAACATTCTGGGCGCGCGCGCGGTGACGGGCGCCTTCGCTCCGGCCTCGGTGCGCAGCGGTCAGAGCACCCTGACCCGGACCCTGCTCACGCTGACGAACACGGGCACGCTGGATGACGTCTACACAGTCACGCTCAGCGGTCCCCAAACCGGGAGTGTGCGCTTCGACGCAGACGCGGCCACCACCCGCGTCATCGCGCTGCCAGTGGGGGTGCTCAGCCACGCAAGCTGGGGGGTGATCCTCCACGCCGATGGCACGCTCGCCCCGGGGCTGTATCCGTTCACGGCCACGGTCACCACGGATAGCGGCCTGCAACCACGCGCGGTCATCACCGGTCTGTGGTTGATCGAGGCCGGTGACGTGGCCGGCAGCCTGAGCCCGGCAACGCAGACGGCTGCACCCGGGCAGTCGGTGGGCCTGACCCTGCGGATCACCAACACCGGCGACATCGCCATGACCTACGCCATCACCGGTGCCGGCGTCCTGGCGACGAGCCTGTCCTTTGGCAGCGCGTCTGTCACGCTTGCGCCGGGGGCCGTCGCCCTCGTGCCCGTCACCGTGACAGCGCCGCTCTGGGTTGTCGGGTTCGGCTATCCCATCCAGGCCCACATCGCCGCCATCACGGCCCCCGAGATCTCAGCGGTTGCGACCGGATGGTTGAGCATTGCCACACCCGCCCCTGCCATGGCGGCCGTGCTGCTGCCACCGGTCCGCACAGTGACCAATACGACGCCGGTGACCTACACCTTTGTCCTGACCAACCTGGCCGGCGTGTCCCTGGAATCAACGCTCTCGATCACCTCGACGGCGGACGTGACCCTCCTCGCGCCTGCGATGTATCTGCCGGGCGCGCACGCGGGTCAGGTCGAGGTGGTGGCGTCCGCCCCACGCCTCGGGGTGTTCCCCATCACCGTGACCGCCACCAGCAGCGCGGGCAGTGTCGCGGCGACGGCCGAGCTGCGCCGGATCGGCTGGACCTTCGTGCCAAACGTTTTACGCTAATCTGCGTTCCGGGGGTCGAAGCACAGCGTTCGCCGCGCTTCGGCCCCCGGCGCGGTCTATACTCCGCGCCGTTTGCATGGCGACACTCCCCGATCTCCCCACCGCGATGGCGCTGCTCGAAGAAGGCCATCGACGCAACCCCGGGCCGTGGATGGCCCACTCGATCAACGTCGGCGCGGCGGCCCGACACATTGCCGCGCGCCTGCCGGGGCTCGACCCCGAGCGCGTGTATCTGCTGGGCCTGCTGCATGACATCGGCCGGCGCGAGGGCGTGACCGGGATGCGCCACGTCTACGATGGCCATCGCTTCCTGCTCGACCTCGGCTACGCCGATGCCGCCCGCATCGCCCTCACCCACTCCTTTCCGGTCAAGGACATCGGCGCCGTCTTCGGTGCCTGGGATTGCACCCCCGCCGAGGTGGCCGAGCTCTCGTCCGCGCTCGACGCCGTGACTTACACCGACGAAGATCGTCTTCTTCAGTTGTGCGATTGTCTCGCCATCGCCAATGGCTTCTGTCTGCTGGAGAAGCGGCTGGTCGACGTCGTCATGCGCTACGGCAAGGCCGGCTTCCCGGCCTGGGTGCATGTCAAATGGGCCGCCTATTTCGACTTGCTCCACCACTTCGACCGCCTGCTCGGGCATTCCGTCTACGATCTGCTGCCGGGCGTGGAAGCGATCACCTTCAACCGCAGCGTCTGATCCGCATGAACACCGTCAGCCCCGCCTGGCACGCCTTCTGCGCGCGGACGCGCGCCGCGCTGGCCGCACCCCTGCCCGGCTTTGCCGCGCAGCGCGAGATGATGCCGCCCGGCCGCGTCGTGCCGCCAGACCTGAGCGGGGCGCGCATCGGCGCGGTGCTGGTGTTGCTGTATCCGGTGCAGGATGCGCCGACGGTGATCCTCACCCTGCGCTCGGACCAGCTCGACCGCCACCGCGGCCAGGTCTCTTTCCCCGGCGGTCGCCGCGACCCGACCGACCCCGACCTGACCGCGGCAGCGCTGCGCGAGACGCGCGAGGAACTGGGCGTCGACGACGGCGCGCTGACCGTGCTGGGCGCCCTCACCCCGCTCTACATCCCGCCCAGCAACTACCTGATCCACCCCTTCGTGGCGGCGGCACCGGCGCGGCCGACCTTCACCCCCAACCCGGGCGAGGTGGCCGGCCTGATCGAGGTGGGGTTGGATGACCTGCGCGCGCCGTACACGCGCGGCGTCGCCGCGATGCCCATCACCCGCAACGGCACAACGGAGATTTTGCAGATGCCGCACTTCGTCGTCGGGCCGCACCGGGTGTGGGGGGCCACCGCAATGGTGCTGTGCGAGCTGCTGGCTACAATAGGCGCATGACCACATCCGCACCCAAAGCCCCGCAGAAATTTGATGTCGCCGTGCTCGGCGCCGGCCCGGGCGGCTATGTCGCCGCCATCCGCGCCGCACAGCTCGGCCTGAAGGTCGCCATCATCGAGCGCGACAACCTGGGCGGGGTCTGCCTGAACTGGGGCTGCATCCCGACCAAGGCGCTGATCCGCAACGCCGAGGTCGTCCATCTGCTGGGCGAGGGCAAGGATTACGGCTTCTCGTTTGACAACCTGCGCGTCGACTACTTCGCGGCGTATCGCCGCAGCCGCCAGGTGGCGGAGCGGCTGGTCAAGGGCGTCGAGTTCCTGATGCGCAAGAACCAGATCACCGTCATCAAGGGCAGCGGCACGTTGGTCGGGCCGAACGAGATCAATGTCGAGAACCGCGGCGAGGACAGCCGCGTGCAGGCCGAGCACATCATCCTGGCGACCGGCGCCCGCCCGCGTATGCTCTTCGACCTCGTCCCGGATGGCCGACGCGTGTTCACCTCGCGCCAGATGCTCGAAGCGCAGAGCATGCCCAAGAGCCTGATCGTCATCGGCGCTGGCGCCATCGGGATGGAGTTCGCCTACGTCGCCAACGCGTATGGCTGCGAGGTCAAGGTGCTCGAGGTGCTGCCGCGCATCCTGCCCAACGAAGACGAGGAAGTCAGCGCCGAAGTCAAGAAGTCATTTCAGCGCGCCGGCACCCAGACCCTCGCCGGGGTCAAGATCGAGTCGGCCGTCGCCACGCCGGAGGCGGTCACGCTGAAGGTCAATGACGGCGGCAACGTTGTCACGATGCAGGCCGAGGCGCTGCTCGTGTCGGCGGGCGTGATCCCCAACACCAGCGGGATCGGGCTGGAGACGGTCGGCGTTGCGCTCGACAAGCGCGGCATGATCACCGTCGATGAGCACATGGCGACCAGCGTGCCGAGCATTTACGCCATCGGCGACATCACCGGCAAGCTCGCCCTGGCGCACGTCGCCTCGGCGCAGGGCGTCGTGGCCGCGGATTCCATCGCCGCGCGGCGCGGCAAGTACGCGGGTCGCATCCCCCGGTTGGACTACAACGCCATCCCGCGCTGCACCTACACCATGCCGCAGGTCGCCAGCATGGGGCTGACCGAGGCGCAGGCGCGCGAGCAGGGCCACAAGGTCAAGGTGAGCAAGTTCCCGCTCAGCGCCAACGGCAAGTCCCTGGCGATGAACAACCGGGACGGCTTCGTCAAGATCGTCGCCGATGAGAAGTACGGCGAGCTGCTGGGCGTGCACCTGGTCGGCCCGGATGTCACCGAGCTGCTGCCCGAGTTCGTGCTGGCCAAGAGCGCCGAGCTCACGCCCGAGCAGATCGCCGAGGCGGTGCATGCGCATCCGACGTTGGGCGAGACGCTGATGGAAGCCGCCCACGGCATCGAGGGCCTGCCCATCCACATCTAGACCGGGCGACCAGTCCCCCGCGTTCAGCCTTGGCGACGGGCCCGCACCAGCGTGCGCGGGTCGAGGGCATCGCGCAGCCCGTCGCCGACAAAATTGATCGCCAGCACGGTGGCGAAGATGGCCAGACCGGGCACAATCGCCGTCCATGGCGATGTGGTGATGAACGACTGCGCGTTCTTGAGCATGTTGCCCCAGGTCGGGGTCGGGGCCTGCACGCCATAGCCCAGAAATGACAGCGTGCTCTCGGTGATGATCGCCGCGCCGACGCGCAGCGTGGCGGCCACGATGATCGGGCTGATCGCGTTCGGCAGGATGTGGCGCAGGATGATGCGGCTGTTGGCCACGCCCAGCGCGCGCGCCGCGTCGACGTAGTCGAGCGTTTTGAGCGAGAGGAACTGGCCGCGCACCAGGCGCGCCACCGGCATCCACGCCAGAATGCCGATGATGAGGATGATCGGGACCGGCCCACTGCTCAGCTCGGGATTGTTCGTTGCGCGAAGCAGCTGCCCGAAGATCAGCAGCAGAAAGAGCTGCGGGATGGTCAGCATGACATCCGTGAAGCGCATCAGCAGGTTGTCCACCAGCCCGCCGTAAAACCCGGCCGCCGCGCCAATCAGCGTGCCCAGCGCGATGGCGATGGACATCGTCGCCACGCCGATCAGCAGCGAGATGCGCGCGCCCGCCCACAGCCGCACAAACAGGTCGCGCCCCAGCTCATCGGTGCCAAACCAGTGCGCGGGCGAAGGCGGCGAGAACTTGTTGATCAGATCGGTCTTGCCCGGGTCATAGCCCGTCAGCAGGGGAACGAACGTGGCCAGCGCGAGCACGAGCACGATCACGATCAGCCCCAACATGGCTGTCCGGCTCTGACGCAGGCGCCGCCACAGCAGCTGCTGGGGCGTGCGCACCGGCGACAAGGCGGCGGGACCGGGGCGGGAGAGGGGAAGCGCGCTCATGCGGATGCGTGGGCGTTGCGGCTAGTCGAAGCGAATGCGCGGGTTGAGTACCGCGTACATGACATCGGTGAGCAGCCCGAAGACGATGATCAGCGTGGCGCTCATCATCAGGATGCCCATCATCACGCCGTAGTCGCTGCGCTCAATCGAGGTGAAGAACAGACGCCCCATCCCCGGCCAGCTGAAGATGGTCTCGGTTATCAGCGCGCCGTTGAACAGGCCGGGCAGCTCCAGCCCGATGATGGTGATGAGCGGCAGGATGGCGTTGCGCAGCGCGTGCTTGGCCAGCGCCATGAACTCGCCCAGGCCCTTCGCGCGCGCCGTACGGACGAAGTCCTGATGCATGACGTCCAGCATCCCGCTGCGCATGTAGCGCACATGCGTGCCCATGTTGAAGAAGGTCAGCGCGAGGGTGGGCAGGATGAGGTGACGCAGCCGGTCGCCGAGATCGAAGTCGGCGCCGATGGTTGACATGCCCCCGCCCGGCAGAAGGGGCGCGCCGCTGGCCTGCTTGAGCGTGACGTTGAAGAAGATGATCAGCAGCAGCCCCAGCCAGAACAACGGGATGGATTGCCCGAAGAAGGCCAGGGTGGTGAAGACCGCGTCGAAGCGGCTGTACTGGCGGGCCGCGCTGATCGCGCCAATCGGAATCGCGAGCAGCAGCGAGCAGGCGAAGGCGAGCAGCGAGAGCTGCAGCGTGTTGGGCAGGCGATCGCCGATCTCGGCCATCACCGGGCGCTTGGTCACCAGCGAGGTGCCGAAGTCACCGCGCAGGGCGCTGCCCAGCCAGTTGGCATAGCGCTGCGGGATCGGGACATCCAGCCCGAACTCCGCGCGCAGGCGCGCCAGATCCTCCGCCGTCTTGTTCGGGTCATTCTCGTAGACCGAGGTTGGCCCGCCCGGGATCAGCTGCATCAGCAGAAAGACGATCATGCTGATGACCAGCAGCAGCGGAACCGCCTGAATCAGACGGCGGAGGACGTAGCGTGTCATCGTTGTGCGGTTACTGGATCCACCACTCGGCCGCGTTCCAGCCGACGCTGTTCCAGACGTTTTCCTTGAAGCCCTGCAGCTTGACGTTGTAGCTGTCGATCTTCAGGCGCTGGTACAGGTAGATCATGTTCACCTGGTCGTAGCCCATCTGGGCGACCTGGCAGTACAGGTCACGGCGCTTGGCGGGATCCGGCTCCTTGGCCGCCGTCGCAAGCAGGTCATCGGCCTTGGGGTCGCTGAAGCGCGTGTAGTTCGTGCCGCCCTTGTTCGCCTCGGTCGGGATGGACTTGCTGGAGAACAGGTTGACCATCTGGCTGTGCGGGTCGATCGAGGCGTTCGTGGTGTACATGATGATGTCGAAGTTGCCATGCCGGCGCGGCGAGTTGGCATCCCACGACCCGATCACCACCGACGACGGCGCGTTCTCGATGTAGAACTCCACGCCGATCGCCTTCATGTCCTCGAGGATCAGCACCTGCGAGTCCTCGCGCAGCTTGTTGCCGCTGGTGGTGCTGTACTTCAGGCGCAGGCGGACGCCTTCCTTGACGCGGATGCCATCCGCGCCCGGCTTCCAGCCCGCTTCATCGAGCAGGGCCTTGGCCTTGGCCGCATCGTACGGGTAGGCCTGGATGTTCTTGCACTCGAAATAGCCGGCGTTCAGCTCGCTCGTGCCGGGCTTCGCCTCGCCATACAGCAGGTTGTCGATGATGCGCTGCTTGTTGATGCCATACGCGATGGCCTGGCGGACCTTGAGGTCGCTCAGGATCGCGTGCGGCTTCTTGGGATCGCTCGGATCCTTGTTCTCGGCCAGGTTGAGGAACATGCGCTCGCCGCCGATCTGGACCGGCTTCGACAGTTTGACATTCGTCATCGTCTTGAGCTCGGGCAGGTCGGCCTCGGTGTTGTTCCACATCACATCCACTTCGCCGGACTTGAGCAGCTGCAGGGCCACCTGGCTGCTCGGGACGATGCGGACGATCACCTCATCGAGATACGGCTGATCCTTGACGCGGTAGTCCGGGTTGCGGACCAGGCGGACATACTCCTCGGCCTTGAACTCGGCGACCTTGAACGGGCCGGTGCCGATGGGCTTGCGGTTGTATTCCCAGTCCTTCATCTTGGCCGGGTCACCGGCCGTGCGCGGCAGCAGCTCGAGCCCGTTGAAGAGCTGGAGATACGGCGCGTAGAAGTTCTTGAACTTGATCACGGCCGTGTTCGGCGTGGAGCAGTCCACCGAGTCGACGTCGCTGTAGCCCGTCGTCGAGACCACACCAACGTCCTTGGTCATGATCGCCTTGAGCGTGAACTGGATGTCCTCGCAGCCGAAGACGGTGCCATCATGCCACTTGACGCCCTCGACCAGCTTGTAGGTGATGGTCTTGCCATCCGCGCTGACGCCGCCATTCGCGACGGTCGGCACTTCCTTGGCCAGCACGGGGACGCGCGAGCCGTCCGGCTGGGTGTTGGTCAACCCATCGACGACAAACGCAAGAACATCATTCATCACGGTTTGCGTGCCAAGCAAGCCGTTCAGCAGCGTGGGGGACTGCCACACCGCCATCGTGACTTTGCCGCCCCGCTTGGGGCCGCTCGCAGCCGCGGGCTTGGCGGTGGGTGCCGCCGTGGTGGGTGCCGCGCCACAGGCGCTGAGCAGGGTGGTGATCGCCAGCCCTGCCAGCAATCGCGCACGGGTCATTGGAACCATGGTGTCTCCTCCTCGTTGGGTCCCCAAAATCGGAGACCGATTGAACCGATTATCTCCATTTTGCGGAGAAAAGCGACACCTTCACACAGCGTTGGACGCGCGGCCGCGACGCAGGTGGGTGCCGAGATACGCGGCCAGAAAACACAGCGCGGCGACCAGCACCACGGCGGCCCCCGGGACGACATTCAGGTAGTACGACCCGTACAGCCCAATCACGACACTGAACACCGCGGTGCCAATCGAGAGGGCCACCATCCGCGGCAGGCGATGCGTCAGCGTGCTGGCCGTGGCCGCCGGGGTGATCAGCAGCGCCGTCACCATCAGCACACCGACCGCCTGCGCGCCAGCCACGATCGTCAACGCCAGCGCGAACATCAGCCCGCCCCGCACGGCGTTCACCGGCAGGCCGAGCTTGCGCGCGTGCGTTGGATCAAAGGCCGTCGCGACCAACTCCTTGAAGAACAGCCATACGGCCACCACGATGACGACGGTCAACGCCGCGATCAGCCACATGTCCTGGATCGAGATGCCCAGCGTGTTGCCAAAGAGCAGGCTGGCCAGGTCGCGCGCATAGCTGCGCGTGGCGCTGAGCACGAGCACGCCCAGGGCCAGCGCGCCGGTGAACACCACGCCAATGGCGGTGCTGTCGCGCAGGCGGCCATCCCGGCTGAGGGCGTTGATCACCGCAGCGGTGATCAGCGCCGAGACCAGCCCGCCCAGGAAGAGCGAGCCCTGCAGGAGGTAGGCCACGACGACGCCGGGCAGCACGCTGTGCGCGATGGCATCGCCGATGTACTCCATCCCGCGCAGGACGACAAAGACCCCCAGCGTGCCGCACACAACGGCGACGAGCAAGCCGCCGACCAGCGCCTGACGGAAGAAGCCGAGTGCCAGCGGGGAGAGCAGCGCGTCAAGCATAGGCCTCCCGCAGGCGCTCGGCGCGCAGCGCCTCGTCGGGCGCCGCGTCCGCGATGATGCGCCGGTTGAGCAGGATCACCCGCTCCGCAACATCGCCGGCCAGCACGCTGGCCAGATCATGGGTCGAGACCACGATGGTCATGCCCTCCTGCTGCAGGCCGCGCAACAGCGCCAGCACACTCTGCTGCGACCGCACATCCAGCCCGGCCAGGGGCTCATCCAGCAGAAGCAGGCGGGCCTGCTGCGCCAGCGCGCGGGCGAGAAACGCGCGCTGCTGCTGCCCGCCCGAGAGATCGCCAATGGCGCGGCCCGCCAGCGGCAGCAGGTCCACCCGCCGCAACGCCTCATCGACCGCGGCGTGATCGGCACGCGCGGGGCGGGCAAACCAGCCCACACCGGAATAGCGCCCCATCATCACCACGTCGCGCACGCTGACCGGAAAGCGCAGGTCAACCTCCGCCCGTTGGGCGAGATAGGCCGTGTGCGGATGACAGGTATCGACCGGGGTCTCGAAGACGCGCACGGCCCCGGGCGTTGGTGAGGGGAGCAATCCGGCCACGAGTTTGAGCAGTGTGCTCTTGCCGGCTCCGTTGGGGCCGAGCAACGCCACGCGCTCGCCCTGCCGGATGCAGGCGCTGACATCCAGCAGGGCCTCGGCCGGCCGCCCGGGATAGGTGTAGGTCAGCGCCTCCAGGCAGATCGCATGTGCCGACGCGGTCAGCGCATCGTTATGCACGTGGCTGGTGTAGGGAAAGCGGGCCATCAGCGCAGGGCCTCCACGATGACACGGGTGTCGTAGCGCAAAAGCGCCGCATACGTCGGCGCAAGCCCGCCCGCAGGCGTGAGCGTGTCCACGACGAGCGGCTCAGCCACCCGCACGCCGGCCTCGCGCGCGACGGCCTCGACCAACTGGGCGTTCACGCCGACCTCGACAAAGATCGCCCGCACATCGTGCTGGCGGATGAGCGCCACCAGCGCGGCCGTTTGCCGCGCGGTCGGGGCGGCCTCGGTGCTGGCGGAGGGGATGACGGCCCCGACCACCGTGAAGCCATAGCGGTCGGCGTAGTAGCCCAACGCATCATGGCTGGTCACCAACGCGCGCCGCGCGGTCGGCAGCGCCGCGACCATCTCCTTCAGCTCCGCATCCAATGCCAGCAGAGAGGTGGCCAGTTGCTCGGAATTGCGGTCCAGCGCGACCGTGTGGGTGGACAGAAACGGCTTGAGCTGGCGGGCCAGCCCGCGGCCCGCTTCCGCCCAGGTTTTCGGGTCCATCCAGATGTGTGGGTCCGGATGCGCCATCTGATCCGGCGTCTCGGAGAGCACCCGGCGCAGCGGCAGTCCGTCGGTCAGCGCCAGAAAGGGCGGGTTGCCGGCAGCTTTCAGCATGCCCGTCAGCCAGCCCGCCTCATACCCGACCCCGATCCCGACCACGAGCGAAGCCTGAGCGAGCGAGCGCGCATCGGCGGGCGTGGCCTCGTAGTCGTGCGGGTCGGCGCCCGGCGGAACGAGGCTGACGATAGTCACCTCCGGCACACCCGCCACCACCGCCTGCACGAGTTCGGCCACCAGCGGCGTCGTCGCCACCAGCCGGACGCCACCGCCCTCCGGACGGGGGGCGTTTGAGGGGGCGGCGCAGGCGCTCAGCCACAGCGCGCCGGACAATGCCAGGCGCGCCAGACGGACAAAGCGGCTAGGCATGGGTGACGCTCCCCGCCTCGACACAACGGGGGCACTCAAACCACGGCTGACGCGGCAACGCCTCCAGCGCCGCGGCGCCGCTGCCGCGCTCAAAGACCGGGCGATAGACCAGCTCGCCCTTGCGATGCCGTCCCCCGCAGGTGTGACAGGCTTCAGGGCGGTCCAGCACCACCGTGGTGTAGCCGGCGATCACCCAGCCCATGTGGCGGGTGTGCGCAGCCAGGCTTTCCAGCGCGGCGCGCACGGTCTGCGACTTGTTCCCGCCGTAGTAGGTGTTGGCCAGCGTCTCGAGCAGCTCGGCCGTCGACGCATCAAAGGTGAAGTTCAATCGTTGCACAGTCACACACTCCTATACACACTCAGTATACACTTGAGGAAGAGGGGGACCGCCGACCACGGACGGCAGACGGCCGGGCCGGGCGCGTCGCTGCACTCGCCAGATCGCGCGACCGTGCAGAGGGCGGCAGGGACTGGCGTGCTTGCAGCAAGAGCATGGGCATGCCACAATGCGGCATGCTCATCCGAAGTACCCTCATTGCTGCGCTCACCATCACAACCCTCCTCGCCGGGGGAAGCGCGCCCGTTCCCGGACCGGCCCGCGCCGACGCTGCGCGCAGCGCGGCCATCGACCTGCTCCCCGCGGGCAGCGCCTGGCGCTATCGCGACACCGGCGAGGACCTGGGCACGGCCTGGCGCGCGCCGGGCTATGACGACAGCGCCTGGGTCAGCGGGCCCGCCCCGCTCGGCTACAGCGATCCCGTCTCCACCACGGTAGGCTACGGGCCAAACCCCGCCGCGAAATACATCACCACCTACTTCCGCACGACGTTCACGGTCACCGATCCGCTGGCCTACACCGCGCTCTCGCTGGGGCTGCGCCGTGATGACGGCGCCATCGTCTATCTCAACGGCAATGAAGTCGCCCGCAGCAACATGCCCGCCGGCACCGTGACGACGGCCACGCTTGCCGCCAGCGGCATCGGCGAGGACCAGAGCTTCCACCCCTTCAGCCTCCCGATCACGGCGCTGCTGGCCGGCCCGAACGTCTTCGCCGTCGAGATCCATCAGGCCAGCCCGGGCAGCTCCGACATCGGCTTTGACCTGGCGCTGTCGGCCGTGATGCCGGAACCCCCACCACCACCGCCGCCGGCCGGCGCGGTCCGCTTCGCCATCATCGGCGACTACGGCGTGAACAGCGCGGCCGAGGCCGATGTATCCGCCCTCGTGCATGGCTGGGCGCCGGGCTTCATCATCACGGTTGGAGACAATAATTATCCGTTGGGCAGCGCCGACACCATCGATGCCAACATCGGGCAGTACTATCACGACTTCATCGCCCCCTACAGCGGAGCGTATGGCGCGGGCTCGCCAAACGGCAACCGCTTCTGGCCGGCCACGGGCAACCACGACTGGTATTCATCGCCGCCCCTGCAGCCCTATCTCGACTACTTCAGCCTGCCGGGCAATGAACGCTGGTATGACCGCCGCGAAGGGCCAACGCACTTCTTCTTCCTCGACAGCGAGGATATGGTCTCGCGTGGGGCGGTGACGAGCACGCAGGCGGCCTGGTTGCAAGGCGCGCTGGCCGCCTCCGATGCGCCCTGGAAGATCGTGGTCCTGCATCACCCGGCCTATTCGTCGGGCCCGCACGGCAACACCCCGCTCATGCAATGGCCCTTCGAAGAATGGGGGGCGACGGCGGTGCTGCAGGGCCACGACCACCTCTACGAGCGCTTCGCCATCGGCAACATCCCCTACTTCGTCGACGGCAGCGGCGGCTACACCCTGTATGGCATCGCCAGTGTACAGCCCGGAAGCGTTGTGCGCTACAACGCCGACTACGGCGCCATGCGCGTCGAGGCCAACGACTGCGCGATCGTCTACCAGTTCTTCACCCGGACCGGCGCGCTGATCGACACGCACACGCAGACCCGCGCCTGCGGCCGGCCGGCCACGCGCTTCGCGGTGATCGGCGACTACGGCGCGGCCGCCAGCGGCAACCCGACCTACATCGCGGGCGAGAGCAGCGTGGCGGCACTGATCAGCGACACCCTGCGCCCGGACTTCGTCCTCACCGTGGGCGACAACAACTACGGCACCCGGCCGCCGCAGGGCAGCACGCCCGACACGCGCGGATCGGCCGAGTACATCGACCAGAACATCGGCGCGTTCTATCACCGTTGGATCACGCCCTACCTCGGGACGCAGGGCGCTGGCTCGCCCGACGGCAACCGTTTCTTCCCCGCCCTGGGCAACGCCGACTGGTTCCAGCCCTACCCCACCTCGACCGTCGCGATCAGCGTCGCGCTGGCCGCGCACTTTGACTACTTTCCCTGGCTCGAACAACGCTTGTATTACACCTTCACCGCCCCGGGCGCGCCCGGCGTGATCGAGGTCTTCGTCACCAGCGTCGACAGCCGCGACCCGGATCGCCTCCAGCTCGCCGCCAGCCCGCAGCGCGCCTGGCTGCAAAACGGTCTCGCGCAGTCCACGTCGGCGTGGCAGATCGCCGTCGTGCATTACCCGCCCTTCAAGTCCGAGGGCGTGACGAGCACGGCGTCATACAGCGGGGCAGTCAACCTGCGGCTGAGCTACGCCGACTGGGGCGCGGATGCCGTGCTGAGCGGCGACGCACACCTCTACGAGCGGGTGATGGTGGGGCCGGCGGCGGATGGGCGCAGCATCCCCTACTTTGTGAACGGCGCGGGCGGGGCAGGGCTGGCCAGCTTTGGGGCGGGCGTGCTGCCCATCCCGGGCTCGGCGGCGCGCGACGACGCGCACTTCGGCGCGCAGTTGGTCGAGGCCAGCAGCTGTCACCTGACCTTCACGCAGTACGCCGCCGATGGCACGCCGCTGGACACGTGGACGGTGCTGCGTGATTGCCTCCCGATCCAGCGCGTCTATCTGCCAGCCGTCACCCGCTAGCGGTCTGTAGCCCAAATGCCGCAACGAATTGGCACAGGGGCGCGAGGTTTGGACGATGCGCGGCCGAATACCCAATCGCTTTGTTCTGAAGACAGCCGATGAACCGCAGTTGCGCAACCTTCTCCGAATAGGGGATTCACCGCTACGCGTTGCGCGTCGGGCGCACATCTGGCCAGCGCGCCTCCCGCGGCCACAAATCGTGAGTTGACTCACGGGTCG
>JAIBCK010000095.1 GCA_019694215.1 Thermoflexales bacterium
CCCTGCGCGCGATGCTCGATGGCGCGAAGGGTGGCTGCGCCTGGCAGGCCGCCGTGTTGGATGGTCTGGGCAGCCGCCTGCTCCCGATCAGCGACGACGCCTTCCGCATGCCGGAGGGCCTCGGCGCGGGGGCGCGGGTGGAAGTGTCTTGTTATGCGACATCGGCCACCGGCGCGACGACCGTGGCGCGCGCGCGGGTGTATCCGCCGGATGAAGATGGCTACATCCGCAACTGGCTGCTCAGCCCCGCCATCCGCGACAAGGCGCTGGGCGACGATGTCCTGCCCGGCGGCGAAGCGGGCTTTCGGCCAAAGGCTGGCGACAACAGCTGGTGGCGCTTCCGCAGCGAGACGCGCTACGTCTCGCTCGACCAGTTGCTCTCCCCCAACGAGCATACGGTCTCGTATGCCTTTGTGTGGATCGATTCGCCCGAGGACCGCGTGGGTCTGCTCGGGATGCTCTCCGATGATGGCATCGCGGCCTGGTGGAATGGCAGGGAGCTGTGGCGCAACAAGGTCAGCCGCGCGCTCCCGGCCGATGGCCCGGAGGCCTTGCGCGACCTGGACCTGCCGAAGATCGAGCTGAAGAAGGGGCGCAACGCCCTCCTCATCAAGGTCGATCAGAACCGCGGGGACTGGCGCTTCAAGGCGCGGGTGCTGAATGCGGATGGCTCGATCATGCGCGACGTTTCGCTGAGCACCCGCATCGAAGCGCCCTGAGCATTGCGCGGTTGCCTGCGACGAATACACTACACGCCATGCCCGCCTTCTCCGTTCGCCCGCTGGATGCCGCGCACTGGGTCGATCTGGAGACGCTGTTTGGGCCGCGGGGCGCATCGGGCGGATGCTGGTGCATGTGGTGGCGGCTGCGCCCGAGCGACAACCGCCGCAACAGCGGCGCCGACAATCGCGCCGCCTTCAAGGACCTGGTCGATGCCGGCGAGCCCACCGGGTTGCTGGCCTACTTCGATGACCAACCCGTGGGTTGGTGCTCGCTGGCGCCGCGCGAGCAGTTTGTGCGGCTGCGCAGCTCGCGCACCTGGCGGCTGGTGCCCGGCGAGGAGCCGGTCTGGTCGCTGGGCTGCTTCTTCGTCGCCGATGGCCAACGGGGGAAGGCGATCTCCACCCGTCTCCTCGCCGCGGCCGTGCGGTATGCGCGAAAGGCCGGTGCGCGCGTGCTCGAGGCCTATCCCTACGACAACGCCAATGACCGGCTGCGCCATGAGCAGGCCTGGCATGGCACGCTGGACGCCTTTCTGCAGGCCGGGTTCAGCGAGACCGCGCGCTTCCATCCCAACTTCCCCATCCTGCGGCGCAAGCTGCGCTGAGCGCGCCGCCGCAACCCCGGACAACCCCACACATGCCCACCCTCATCCATGCCACGCATGAAGCCGCCTACAAGGTGGGCGGCATCGGGGCCGTGCTCGACGGCCTGCTCAGCGCCAAAGCCTACCTGGCCAGAGTCCAACGCAGCATTGTCGTTGGCCCGATGGACACCCGCGATCCGGCCGAGATGGAGCGGCTCTTTGCCCCGCGCAACAACCTGTTTGTGCGCTACTTCGCCGATCGCGGCATGCTGGCCTGCGATCCCGGGCTGGCGGCTGCGCTCACTGCGGTCGAGCATGCCTTTGGGGTGCGGCTGTGCTACGCCACGCGGCAGTTCGGCGGTGCCATCCATGAGATGCTGCTGGTCGACGCGTCCGAGGCGCGCGGGGATCGCTTCAACAGCTTCCGCTATTTTGTCTGGCAGCGCTTCGGGCTGGACAGCGGCCGCTATGAGGGTGCCTCCGAATACAACCACTTCATGCGCATGGCGGAGCCCGCCGCAGCGGCCCTGGGGGCCATTCTTGGCGACGAGGCGCCCGATCCGCGCTGGGTGGTGTGCCACGAATTCATGGGCCTGCCGCTGTGGTACGCCCTCGCGCTGACGGCGCCCGGTCGCTACCAAAGTGCCTACGTTGCGCACGAGGCCCCCACCGCGCGGGCGCTCGTGGAGGGGGATGGCGGCCACGACACACGCTTCTACAACGTCATGCGCCGCGCGCTCGATCAGGGGCGCGTCATGGATGAGGTGTTTGGCGATCAGAACGGCTACTTCAAGCACGCCATGGTTCGCACCGCGGCGCAGTGCGATGTCGTGATGGCCGTCGGCGACCCGGTGGTGGATGAGCTGCGCTTCACCGACGTCGGGTTTCGCGGCAAGCCCATCCACCTGATCTACAACGGCGTCCCCAGCCAGCGCATTTCGCTGGGGGATACCCGCCTCTCGGGCGCAAGGCTGCGCGGCTTTGCACAACGCTTGATTGGCGTCAGTCCCACCTGGGTGTTCTCGCACGTCACGCGCATGGTGCCCAGCAAGGGGCTGTGGCGCGACCTGCGCGTGATGGAGAAGCTGGATGGCCACCTCGCCTGGCGCGGGGAGAGCGCGGTGCTCTTCATGCTGTCCTCCGTGCGTCCGCAGGGGCGCAGCGCCGCCGAGGCCTGGCGGATGAGCCAGGCGTATGGCTGGCCGCGCACCCATCGCTTTGGCTGGCCGGACCTGGTCGATCCCGAGGACGTGCTCTACCGCGCGATCGAGCGTTTCAACGCCACGGCGCGCGCCTCGCGGGTGATCCTCGTCAACCAGTTTGGCTGGGATCGTGAGCGGGTCGGGGCCTTGATGCCGGAGGACATGCGCTTTGGCGATCTGCGCGCCGGGAGCGACCTCGAGTTCGGGCAGAGCATCTACGAGCCCTTTGGCATCGCGCAGATGGAGCCACTATCGGCCGGCAGCCTGTGCGTGGTGAGCGACAGCTGCGGGTGTGTGGGCTTCGCACGTCACGCGATGGGTGAGCTCGGGCTCGTCGACGCGCGTAACATCCGGGTGGTCGACTACACCTCGCTGGGCGATCTCGGCTGGCGCGACCCGATCAGCATCGGCACCGGCGAGCGCAACGCCGTCGAAGCCCGCGCCGCCGATTCGGCATCCTGGTTCATTGCGGACAGCCTGCCGCGGGATGCGGCGGCCAAACAAGCCCTGATCGATACGGGCTATGCGATTGCGCAACGGATGTCGTGGGACGTCGTGGCCGGGGAGCGGATGTTGCCGGCGATGGGGCTGTGAGGGCATTCCGCCTATAATCCGGGGCCGAGGAGAGGTCGCATAGCCCGGTCTAGTGCGCACGCCTGGAAAGCGTGTTCGGCTAAACCCCGACGCAGGTTCAAATCCTGTCCTCTCCGCTGCACGTCCCGCCCGTTCATGCGGGCGCAAAAAACCGCCAGGGTTCAAAACCCTGGCGGTTTGCTTTCTGTGACGTCGTCCGTGGCGGGGCCGCCTAGCGGTTCGGCTGGGATTGCATGGCGGCGCGGCGATCCTGCACCGCCTGGATGAAGGCCTGCTTGTTGGTCTTCCAGGACTTCTCGAGCTCGGCGGAGTAGCCGACCACCATCCAGGGCGCGGTCTCGGCGAGCGTCTTGAGCATGCTCGTCGCTGTCGCGTCGGAGAGCGCCGGCGTGGCCCGCTGCTTGCCATCCTTGTCGGCCATCTGCAGGGTGATGGTCGTCACGCCGTTGCGACGCGTGTTGAGCCGATACGCCCACACCAGGTCGGACACGCCAAACGTAGCCATGCCATACGTGCTCGGGAAGAGCATGACATTGGAGGCAAGGAAACCTGCGCCGCGCGTCTTTGCCCCCTCGGGGATGGTGGCATCGATGGCGGTGCGGACGAACTGCGGCTGACCGTATTTGGCCAGGGCCGTGAGGATGGGGTGATTTTCCCCGGCGAAGGCGCGACGCGCAAATTGGAAGGCCATGAAGAGGCCGGCCCCGAGCAGGACCAGGATGCCGATGCCGAGGATCACCGCGCTCTTTCCGAAGTCGACGGCGTCGAGCATGTAGGGCAGGAAACGTCCCTTGAGCGTGGGCGTGGATGCAATGGCATCATCGATGATCTCGGTCTGCACGTCTTTGGGGATGGCCACCAGCGCGCCCCGCACGATCGTCGAGGCGTTCTGGTCGGGCATCTTGGCGACGATGATCTTGTCCTCGATCAGCAGGGCCCGGTAGTACGCCGAGGTGCGCGAGCCGGTGGTGACCCCGCCGCGGCTCGTCGTCGTGACCTGGGTCACCCCCGAGTCCACGTTCTTGTCGGCGGTGAAGGTGACGTTGTAGCGCCACAGGTCGCCGGGCTTGGTCAGATTGAGCAGGCTGGCCCGGTCGATGGCGGCCGGACCGGCCAGTACGTTGAACAGCTCGCGGGCGCTGACCGCCAGCAGCGCCCCGCCCAGCAACAGCAGGATAAGGGCGGTGATCAGATAGTTGCGGTTGACACGTTTGATTTGGGAGGCGATAAAGCCGGGGTTCATGGGGTGGAACTCCTTTGCCGCCCGATGCGGGCGAACTGGTTTGTTGGGTATGCAATTATCGCCGCATCGCGGGGTCCGCAGGCCCCTCGGTAGAATCCGCCGCGCATGCAAACGGATCTTCCCATCTGGGCGCTCGCGGACGCGCTGCGCGACGCCTGGGACCGCCACAACAACCTGCTGCTGGTTGCCCCGACCGGCTCGGGCAAGACCACCCAGGTGCCACAAATGCTGCTGGACGCGCGCCCGGCCTGGACCGGGCGCATCGTCGTCCTGCAGCCACGTCGGGTCGCGGCGCGCTCGGTGGCCCGGCGCGTCGCCGAGGAGCGGGGTGTCACCGTTGGGCAGGAGGTCGGCTACCAGGTCCGCTTCGAGGACATGACCGACCTGGGCACCCGCCTGTGCTACGTAACCGAGGGCATCCTGCTGCGCTGGCTGCGCGACAACCCGGCGCTGGACGGCGTGGATGCCGTGCTCTTCGACGAATTCCACGAGCGCAACGTGCTGAGCGACATCGCCCTGGCGCTGTGCAAACGCCTGCAGCGTGAGCGGCGGCCCGAGCTCCTGCTCATGGTCATGTCGGCGACGCTGGAGGCCGAGCCGGTGGCCGCCTATCTCGGCAGCGCCGCCCGGCCCGCCCCCGTCCTGCGTTCGGAAGGGTGCGCATTCCCCGTGTCTGTGCGTTATGCATCCTGGGACCGTGGCGATGACCTCGAAGCGCCGGTCTGGGAGCGCGCAGCCCAGCGCTGCGCGGCGCTGCTGGACGAGATGCCCGAGGGGGATGTGCTGATCTTCATGCCGGGCGCCTACGAAATCGAGCAGACCCTGCTGGCCCTGCGCGCCCGGCTGCGCGGCCGCGCCACCCCGACCCAGCTCATGGCCCTGCACGGCGAACAGCCACCGCGCGAACAGGACCGCGTCTTCGAGCCCTCCTCGAACCGGCGCGTCATCGTCGCGACGAACGTGGCGGAGACTTCGCTCACGCTGCCCGGCATCCGGGCCGTGATCGACAGCGGGCAGGCCCGCGTGGCGCGCTTCGATGTCGCGCGCGGGATCTCGACCCTGGCCGTGGAGGCGATCTCGCGGGCCTCGGCCGACCAGCGTGCCGGCCGCGCCGGCCGGGTGAGCGCTGGCGTGTGCGAGCGGCTGTGGCGCGAGGGCGATCACGCCGCGCGCCCCGAGCGCAACACCCCCGAGATCCAGCGCGTGGAGCTGAGCGACGTCGTGCTGCAGATGGCCGCCCAGGGCGTACGCGATATCGAGGGCTTCGATTTCCTGGAGTCGCCCGACCCGGAGCGCCTGCACGCCGCCGTGGCATTGCTGCGAACGTTGGGCGCGCTGGAGGGCGTCGGCCCGCGCGAGGTCGCCCTCACCGCGGTGGGGGCGCGGATGCGCGCGCTGCCCGTGCACCCGCGCTACGCGCGCATGATGATAGAGGCCGGTCGGCTGGGCGTGGGTGGTGACGCGGCGCTCTTTGCCGCGCTGATGTCCGGGCGCGATCTGCTGGCCCGCCTTGGCCGCCAGGAGACCATCACGCGCGACAAACGGGCCCGGGTGATCGCGAAGGGCGGCGAAAATCAGTCCGACTTCTTTGCGCTGCGGCGCGCTTTTCACTTCGCGCGCGAGAACGGCTTTGACGGACGCACCTGCCACGCGCATGGCATCAACCCGCAGGTCGCGCGCGAGGTGGCGCAGACCGAGGACCAGCTGCTCGCGCTGGCCCGCGAGGAAGGCCTGCTCGACACACCGCGGCCGGAGGCGATGTCTGCGAACGAGGCCCTGCGACGCAGCCATCTGGCCGGCTTTGTCGACCTGCTGGTCCAACGCACAACGGGCTCCTCCGAGTGCGAGCTGGCCGATGGACAGCGCGGCGAGATCGCCGAGGACAGCATGGCGGGGCGCGGTTCGGCCCACCACCTGTTCGTCGCGTCGGAGGTCCGGCGGATCCACACCCGCGCCGGCGGGACGCTGACGCTGCTGAACACGCTGAGCGCCGTCGAGCCCGCCTGGGTGGCCGCGCTCGATCCGCGCCCGGATGGGCTGACCGAGGGCGTCGAGCATCTGTATGACCGCCTGAACAAGCGCGTGGTCGCGGCGCGGGTGCTTCGCTTTGGCGCGCTGGCGCTGGGAGGATCGCCGGTCGAGGGGCTGGATCCGCAGGCTGCAGCGGCCGCCCTGGCTGCCGCATTTTTGGACAAGCTCGATCGTCTGCCGCCGTGGCGCGATGTCGCCGCGCCATGGCTGAAAGCGCACCCGGAGGCCTCTCACGCGTTGACCCTGATGCGACTCGAAGCCGTGCTGGTCGAGGCCTGGCATGGCGCAACGGGCTATGCCGACCTGCTGACGCGCCCGATCCTGCCCGCGCTGCGCGCGGCGCTGGAGGCGGACGCGTCGTGAGGGCCGGGGCGGCGGACCGATCACGCCGCCGCCCCGGGAACATCAGGCGCTAGACCGTCGCCGCGCGCGGCGCGTCCACGGCCTGGCCACGGCCCCCGCGCGAAAGGCCTTTGTTGACCGCGGCGAGATACGCCCGCCCGGTCGCCACGACGGTGTCGGTGTCCGCGCTGCGCCCGCTGAAGATGTACTTGCGGCCATCCTCGGCGGTCATCTCGATGCGCACGGTGACGTTGGCGATGGCGTCGATGCCCTCGGTCACGGCGTGGACGTGGAACTCCGACAGTTTTGCATCCACCCGCGTGATGCGGTTGATGCAGTTGCAGATGGCGTTGATTGGGCCGTTGCCGAGCGCGGCATCCTCGCGCGGCTCGCCCTTGTCATCGATCAGCCGCACGCTGGCCACCGGCGTGTTGCCCGTCCCGGTCGTCACGTTGATGTGATCGAGCTGATACACCTCGTTCAGCCGCTCGAGCTGATCGGCGAGAAGCGCCTCCAGGTCGGCGTCCGTCACGACCTTCTTCTTGTCGCACAGCTCCTTGAAGCGTTGGAAGGCCTTGTCCAGCTCCTCGCGGGTGAGGTCGTAGCCCATCTGTTTCAACCGGTCGGACAGCGCGGCGCGCCCGCTGTGCTTGCCCAGCACCAGGTTGGTGCTGTTCCAGCCCACGCTCTCGGGGCGCATGATCTCGTAGGTGGCCGCGTTCTTGAGCATGCCGTCCTGATGGATGCCGGCCTCGTGCGCAAAGGCGTTCGCGCCGACGATGGCCTTGTTGGGCTGCACAACGATTGATGTCATTGCGCTGACCATCTTGCTGGTGCGGACGAGCTGCGTCGCGTCGATGCGGGTGTCCGCGCCGTTGTAGAACTGCGGCCGCGTGCGCAGCGCCATCACCACTTCTTCGAGGCTGGTGTTGCCCGCGCGCTCGCCGATGCCGTTGATCGTCACCTCGGCCTGGCGCGCCCCGGCCCGGATGCCGGCCAGGGTGTTGGCGGTCGCCAGTCCCAGATCATCGTGGCAGTGCACGGAGACGATCACGCCCTTCTCCCGGATGCTCGAGACATTGCGGATGATGCCGGCGATCAGCTCGCCGTATTCCTCGGGCGTGCGATACCCCACCGTATCCGGGATGTTCAGCGTGGTCGCGCCCGCGGCCACGGCGACGCTCAGCACCTGATAGAGAAACTCGGGGTCACTGCGCCCGGCGTCCTCGGGCGAGAACTCGACATCGGCGCACAGCGAGCGCGCATAACTGACGAACTCGCCCACCTGTTCGATGCAATCGTTGCGGCTGATGCGCAGCTTGTGCTGCAGGTGGATGTCGCTGGTGGCCAGGAAGGTGTGGATGCGGTTGCGGCGCGCGGACTGCACCGCCCCCCAGGCGCGATCGATGTCCGCCTTGTTGCAGCGCGCCAGGCTGGCGATGACGGGGGCGTGCTCCAGCTGCCCGACATCGGCGGCGATGCGGCTGACGGCCTCGTAGTCGCCCGGCGAGGCGATGGCAAAGCCGGCCTCGATCACGTCCACGCCAAGCCGCGCAAGCTGACGGGCGATCTCAAGCTTTTCGGGCAGGTTGAGCGTCGCGCCGGGCGACTGCTCGCCATCGCGCAGGGTCGTGTCGAAAACGATCACTCGGTCTTCCATCGCATACCTCGCTTCAGTGTGATTGTGTTACGCCTTGACGGCGACAAAACGCAGGCGGCAGTAGTCGGCCACCCAGCGCCCTTCAACATGGAGGGTGGTGTTCCGCAACCGTTGTTCGGTCAGGGTCACCACTTCGGCCAGCGCGCCCTCCGGCACGCCGCCCCACAGCCCACCCCCGAACATGCGCAGCCAGTTCGTCATCCCAGCCTCGCCCTCGAGCGGGGTGGGCCGCTCAAACCACCACGCGGCATGGATGCGGAAGCCCCCCGCCTCCAACCGCGCGGCCTGCTCGCCCAGGGTCGGGAAGTACCAGGCCGGGGCAAGCGTCACGCCGGCCACCTCGCGGGCCGCGTCGCGCGCGGCCGCGATGATCGCGGCGATGTTGCCGTGCCCGCCCATCTCCGCGACGAAACGGCCGCCCGGCCGCAGCGCCGCGCGCACCCGCGCGATGACGGCGTCCGGCTCACGCATCCAGTGCAGGGCGGCGTTCGAAAACACCGCATCCTGCGCAACCTCGACCTCGAAGCGCGCGCCATCCCCGACGCGGAAGTCCAGCCCGGGATGCGCCGCGCGGGCCGCGTCGATCATGGTCGGGTCGGCATCCACCCCGATGACGCGCGCGCCCCGCGCCGCCAGCTGCGCGACGTGATGGCCCGTGCCGCAGCCCAGGTCGAGCACGCGCTCATCGGGGCGCGCGTCCAGCAGGTCGAGCAGCGCCTGCCCGGCGTGCGTGACGAAGGCGTGTCGCCCGTCGTACAACGCAGGATCCCAGGTGTTCGCGATCATGCCGGGATGCGCTCCTCCTGTCGCACGACACGCCCGTCGCGCAGCCACAGCCGGTGCGTGATGCAGGCCGGCGCGTCCGCCTCGTGATGGCTGATCAGCACCAGGCTGGCGCCGCCCGCGACGGCGTCGTCGATCAGCGCGGCCATCTCGGCGCGCGCGCGGCCGTCCAGGCCGTCGAAGGGTTCGTCCAACGCCAGAATCTCGGGCGCGGTCACCAGCGCGCGGGCGATCAGCACCCGGCGCGCCTGGCCAAACGACATGCGGCGCAGGCTGCGCTCGGCCAAGGGACCCAACCCGCAACGCTCGATGATGGCCTCCACCGCGCTGGCCTGCGCCGGGGTGACGTGGGCCATCCAGCCGATGCTGGCGCTGAAGCCCGAGGCGATCACCTGACGCGCCGTCCAGTCCGCGGCATAGCGCACCTGCAGCTCGTGGGCCACCCAGCCGATGCGGCGTTTGATCTCCCAGACCGGCAGGGGGCCGCGCTGCCCAAAGCGTTCGAGCGTGCCGCCCTGCGCCGGCCAGGCCTCGCCCAGCAGCAGCTTGATCAGCGTGCTCTTGCCCGCGCCGTTTGGCCCGAGGACCATCCAGTGCTCGCCGCGGTTGATCCGCCAGCTCAGCCCGCGCAGCGCGAGCGTGTGGCGGGGGTGGCCCGGCTCCCCGCGATACACCGACGCATCGGTCACCCGCAGCAGGAAGGGCGCGCCATCGCGTCGGGTTGTGTCCAACGGACGAAAGTGCGCGCTGACTCGGCGCGGGGCGTGATAGACGCCGGCATCGGCGACCCGCCCGGACTGCAGCGTGAGCGCGCGGTTGATCGCCCGCGGCATGTCCTCGGCGCGGTGGCTGGCGCAGACCAGGCTGGTGCCGGCCGCGGCCGCGCGATCGAGCAGGTCCAACACCTCCCGGCGCGAGGTGGCATCCAGCCCGACCGTGACTTCATCCAGCAGCAGCACGCGCGGCCGGCTGATCAGCGCCCGCGCGATCAGCGTCCTGCGCAGCTGTCCCTGCGAGAGCGTGCGGAAGTCGGCCTCAGCCAGCGCCTCGATCCCCAGCCGGCGCAGCAGGGCATCGGCGCGGCGGCGCTGGGCGGGGGTGGGCGTGCCCAGCCACAGCGTGTTGTCATACAGCCCGCTCAGCACGACGGCGCGCACGTCCAGGTCCCAGCTTTCGTTGCGCGCATACTGCAGATGCTGCTCGCCGGAGACCATCCCGATGCGGCGGCGCGCGCCAATGGCGCTGCGGGTCAGCGCCCGCCCAAAGCCATAGCGGCGTTCGCCTTCACCCGGGGCCGGCCAGACCTCGCCGCGCAGCAGGCGCAGGAAGGTGCTCTTGCCGGCGCCGTTCGGGCCGAGCAACGCCCAATGTTCCCCTGCGCGAAGCGTCCAGTCGATGCCGTGCAGCGCGCGCGTCGGGCCGTGGTCGACCGAGACCGCGCGCAGGTCGATCAGGACGGCGGCGCGTGCGATCGCCGGGGCCTGCCCGGGTGCGGTTGGCGCGCGCTGCCGTCCCATCCTGTCGTTGCTCCGTTTCGCCTACGCGCCACCCGAGCCGGGCTTGACCTCGCGCGGGTTCAGCCAGGGCATCATGCGGCGCAGCTTCAGACCGACCTTCTCGATCGGGTGATTGATGTCACGCTTGCGCATGGCGTTGAAGCGCGGTCGACCGGCCTTGTTCTCGTTGATCCAATCCTTGGCGAACTTGCCGTTCTGGATCTCGGTGAGGACCTTCTTCATCTCGGCCTTGGTGCGGTCGGTGACGATGCGCGGCCCGGTCACGTAGTCGCCCCACTCGGCGGTATCGCTTACCGAGTAACGCATGTAGTTCAGGCCACCCTGATAGAACAGGTCGACGATGAGCTTGAGCTCGTGCATGCACTCGAAATACGCGGCCTCGGGCTGGTAGCCGGCCTCGACCAGGGTCTCGAAGGCCGCCTTGACGAGGTGGCTGACGCCGCCGCACAGCACGACCTGCTCACCAAACAGGTCGGTCTCGGTCTCCTCGGTGAAGGTGGTCTTGATGACGCCGGCGCGGGTGCCGCCGATGCCCTTGGCATAGGCCAGGGCGTTGTTCAACGCGCGGGTGCCACCCTGGTGCACGGCGACCAGGCAGGGCGTGCCGCCGCCATCGGCGTAGGTGCCGCGCACGCGGTGCCCCGGGGCCTTGGGGGCGACCATGCTGACGTCGACGTCCTTGGGCGGGACGATCTGCTCGTAGCGGATGTTGAAGCCGTGGGCGAACATCAGGGTCTTGCCCTTCTTGAGGTACGGGGCGACCTGATCGCGGTAGATGGCCGCGCACGGCACATCGGGCACCAGCATCATGATCATGTCGGCGGCCGCGGCGGCCTCCGGGATGGTCATGACGGTGAGGCCGTA
>JAIBCK010000011.1 GCA_019694215.1 Thermoflexales bacterium
GACACCCCAACGGTGACGCCGACTGACACGCCGACGAATACGCCGACCGTGACGCCAACGGCCACGGATACGCCGACGGTCACACCGACCGCGACACAGACGCCAACCCCGACGCCAACGCCAGTGACGATTGGCTGGGTCGGCGCCCTCTCCCCGGACAACACCAGCACGACCGCGCTGCTCGACACCGCCACGCTCTTGATCAGCGCGCAGGTGTGGTCGGGTGGCGTGACCGATGCGGCCGGCCAGGGTGCGGGCATCACCTGCGAGGTCTACTACGGTTCGGTCGCCACGTTTGGCGGAACCTGGTCGTCCATCGCGAGCCTGGCGATGGGCTACGCCGGCGACTCCGGCAACAACGATGTCTACAGTGCGGCGCTGGGCCCCCTGGCGCCGGGCAACTACGAATACACCGCCCGTTGTGCGCCGACGGGCACCACCGCGTGGGTGTGGGTGAGCGACGGTACGAACAACGGACGCATCACGGTGGCAGCCGCGACGGCGACCCCGACGGTGACGCCGCTTCCGACGGACACGCCCACGGTGACCCCGACCGACACGGCCACCCTCACGCCCACGGCGACGCACACCGACACGCCGACGGTGACCCCGACGCAGACGAGCACCGATACGCCGACCGTCACGCCCACGGCGACGGACACGCCGACGGCGACCCCAACGGCCTCGCCGACGGTGACGCCCACGGCTACCGCGACCAACACGCCGACGTCGACGCCGACCCTGACACCCACGGCATCGCCGACGGTAACGCCGACGCTCACCCCGACCCAGACGCCGACGCCGACGCCGTGCCCGGGCTATGTGTCCATCACCGCCCTCGCAGGGACGAACTTCGAGAACTTCGATACGCTCGCGTCGAGCGGTACGTCGTCCACGCTTCCGTGCGGATGGGCATTGTTTGAGTCTGGCGGCAACAACACCTATACGGCGGGAAATGGCAGTGGCAACGCCGGGGACACCTACAGCTTTGGATCGACGGGGTCGACAGAGCGTGCGCTTGGGGGCTTGCTCTCGGGTAGCATCGTCCCGTCCTGGGGCGCGAAGTTCAGCAACCAGACCGGTGGCGTGATCTCGTCCGTGTGGATCACCTACACCGGTGAGCAGTGGCGGCTGGGTGCCCTTGGACGGTCTGACAGCATCACGCTGGCCCTGTCCACCGATGCGACAAGCCTTACATCGGGGGCCTGGATCACGAGCAATACGCTGGTGTTCACGGCCCCGGTCACCTCTGGAACCGTCGGTCCGCTGGACGGAAATGCGGCTGCTTCCAGCAAGACGCTCGTTGGCGCGATCTCTGGCTTGAATGTCGTTGCTGGAGGCACCTTCTGGATCCGCTGGAGCGATTACAACGCATCTAGCTCAGACGACGGTCTGGGCATCGACAACTTCACCATCACGGTCTTTGGCACGGCGCCGACGCCCACGCCGACGCCCACCAATACCCCGACACCCACGCCGACCTTGACGCCCACGCCGACCCCGACGCCGGTCACCATCGGCTGGGTGGGCGCGCTGTGGCCGAACAACGGTCAATCCCCAAGCATCTCGACCGCGGGATCCCTCAACGTCTACGTCCAGGTCTGGTCGTCGGGCGTGACTGAGCCTGCCGGCCAGGGCGCCGGGATCACCTGCGAGATCCACTGGGGCTCGGTCAGCAGTTTTGGGGCCAGCTGGACCAACGTCCAGGACACGACCATGACCTTCAATGCCCAGAGCGGGAACAACGATGAGTATGTCGGCGTGCTGTCCGGGCTGGCCGCGGGGCTGTACGAGTACACCGCGCGGTGCGCGTCCACGGTCACGCTCAGCTGGCAGTATGTGCAGGATGGCTCCAACAACGGCAAGCTGACGGTCACCCCGTAGCGATCCGGTGCGAACAATGCCGCCTCGGCACTGCCGGGGCGGCTGTTGGTTTTCGGTTTCCGAAATCCCGCAGTTTCGGTATCCTTCGGGCATGTCCAACCCGCTGCCGTCCCGGGCCGCGCTCGCACAACGCTTTGTGCCGCTCACTCTGGTCAACCTCGACCGCGAGTATCCCGTCGCGCCCATGGCCCACTGGCGCGAACCGGGCGACGTCCGGGCGCACCGCAGCAACCACCCCGCCTTCTATGGCTGCTACGACTGGCACTCGGCCGTCCACAGCCACGCCCAGCTCGTGCGCGCGGCCCGCTGGCTGGGGGAGCACCCGCTCAGCGTCGCGCTGGAGGCCGCATTGGCCGAGCACCTGTCCGCCGAAACCATCGCCGGCGAGATGGACTACCTGGCCCGGCATCCCGGCTTTGAAGTGCCGTATGGCATGGCCTGGGTGCTTCGCCTCGCGGAGGACCTGCGGGCGGCGTCGCTTGCCTGTGCACCGGCGGCCACGGCGGCCCTGGCACCGCTCGAGGCCCACGCCGCCGCCGCGCTGCGCCGACACTTTGACAAACTGCCAGTGCCCATCCGCACCGGGCTGCACAACCAGACCGCCTTCTCGCTCGGCCTGGCGCTGGATTGGGCCAATCGTCACGATGCCGAATGGGCGCCGGTGCTGCGCGGCCATGCACGCCGCTTCTACGTCGACGACCGGGACATTCCCTTTGACTTCGAGCCGTCCGCATCCGACTTCCTGTCGCCGGGTCTAGCCGAGGCGGACGTTCTGCGCCGGTTGCTCTTGGCGAGTGATTTCGAGCGTTGGGCGAATGGATTTTTCACGCGGAATCTCGAAGGCGTCCTGGTGCCCGCCCGCGTCGTGAGCTACAGCGATCGCCAGCTCGCGCACTTCTGCGGGCTGAACCTGTCTCGGGCGTGGATGCTGCGCGACCTCGCCCACGCCCTGCCGGAGGGGCACGCGCTGCGTGAGGCGTTCCTGCGCGGTGCGGCCGCGCACCTCACAGCTGGCTGGCAGGATGCGCTGCATTCGGACATCATGGTCTCGCACTGGGCGCCGACCTATCTGGTGATCGCCATCGAAGGATGGGACATGTCAAACGGATGAATGCGATATCTCTTCAGGAGGAAATAATGGCAGGCAAGCAGAAGTTGTGGAAGGCGGGCCGGGGCAAGCTCGGGGCACTCAGCCCGTTGCTCGGCAGCTGGTCGACCGAAGCGGACTCACCCGCCGGACGCGTTCGCTGCGAGCGCACCTTTGCGTCCGCGATCGGCGGCGCCTTCGTGACCTTGAGCGCGACCTGGAACACCGGTGGCAAGGGCTATCACGAGCTGGCCGTCTTCGGGATCGGCGACGACGGTGCGCTGACCTTCTGGTCATTCACCAGCGATGGCCGACGGGCGACGGGCTTGCGCGTGGCGGCGCCGGATCTCCCGGCAGAGGCACTGGCGTTTGAGGCTGAGATGCCGGCCGGGCTGGCGCGCCAGGCCTACTGGCCGGAGGCGGATGGCACAGTGACCTGGGTGGTAGAGGCGCGCAACAAGAGCGGCTGGAAGCGCTTCCTCACCCATCACTACCGTCGCGCGTGATCGCATGCGGGTAGACTGGCGGCATGTCTGAGTTCATCATCGAAGGCGGGCAACGCCTGCATGGCGAGGTGCGCGCCTCCGGCAACAAGAATGCCGCCCTCCCGCTCATCACCGCCGCCCTGCTGACCGACCAACCCGTCATCCTGCACAACGTCCCGCGCATCGCCGATGTGGTGACGCTGATCCGGCTGATCGAGTCAATTGGGGCATCCGTCCGTTGGACTGCCGACAACACCGTGGTCATCCATGCCGCCAATATCGACGCGCGCGCATTGGATCCGCGGCTGTGCAAGGACATCCGCGCCAGCATCCTGCTGGCCGGTCCGCTGCTCGGGCGGGCGGGCGCCCTCGCGCTCCCGCCGCCGGGCGGCGATGTGATTGGGCGCCGCCGCCTGGACACGCATTTCCTCGCGCTGCGGGCGCTCGGGGCAACGCTCGAGTACGACGGTGCGCTGCAGCTTCGCGCGCCGAAGGGGCTGGTCGGCACTGACATCATGCTGGACGAAGCCAGCGTGACGGCGACCGAGAATGCCATCATGGCGGCGGCGCGCGCGCGCGGCACGACCATTCTTCGCAATGCTGCGAGCGAGCCGCACATTCAGGACCTGTGCGCGTGCCTGACGGCGATGGGGGCGCGCATCGAGAATGCCGGGACCAACACCGTCATCATCCACGGGGCCGAGACGCTGAAGGGCTGCGAGTTCACCGTCGGCGCCGACAACATCGAGGTCACCAGCTTCATTGTGTTGGGCGCGCTGCGCGGGGATGGCATCCGTATCCGGGACGCCTGCGTGCGCGACCTTCGCATGACCGCCATGACGCTCGAGCGCATCGGGATTCGCTTTGACATCGATGGCAATGATGTCGTGGTGCCCGGCGGGCAACGCCTCGAGGTCGAACCTGACTTTGGCGGCAGCATTCCGACCATCGCCGATTCGCCGTGGCCGGGTTTCCCGGCCGACGCGATGAGCCTGGCGGTGGTCGCCGCGACGCAATCGAACGGCACCGTCTTGATCCACGAGAAGATGTTTGAAAGCCGCCTGTATTTCGTGGACAAGCTGATTGCCATGGGCGCTCGCATCGTCTTGTGCGATCCACACCGCTGTCTCGTTCAGGGAATCAGCCGATTGCGGGGTGAGGTCGTGCAGAGCCCCGACATCCGGGCGGGGGTGGCGCTGGTGATTGCTGCGTTGTGCGCGGAGGGTCGCAGCGTGATCGGCAATGTGGGACAGATCGACCGGGGCTATGAGCGCTTCGAGGACAAACTGCGCGGCCTTGGTGTAAGCATCGAGCGTCGCTAAACAAAAAACGCCCGGGCTGCGGTGGGCAGCCCGGGCCTGTTTGCGAGACGCGTTGACGCCTAGTTGTGCTGCAGCTTGTAGAGCACCGCAGCAAGCGCGCCACCGGCCAGCGGCCCAACGATGTAGAGCCACACATTGGCGATGGAGCCGCCGCCAAACAACGCACTCCCCAGCGTGTGCCCGAGGCCAACCGCGGGGTTGAACGCGCCGCCCGATATCCAGCCGCCGGCTGTCGCGGCGACAAAGATGGTGAACCCGATCGCCAGGCCGTACCAGGGGTTCCCCTCGGTCGCCTTGGTCGTCGCCGCATTCAGCACCACCAGACACAGCGCGCAGGTGAAGAGCACCTCGATCAGCAAGGAGCCAATCAGGCTGGCCTTGGGGTCTGGGGCGATGGTGAGCGCCTTTCCGGTGATGACAAACAGCGCGATGGCTGCTAGGATGGCACCCGCGAGCTGGGCCACCCACTCTCGCGCCATCTCGGCGTAGCTCATCTTGCCGCGCATGGCCACCGCGAGCGAGACTGCGGGGTTGTACTTGGCGCCCGAAACGTGTGCGCCCATGTAGACCATGATCATGAGCGTGCTGCCAATGGCCAGGGGGGCCAGTGGGCTGCCGGATTGGACGGCCAGACCGACCGCCAGGGTGAGAAAGAACGTGCCAATGGATTCGTTGATGTATTTCGACATGGTTGTCACCTGAACGCATATCATAACGGCGTTGGGAGAATCCGGATGACATCACCTTGTGCCCTGATCGTGGACGCCTACCCGTTTCCAGACGCCGCATGCATCGCCCGGCTGACAGACGCGCTGGCCCGCCATGCCCGCGTTGTGGTGGCCCTCACCGGCGCACATCGCCCGCGCTCCCCGCGCCTGCCCTGGACGGTGGAGGAGCGCGCAAACATGCTTCACGTGGCGCTGCCTCCCGAGCAGTGGGACCGCGTGCGCGTGGTCGGCCTGCGTGAGCACCTGTATCAACCCGAGCGACGCAAGGCCGAGCTCGACGCGCAACTGCGCATCGAGGGCGCACACGGTGCCGTGATGGTTTGGCGCGCGCCGGCCGTTGAACCCGAGGCCGATCGCGAGCGCCGGGCCGACTACCTGCGGGGTGGGGCGGCCTGGCGAGCGAACACGCCGGAAGCCGTCATCGCCTGGTTGGAGGGCTTCCGCCTTGGCCCGGCATATGCGCGCTTGCACGAGGAGCAGGCCTGGATGGACAAGACGCGCGAGAGCTGGGCGGCTGCGCCCTATCCGCCGATCTTCGTCACCGCCGATTCGGTCGTGACCTGGGCAGGGCAGGTGCTGGTTATTCAGCGAAGACATGCGCCGGGCGCGGGGTTGTGGGCGCTGCCGGGTGGCTTCGTTGAGCAGCGCGAAAGCCTTCAGGATGCTGCGTTGCGCGAGCTTCATGAGGAGGCGGGCCTCACGCTGGAACCCGATCTTCGGAAGCGCATGATCCGAACCGGCCGCATCTTTGATCACCCCGACCGCTCGATCCGTGGTCGTTCCATCACCTTCGGGCTGTGGCTCGACCTGACCGAACTCGGCGTGCGCCCCGAGGTGGCTTCAGGCGACGATGCCGCGCAGGCCGAGTGGTGGCCGTTCGCAGCGCTCGCAGAGCGCGAGGCGCAGCTGGTCGAGGATCATGTCGACATCATTCGCGCCCTGGTGCCGGAGGCATAGACCATGTCAACGTCCCTTCCCTTTGACTTGCTCGTCCTTGGCGCGGGCAATCGCGGCGGGCGCGCCTATGGCGGCTATGCGCTCGAACACCCGGAGCAGTTTCGGGTCGTCGGTGTTGCGGAGCCGGACCGGCGGCGGCGTGAGCGCATGGTCGACGCCCATGACCTCGCGGAGGAGCGCGTCTACACGGACTGGCGGGATGCGCTGGCGCGGCCGCGCTTTGCCCATGCCTGCGTGGTGACCACGCAGGACGCCGACCACATCGGCCCTGCGCTCGCGGCGATGGAGGCGGGCTACGACGTGCTGCTGGAGAAGCCGATGGCCACGACGGAGGCCGATTGCCGTGCGCTCGTCGACGCGTCCGAGCGGTTGGGCAGGGTGCTGATGGTTTGCCACGTTCTACGTTATACGCCTTTCATGAACGCGCTGCACAGGGTTGTCACGTCCGGTAGGCTGGGGGAGATCATTACGATTGACCACCGCGAGAACGTCTCGTACTGGCACATGGCCCACAGCTTTGTGCGCGGCAACTGGGGCAATGCAGCCCGGTCAACGCCGATGATTCTGGCCAAGTGTTGCCACGACCTCGACCTGCTTCTGTGGGTGATGGGTCGACCAGTGCTTGATCTTTCTTCGTTTGGCTCCCTCTCGCATTTCCGTCGGGAAAACGCCCCGCCGGGCGCACCGGAACGATGCTTGAGCGGCTGCCCTGTTGCGGACACTTGCGCCTGGTATGCCCCGCGCGTGTACTCCGCCGAGCGCGAGGGCGCAGTCTCAACGCCGCCCTTCATGCTGGGGGCGCTCGAAGGTGGGGACACTGCGGCCAGCCGCCGCGAGGCATTGAACGGTGGACCCTACGGGCGCTGCGTCTATCACTGCGACAACGATGTCGTTGACCATCAGGTCATCGCAATGCGCTTCGCGGGCGGCACCACGGCGACGTTCACCATGCACGGGCACTCGGACCGCGAGGGCCGCACGTTGCGCTGGGACGGCACGCGCGCCACGTTGTATGGCGAATTTGGCTATGGTTATCGCAACGAGCTCGCCATCCACCCGCATGGTCCGGGCGAGGTCGAGGTGCTGCGGCCAGCGATGGGGGAGGGCCACGGCGGCGGCGACGCCGGGATCATGGCTGACTTTGCGGCTGCCCTGCGCGGGGAGCCCTCCGTGCGCCGCACCACGGCGCGCGCCTCACTTGCCAGCCACGCGCTCGCCTTCGCGGCCGAGCGCTCGCGGCTGGCCGGAGGTGAGCGCGTGACGATCGAACCGTGAGCTTCGCGTGGTAAGGGTGCGCCCGCGTCGTCGCCGCCGTCGGACCGCGGCGAGACGCATCGCGCGGTCCGACAGCGGAGACAGGCCTGGCTCTAGCGGACGGCTCTTGGCAGGAAGGCGCGATATCCCACGCCGGTGACCACCCGCCACGTGTTGTTAGCCAGCTCGAGTTCGGACGTTGTTCCTGCGATGACCAGCGTCGGCGTGATGGTCACGCCCGGTGCGCTGGCGCCGACCGTGAACGTCAGGACGATGGTGGATCCCACCGCGCCGGAAGCCAACGTGTTCGGCGTCCAGACTAGATTTGGCGCGACGGTCGACGGGGGCGGTTCCGCACCGACGAAAGTGAGCCCCGCTGGCACCGTCATCGACAGTGTGGTTCCCGCGGCCGTGCCGCCCCCCTGATTGCCGTACTGCACTGCCATCGTCAGCGTCGTGCCCGGTCGGAGCTCCGGGGGCAGCCAGCTGTTGACCCACAGGTCAGGGGCCGTAGAACCGAGCGACACTTCGTCGAGGGCGAGCCGCGCGCCGCCGCTGCCATCGCGTGGGTCGATGGCGAAGCTCAATGTGATTGCGCTTCCGGCAAACGCGCTCATGTCGCGCCAGATGTGCTTCCAGTCCGTGCCCGGAGTCTCGAGTGAGGTGTAAACGACAGTCGCGCCCAGGTCTGTCTCGGCCGTGACCGTGAACGCGGCCTGGGCGTCGGTCGGGCTTCCGTCGATGCGATACAGGAATGAGAGGCCCGGCGTTGACATCGTGATGGGGATGGTCATGCGTTGGGCGATCTGGCTTGGCGCCGGCGATCCGTCGAGCCAGGAGAGATGCCAGATCTCGCGCGGGGTCTCGCCTTCGGGTGTGTAGAGCAGGTTGACGCGCCCGTCCGGCTCAGCCACCAGGGCCGGGTCCGCGGGCCACGGCAATGCGCAACGCCCAAAATCAAGCCATCCAGACGCCTCCGACCAGCGGGAGCATCCGCCTTCCGAGACGCCGATCAGGTTCTGCGCGCGCCAGGCCATCCAGACATTGGAGCCTGCTGGGGCAAGCGACGCTGCGGCACCGGACACCGCCGTGGGGGAGGTCAACCGCGTGACCGTCCATGCGCCGCCTATGGCTCGGACCCCGTGAAAGACATTGGCCGCATTGATCGCCCAGGCAAGGTGCGGCCGACCTGCTGCGTCGGTCGCCAGGTCCTTCAAGGTGATCGGCGATGGGTCCGTGTCCACAAGGATGGGCTGCGTCTCGAGGCCGTTGCGGTAGCGGGCGTAGGCGACGCCATATTGAAGGCTGCCGAAGTTCGCCTGCCAGGCGGAGTGCGCGGCACCGCTCGCATCCACGACCAACTGGGGGCGCGAGAGGCTGAAGGGCCACGCGAAGACCGCTGTAGGGGGTGCCCAGGTGCCACTGATCGGGCGTTGGCTAAGGAAGCCCGTCCCGTTTTCCCAGGCCAGATAGACGGTTCCGGTGATGTCCACGGCGATGGCCGGATTGCGGGCGTCAGTGAGATAGGGATTGCTGCCCGTGACGTTTTCCGGCGCCGACCAGAGTCCGCTTGAGCTGCGGCGCAGGTAATAGACATCAGTCCGGGAGGGTGAAGCCGCGTGCCACGAAATGTGAGCGGTGCCTCCCGGTTCGACGGCCATGCGCGGCAAGGCCCCTTCCTCAAGGCTACTCGCCACAAGATAGACCAACCAGCCGGTGCCCGGGTCACTGACTGCATAGTAGACATTCCCGTCGGGCCAACTGCGCCAGACAATATGGTCGCTTCCAGTGTTGTCCGTCGCCAGCTCCGGCCGATAGCCGGCTGGCAACTTCGTGTCTGACGGTGCAAGGTTGCCGAAGATGCCGTGCGGGGCAGTCCAAACGCCGGAACTTGAACGCACCGCGGAGTACAACTCGATTGAGCTACCTGTTCGCTCGAACCACGCAGCGTGCAAGGTTTGGCCAACACCAGTGGCCAATGCGGGACCCGATGAATCAGAAGCCGAAACAGACACGTCAGTGGGTGAACCAAAGAACGCGCCGCCAATCGTCAGGCCAAGCGCGCCAGTGTGGCGACTGTTGACATCCGCTCGCACGGCCGAGAAGTCGGTCGATGTCCATGCGCCCAGTTCCAGCGGCTGCTCAAACCCCCAATTCGCAACGATATTGGTGACAGGAGGGAGGTAGTAGTCATTTCCGCTGGCTTGTTCGGGGAGATACCTCGTGGCTGGTAGTGGACCGTAGCCAGGTTTGGACACCGTTATCGTAATGGCGGGTTCCGCCGGCCTGATGCTTCCTGAAAAGTCCCCAAACGCATCGCTGCTTGATGTGCTTGATCGGGTACCCGAGCCCAGGCTGGTGGTACTCGATGAGACTGCATTTCCAACGCTGTCATGAACGTGGCCCAGTACGGTGAGCGCGATCGGAAAGACGGCGCTGTCTCCTTCGTTGGCCGGCCACGGTTCTAGATTCCCGGCGGCGTCAGTGGCTCTGACGCGGAAGTGATAGACGGCGGTCGGCACGATGGGGAACACCGTCGAGGTCATGACCGTTTGGGAGAACAGATGCGTCCACGTAGTTGCGGGTTCGACGCGATAGTCTATGTCGTACGCGGCGATGGCAGATCCACCAACGTCCACGGCCTGCCAGCGAATTTGCAGCTCTGTGGCAGGCAGCTGAGTCGAGGTTACGACCAGCTGACTGTGCGGCGGTTCGGATTCCACCGTTGTCCAGGCATCTGCATCCGGTGGCCAGGCCTCCATATTGCCCATCGAATCCGTCCCGCGCGATCTGAAGAAGTACTGTTGTGCGGATTTTCCGTGGAACGGAACGACTTTCGGGGCATTCGCGGCGATGTGTGCAAGGGTCGTCCAAGTACCCGTAAGTCCCGTGCGAACTTGAACTTCGTACTTGATGTCATTCGATGCTACGCCCGTCGACAACGTTCCCGAAACCGAGACTGTAAAGTCCGCGGGTGAAATGGTTGGCAAGGGTTGGACCGTCGTAGTCGGTGGAAGGATCGTCACCGGCTGGGTGTCCATGCTCCGGTTGAACCCGGCGTTGTCGGCGGTAATCTGATAGCCATGAAACTGACCGTCAAGAGGAATGTACCAGATGACACTTGATTCAAGCGTATTGCCCGTCAGATAGTCCCACCTGGACACTCCAAGCCACTGCCCGTCAAGACTAAAAGCATCGACTTCCCACATGATCTGATTCGCTGAGCTTCCGAATTGCGCCACATAGGGGCTTGTCCCATCGGCATTGATAACGATCGCATCGGCCCATTGGTCACCATATGCGTACCCGGAAAATGCAATACGCCCGCCATCCGGCGACCACACAGGATAGGCACTCCAAGCGAAGTCTGCTGACAGGATCACGGGATTGCTGCCATCAGCGTTCATCAGCCAGACCCGGCCGCCAGAACCACTTGGCCCGGCCCGATGTGCGACAAATGCGATTCGTGCGGCATCCGGAGACCAGGCCGGCTGGGAATCAATGGCGGCGTCGTACGTAAGCCGCTGCTGAGCACTGCCATCCGCGTTCATCACGTAGATCTCGGGCTGCCCGTCTCGGGCGCTCGTAAATGCGATCTTGCTTGAGTCTGGCGACCACATCGGGTCTGTATCGTCGTCGGCATTGTTCGTCAGGCGTCGAAGGTTGCTGCCATCCACGTTGACCGCGTAGATCTCATTGTTCCCATCCCTGTTTGAAACGAACACGACCTGTGTTGCGCCCCGATTCAGCCGGGGTCGGATGTCATCGGCCGCGTTTTGGGTGATTCGGATGGGGTTGGCTCCGATTCCGTTCCCCACGTAGATCTCCCAGTTGCCGTCTCGGTTGGACTGGAAGGCCATTCTGGCCTTGTCAGCCAGATAGCTTGGGTCCGCCAGAGGTGACTGCGGCACCGACATGCCGTCGCTGTCGAGTAGGTCAACGTTGACGGGGCCATCCAATTGGCTGATTTCAGGTCCTTCGGCGATAACCGGTCGCAGGTGCGCCGTACTGGGAACACAGATCCCAGCTACCGCGATCGCAACGAACACGCGCGAAATTGTCTTCCAGCCGCGAAACAGGGTACGACCTTGCTGCACTTGACGCATATTGGTAGAACTCCCCATGGAAGTGAGTCTTTCATGTCCGCTCGAGGGTGTCGAGCCGAATAGCGACCAGCCCGGTTCGGATATGTTCCGAAGTCGGGGCTTGCACGCCGCCACTGAATTTGGCAACTTTGCCGCAGATGGCATACGAGTCCCGTGTCGAGACTACGGTCGGGCGATCAGCGGCAGATGGGCGCGATAGCCGACAAAGATGACGCCGGTCCACTGGTTGTTTTGAACATTCACATCCACCGTGCCACCTGACAGTACCAAGGTTGTACTGAGTGCCGACGGAGATGGCTGGTTCGCAGCGACCGTCATTGTGATGTGGATTGTGAAGGGGCCGGCTCCCGCGGCCATGTCTGGCAGGATCCACGTCAGCGGGCCGGTCGACGCCGGCGGTGGTTCTGCCGAAACAAATGTCAACCCAGGCGGCAGTGTCGCAGTCAGTATCTGTCCGCTTGCGATGCCCCCATTGTGGTTGCCATAGAACACGTCGAGAACCACAGTAGTTCCGGGTAGCGCTTGCGCAGGCGCGTCCGCTGCCACCCAGGCATCCGCCGGAACCGACCCGACGTTGACTTCGTCCAGCAACAGCCGCGCCCGGCCGACCCCTGCCATGGCATCAAGTTTGAACGACAGCGTGACGGCCTCACCTGACCATGCGGACAGGTCTCGCCAGACGTGTGTCCATTCCCCATTTGTCGATGTTTCACGGGTGAAGATCGCGGTGCTGCCCGCCGCACTCTCAACCGTGACCGTCATCATGGGCGTATCTTCTCCGGCCGGGATATCGAGCACATACAGGAACGACAATGTCGTCCCGGACAACGCCGCCTTCAGGTCCAACGGGTGAGCCACTTCTGAACCGCGAGGGCCGGCATCTTCCCAGACCACGTGGAAGCGATCAGCGACCGCGCCGCTCGTCGCGCCGAAGTCCAGCTGTATCTGATTGTCCGGACCCGCCGCAAGAATCGGGTCATCGAGACCGGGCAACCCGTTCACGCACGCGGCTAGGACGTGCCATTGACCATCGAGGGTTTGCTTCTTGCAGGCAACCGAAAAAGTGCCATTGGGCAGCTGCTCGCGCCAGGTCGCCCACAAACCGGACGTCGTCGAGAGCAAATCGATCTGGCTTGATGCCAATCCGGCCGACGCGGAGAGGTTGGTGACCGACCATCCCGTCACGCTGTTGTTTGCAAGAAAGACCTCGCCATCTCCCGTCGACCAGCCGAGCTGTGATCGTCCCTGGAGATCGATCAGCAGCCGATTCATCGAAAGGGTCGTGGTGCTGGTGTAGGCAAGTTGTGGGCTTGTTGCGAATCCCCCTTCAATCGTCGCGTACACGATCGCGTTCAACCCCGAGATGCCGCCCACCCATGCCAGGCGTGCCTGCCCGGTCGAGTCGACAGTCACGTGCGTTTGCTCCAGTTGGAATGGCCATACTGTCACACCGAAAGGCACCGACCAGGTCCCGGAGACTGGGCGGCTGGCATAGTAGCCAATTCCGTTTTGCCAGCCCAGATGGGCGGTCTCGGCGGCGTCAACCGCGATGGCCGGATAGGCAGCATTTGTGGCGAAGAGGTCGTCACCCGTTACCACCTCCAGCGGCCCCCACGCGCCCGCGATGTCGCGGCCGCGGTAGAAAATATCCGAGCGCCCCGAACCCGCGGAGTGCCAAACCACGTGGACGCGTCCCGCGGCGCTCACCGCGAGGCGGGGTGCGCTGGAGTTCTGCGCGCTCACGCCGTTCGCAAGGAGCTGCGGCGAAGACCAACTCCCTCCCGAGCTCCGGCTTGCGTGGTAGACCTGACCCGTTGCCGTGTTCTGCCAGGCCACGTGAACGGTTCCCGCGGCATCGATGCCAATTGCAGGCTTGCCTCGGCTTGGATCACCGACTGGGTCGGGAGTCACCCAGGTTGACAGGATTTCAGGCGCCGTCCACCCTCCCGTCGGGAGGCGTGACGCGAAGGCGATGGAAGTCTGGCCTGCCGCGGTTTCATTCCAGACCAGGTGCGCCGTGCCTGAAGGTGCCACAATCACTTGTGCGTATCGTGATTCGCTGATCGAATTGGACACGTTGATCGGTGCTGACGGCCGCAAGCCCCCAAGGGTCAGCGCGCTGAGTCCGGTGTGAGCGCGTTCCGTCGTTGGCCTGGCGAGCGGCAGTCCGTTTGCCTGCCAGGAAGATCCTGCAAGGCTGCTTGCCTCAAAGTCCGGTAGCGAAATGATGTTGTCGAGCGGCGGCAGGTACACATCAAAGGTGAGGTCCTGGGCGGACGTGAAGGGTGTCAGCGGTTGAAGGCCATAGCCGACCTTGCTCCAGGTGGCCGAAATCGTCGGCGTTGTCGTTACCAACACGGACGCGTAGATGCCGGAAGTATTGGTTGTTCGCACGTCCGGTGTACCTCCGCGATTGAACGTTGCACTGGCTTGCTCAAGTGGGGCATCACGAATATCGTAGACGTGACCCGTACCCCGCCAAGTGTAGATTGTTGAGTTCGTGTCGCCATCGCCCGGTGGCCAGGCTTCGACATTCGTGGCTGCATCCGTGGCACGCGAACGGAAGAAGTATGTGTAGCCGCGATCGACAGGGAACGTCGTTGAGGTGGCCGTTGTGGCGGTCAGATACGGCACCCACGCGCCAGCTGCGCCGATCCGATATTGCAAGTCATAGTAGGTAATTCCCGATCCACCCGGATCTGCTCCGCTCCATTGAAGGGTCAGCGCAGGGGTCCGCGTAAAGGGATCGACGGCCATGACCGAAGATTCGGGGGCAAGCGTCTCGATCGTGGTGAAGGCATCGACGTCAGACGGCCACGCTTCAACGTTCAAGACGAAATCCTTGGCCCGGCTTCGAAAGTAGTAGGTGTGCCCGCTCACCCCGTGATAGGTTGTGGAGTTCGGCGCATTCCATGCACTTGTCACGATTGTTGTCCAAGTCCCGGCTAACCCGTCACGAACTTGAATCTCAAAGTCAAATTGTTGAATCGGTCCATCCCCCGCAGAGCCGGTCCACGTGACCGTGAAATCCGCCGGCGACACCGCGGGCAAGGCGAGCACATTGGAGGTGGGTGGCGTGATATCGGTCGTTTTCCAATCGGGGCCAAAGTCGTAGCCCGATGACGTCAGGCGTCGACCGAGGGAATATCCGACCACGACATCATAGTAGTAGGTCTGCAATTGGCTAAGACAGAGACTGGCTCCGCAATAGCCGTAGAGAAGTGAGGTCGCCGCAATGTATTTCCCATCCGGACTCCATGAACCCATCACTTGGTCTGTGAGCCACTGGGCGCTCCCCCAGGCAGTTACATACGCCACCCCACCCGTTGCATTCATCCACGCCAAATCCAGCCAGTAGTCGGTGTTCATGTCGGCTTGAAAGGCGATCCTGCCTCCGTCGGGTGAGAACATTGGACCTCCGGCGAAAGGTGCATCGTAAAGCTGGTGCTGGTTGCTGCCATCGGCGTTCATGAGCCAGACGCGACCGCCCGTGTTTGCTGGTGCACCTCGTTCTGAGATGAAAACGATCGAGTTGCCGTCGGGTGACCACGATGGGCTGTAGTCATCTGCGCCGTCGGTTGTCAATCGTGTCAGGCCGCCGCCATCTGCGTTCATGACATAGATATCGGAGTTGCCATTGCGCATCGTGGAAAACACGATGCGGGCCCCATTTGGCGACCAGTTGGGATCCAAGTCGTCGCTCGCTTCGTAGGTCAATCGCCTGAGATTGCTTCCGTCTATGCCGACACCGTAAATCTCATAGTTCCCGTCGCGCTTGGAAGCGAAGACAATCCGATCTGCGCCCCTGCTAAGCCGCGGCTCGATGTCAGACGCGCTGTTGTTGGTCACCCGTGTTTCGATACTGCTGTCGCCATTGGCGACGTAGATCTCGTAGTTGTTGTCTCGGTAGGACTGAAAGGTGAGCCGGGCGGCATTCACAAGTTCTACTGGCCCCAGATCCGGGGCCGAGATGCGCTGGGGCGTGTCGGATCGCGCGGGCACGGCTTCAGCGCGTTCCAGAGCCGTCGGAGGTCGTCGAGGTGGCGGGTCCTTGAGCGAGGGCGGGGCTGCGAGTGCCTGGCGGGGCAAGCCTCCAGTGGCAACGATG
This sequence comes from Thermoflexales bacterium, assembly GCA_019694215.1. GTDB lineage: Bacteria > Chloroflexota > Anaerolineae > J036 > Brachytrichaceae > Brachythrix. Next base: position 15,932 of record JAIBCK010000011.1, read on the forward strand.
AAAATGAGCAACCCGGCGAGCAGACGAGTGCGATGCATGGCGTGCGCCTCCTTGGACCGGGATTATACGTTCTACACAACCAACGCAACCTATACGGTTGGCCACCGAGTACTGGTCGGTTGGGTGGTCCGGGACGCGTTGAGTCGAAATGCAACGCTGTCGGCAGTTATGTATTGAGGTGCGCCTGCGCCGTTCGCGGCGCGTGGATGTCTGCGCCCATCCGCCTGCAACGGTCAGCGTCGGTAACGCGCTGTCGAGTCGCAGTACGACGACTGAGGCTTTCTATCAGGGATGCACAACGCTCGGAATATAGGCGCGTGGCGGCAGCCCCAGGTCGGAGGACATCCGATACACCGTACCCAGCAGGCTCACGGCATAAAGCTCGCCCCGCGCATCCTCACCCAGCGAGGAGATTGTGTTGGTGCCGAACGTTTGGGTCAGGATCGACGCGGCAACCTGCCCGGGACCCGTCGGCTCCACGATGGCGAGCCGACCGCTGCCGTAGTCGCCATAGAAGTACAGACCCTGAAGCCAGGGATAGGCATACCCTCGATACACATAGCCACCGATGACAGAGTTCCCGACCGCGTGTGTGTAGGACACGATGGCGGTCTGATAGGGTGGATTGTCAGGACAGGAGATGGTGGACGTCGCCATCGGTCCCTCGAAGCGATTCCAACCGAAGTTCAGACCCGCCGCCGACCCGGCCGGTGCGCGGTTGATTTCCTCCCAGTCGTTGTACCCGACATCCCCAAAATACAAGTCGCCGGTCCCGCGGTCAAAGGAGGCGCGCCAGGGGCTGCGCACGCCGCGTGCCCACACCTCAGCGGCCTGGCCACTCACAAAGGCGTTGCTGACCGGCACGGTGTAGGTGAGCTCGCCTATCACATCGAGGCGCAGAATCGAGCCGTGCAGTGTCGACGCATCCTGTCCATTGCAGTGTGGATCGTCCTGCGGGCCGCCGTCGCCGACGGTCATGTACAGGAAATCATCCGGGCCGAAGCCGATCCACCCACCGTAGTGGTAGAACGAATCAGGGTTGGGCAGGGTGATCAGCCGGGTCACAGCGAGGGGATCACTTTGATACGGGTTGGTGGCTGACCGCATCCGCCGCTCCAGTCGCAGGTTGCCTTCCGTGTCGACGTAAGTGATGTAGAAGCGACCGTTGGTTTCGTAGTCGGGTTCGAACGCCAGCCCGAGCAGGCCGGCGTCCACCAGGCCCGTGACGCTGACGGTGAGGAACGGCGTTGGAAGCACACCCTCGCCCGTCTCATAGACGCGCACCTTGCCCTGTTTCTCGGCGATATACATCTCACCTTCGGTGCCGTCGTGGGTCAGGAAAAGCGGCTGATCCAGGCCGCTGGTGATCACGGGGGTGAAGGTGATGGCCGGCCCCGACCAGGCCGGCGCGAGTGCTTCGGCGGACGCCGCTGCAGCAGCGGGTGCCTCGATGCGCCAGTCGGCGACGAGGACGGCGGCGGCCAACAGCGCGCCACAGACGAGAACGGCAGACGAAGGACGCATGATGAGCGAAACTCCTGCATGTGGATGGCGCACGGCATCGTCAGCGTCCTGCTAGGGGAAGTGGCAAATACACCGATGCGAACCCAAGCGCGCGAGCATCGTACGCGCAGGTCGCACAGGGTCATCAGAATTTTACAAATGCGTTCAGAGGCTTCTCAGACTGCTTGCTGTTTCCTAGCGGGAGACTGTGGGCAGAAAACTGCGTGGCGTCCCAGGCAACAGGGTCTCCAGGCGATACACCGTGCCGTTGCCAAGATGGGTGAGATAGAGCTCTCCATCCGCCCCTTCGCCCCATGAAGAAAGGCTGTTCGAACCAAAGGTGGTGGTGACAACCAGTTGTGCGGAGACGAAACTGCCCGGGGTGGTTTGGGTGGCTGTGAACACCTTGCCCGCGCCGTAGTCGGCAAAGAAGTATGTCCCCCACAGCCAGGGGTAACGGCTCCCCCGATACACGTATCCGCCCGTGATTGAGTTGCCGACGCTGTGCGAGTATGAGAGCACCGGACTCGTAAACGCGTAGGCGGGGTTTGGCAACCCAAGACAATTCGTGTTGCCCGAGTCGGCCGGCCCCTCGCGCCGGTTCCAGCCAAAGTTCGAGCCGGCCGCCGAGCCTGCGGACAGGTAGTCGATCTCCTCCCAGCTGCCCGCGCCGACATCGCCGATGTACAGGTCGCCCGTCTGACGGTCAAAACTATTCCGCCATGGGTTGCGCAGACCCCATGCCCACAACGCCGGAAACTGACCTGAGCGGAAAGAATTGCTCAACGGCACGGTGTAGGTGATCGCGCCGACGACGTTGATCCGCAGCAGGGATGCCAGCGGCGTGGACTCGGTCTGGCCGTTGCAGTTTGGATCTCCCTGATCGCCGCCGTCGCCGACCGCAATGTAGAGAAAGCCGTCCGGCCCGAAGCCGATCCAGCCGCCATTGTGATTCGCTGCCGAACTGTGGGCGATGGTGAGCAGGTTCGTGAGCGAGGCTGCGTTCGCCTGATTGGGGTTTCCGCCCTGCACGGTCAAGCGGGCGATGTGCAGGTCGCCGCTGGCATCGGTGTAGTTGACGTAGAAACGTCCGGTGCTGGCGTAGTTGGGCTCGAAGGCCAGGCCGAGCAGGCCGCGCTCGCTCGTCGTCCCCACGCTTAGCGTGAGGAAGGGGGTGGGCAGCAGCGCGCCGCCTTGCAGGATCTTGACCTTGCCGCCCTTCTCGACGATGAAGAGGCGGTCGTCCCCGGCGTGCGTGACGAAGAGCGGCTGCGACAGGCCAGACGCAACCGGAGAGAAATAGATTGGCCCTGCCAGCGGCGCGGCTGGCTGTGGCGCCGGTGCCGAGAGCTCCACCTGCCATGGCGCGACGAGCAACGCACCGATCAGCAACACGCTCGCGAAGAGGACGAGTCTCGACTTGACCTGCATGGCGGCATTGTACGGGCCGCTCCCTTCCCGGTCACGGTGTCTCAGGTGCCTATCAGGCTGCCGGTGTACAGCGCGCCGTGTGCGGCGAGGCTGATGGTTGGGTGCGTGCGTACTGCATTCAGTCGCAGGGAAAGTCGAAACCCGGCAGGCAATGGCAACAGCGCTTGACGCACACCGGGTGTGTGCGTAAGATGGCAGTGACATGACACGTCCGAAGCGGCAGGCTCTCTCCACACGCGCCGCGCATCGCTTGCGCGTGGATGTCAGTGCGGCACCCTTTGACGAGGGTCCGCTCCTCGCCGTCGTCGTGCCCTTCATGGTCTGGGTTCCGGTCTGGGGGATCATGCTCGGCAGTGTCTTCCTGCCCGGGATGCCACTGGAAAGCGCAGGCCTCTTTGTCGCGAATGGCGTCTTCGGCATGGGCATCGCCGCGCTGTGGGGGATGGTTGGTCTGTTTGCGCGCCGGGCCAATCCACATCGTCGCACCGCGGTTGCACGCACGCACGTTGCCGCCTTCCTGACCGCGTTGGGGCTGGCCTTTCAGGTGCATGGCATCGGGCATTCGATCGTGGCCGCCCTTGCCGCGTTTGCCGCGAACGTCGTCCTCCTTGCCGTCGGCGTGCGCTGGCGCAACGATGGTCTGGCGTTTCTCTCGGGTGAGCGGCAAGGGGCGCTCAGGGTTGCAGCGCTGCTCGAGTTTGGGTTTGGCGCTTTGATCGGCCTGACTGGGTTGGTCGTCCAGCTTCCCTTCCTGCAGGCGACCGAACCGCCAGCCTTCATGGCGTTCGTGGCCGTTCTCCTGGCAGTGCTCGGCATGCCCTGGGTGCCGATCCTGCTGGTATGGGCGCGCATGCACTGGCGCGCTGCTGGCAACCCCAACGAACTCGACTAACGTTCGTATTCAACGACCACACGGCCGATCATGCCGAAGTCGACGTCCAGCCGGTCGCCCGGCGCGGCGAAGAAGTGTCCCGTGCACGTCCCGGTGCTGACGAATTCCCCCGCGTGTAGCGCGTCCCCACGCCGCCGAAGCCAGTTGGCCATCCAGGTCAGCGAGGTGAGCGGATTGCCCATTGCCGCCCGCCCGAAGCCGGACTTGACATACTGCCCGTTGATCGAGAGGTCGATCCGTGCGTTGGGCAGATCGAGCCCGCGCCAATCCGTCACCGGGGGGCCATACACGAAGGCGGCCGCGCCGCCGTTGTCCATCGACGAGCCCTGGTAGCCGCTCGCGCCATACCAATCCTCAAAAACGGTGTCACCGATCTCGACCGCGGGGTGAAGCGCGGCCACGGCCTCTGCGACTTCTGTCTCGCTGTAGTCCGTTGGGCGCGGCGGCAGGTCGCGCGCCATGCGGAAGGCGAACTCGCACTCGGAACAGCGGTAGCGAATGAACAGGCTGGCCGGGAGGCGGGCCGGGCTGGCGTGAACGCCCTTGCGGCTCAGCCGACCGGGGGCGGGCTCCGGCACGCCTTCGGCCCTGCGAATCTCCTCGGCGGCCGCGCCGATCTTCCAGCCCGCGGCCGGCCAGGCCAGGGTCGCGTTCAGCCGCGCCATGACGGCCAGCACCGAGTCCCAGTTGCGCGTCTTGAGCCGCTCGGGCAGCTCGACGGTGTGATGTTCACGGCGACCCCGCGCGATGATCGCCACGGTCTCTTCAATTTCCAGTTCGGTCAACGGGCTCTGCCGCGCGCAGCGCACCCCCTGGCCGGGGGCCGTCGGCCCGTGGATCAAGCGGCCGCGCAGGGTGATGGCAGGATCCAGTTCGGGGGGCGGGGTGGGCGTGCTGGTCATGGCGAACATGCTAGCGCCGGAGCCAGCCCTGTCAACGGCGCGTGTTTGTGACGAGGAACTGCGGACCCAGCCGCGCCGTCCTCGACAGCCCTGAAGTGGACCCCCTCACCGACCTATAATCTGTCTTGCGCTCCCGCACACCGCGAGGGCCAACATCTTCTGCCATGAGCCAATTTACCGACTTCGACCGCGCCTGCGCAAATGCCATCCGTGTCCTCACGCTCGACGCCATCCAGAAGGCCAAGTCCGGCCACCCCGGCATGCCGCTGGGCATGGCCGATGTGGCCTGGGTGCTGTTCAGCCGACACTTTCGTTTCAACGCGCAAGACACGCACTGGTTTGACCGCGACCGCCTGATCATCTCGGCCGGCCATGGCAGCATGCTGGCCTACTCGCTGCTCTACCTGCTCGGCGAGTCCGCCATGACCATCGAGCAGTTGCAGCGCTTCCGCCAGGTCGGCTCACTTACGCCCGGGCATCCGGAGAACCACATCACCGCTGGCGTCGAAGTGACGACCGGCCCGCTCGGCGCGGGCACGGGCAACAGCGTCGGGATGGCGCTGGCCGAGGCCTGGCTCGCCGCGCGCTACAACCGCGAGGGCCTGCCGGTGGTCAACCACACGACCTATGCCATCGTCAGTGACGGTGACCTGCAGGAGGGCGTCAGCCATGAGGCCGCCGGGCTGGCCGGCCACCTCGGGCTGGGCAAGCTGGTGTGGTTCTACGATGACAACGCGATCAGCATCGACGGCCCCACCTCGCTGTCCTACAGCGACGATGTGCCGCTGCGCTTCGAGGCCTACGGCTGGCACGTCCAGTCCATCGACGGCCACGACATGGACGCCATCGCCGAGGCCATCGACGCCGCGCGCGAGGTTGCGGATCGCCCCAGCATCATCTGCTGCAAAACGGTGATTGGCAAGGGCATGCCGACGCGCCAGGGCACCCGACTCGCCCACAGCGATGAGCCCGGTGAGGAGGAAGTGCGCGGCGCCAAGGTCTCGTATGGCTACGACCCCGAGAAGCACTTCTCGGTCCCGCCCGAAGTCCTCGAGGCCTGGCGCGCCATTGGCACGCGCGGCGCAGAGCGCCAGCTGGAGTGGGAGAAGCGCCTGGCCGCCTACGCGGCGGCGCATCCCGAGCTCGCGCAGGAGTTCGCCGGGGTCGTCACCGGCAGCCTGCCCGAAGATTGGGAGAGCGCCCTGCCGACCTTCGACCCGGCCGGAAAGGCCATCGCCACCCGGGCCGCCAGCGGCGCTGTGTTGGATGCCATCGTTGGAAAAATGCCCGCCTTGCTGGGGGGCTCGGCCGACCTGACGCCCTCGAACAATACGCTGCCCAAGGGCGCGGAATCGCTCAAGCGCGGCGACTTCACCGGGCGCTACATTCGATACGGCATCCGCGAGCACGGCATGGGCGGCATCATGAACGGCATGGCCCTGCACGGCGGCGTGATCCCCTATGGCGGCACCTTCTTCACCTTCTCGGACTACGCCCGCCCCGCGCTGCGCCTCGCCGCGTTGAGCGGCGCGCACAGCATCTTCGTCTTCACCCACGACGGCATCGGGGTGGGGGAGGATGGTCCAACGCATCAACCCGTCGAGCAGCTGGCGGCCTGTCGCGCCATCCCCGGCCTTTCGGTCATCCGTCCCGCCGACGCAAACGAGACGGCTCTGGCCTGGAAGATGGCGCTCGAAGCCGATGGCCCGACCGCGCTGATCCTGTCGCGTCAGGCGCTGCCCATCCTGCCGCGCAACGAAGGCGCGCTGAAAGGCGCGTACGTTGTGCAGGAAGTCGAGGATGCGCAGGTGCTGCTGGTCGGCACCGGCTCCGAGGTCAGCCTCGCCCTCGAAGCAGCGGCCAGACTCGCCGAGCAAGGCGTGCGCGCGCGGGTGGTCTCGATGCCCTCATGGGACGTTTTTGATCGCCAGGACAAGGATTATCGCGAGGCGATTTTCCCGATCCTGCTGCCCAAGGTCGTGATCGAAGCCGGCGTTCGGCAGGGCTGGGACGCCTACACCGGCCCGCTCGCGCGCTTCGTCACCCAGGAACGCTTTGGCCTCTCCGGCCCGTACAAAGACGTCTACAAGGCGTTCAACTTCACCGTCGAGCGCGTCGTCGAGGAGGCGCTCAAGGCCATCGCATGAAGACGCGCCACATCGTCGCGATGGGCGGCTTTGCGCCGTCCGACAGCCCGGGCGACCGACTGCTCGATGGGTATCTGCTCAGCCTGACGGGCCAGCCGCGTCCGAAGGTGTGCTTTCTCAGTCAGGCATCCGAGGATGGCCCCTCCTCGACGCTGTCGTTCTACCGGGCCTTTGCAGCGCATGATTGCCGGCCGTCACATCTCTCACTCTTCGCCCCGCATACGACTGACATCGAGGGCTTCCTGCTGGATCAGGATGCCATCTATGTCGGCGGCGGCAACACCAAGAGCATGCTCGCGCTGTGGCGTGATTGGGGGCTGGTTGGCATTCTGCGCAAGGCGTGGCATCAGGGCGTTGTGCTGGGCGGCGTCAGCGCGGGTGCGAACTGCTGGCACGCTGCCTGCTCGACCGACTCGTTTGGCCCGGGCACGCTGCGCGCGCTGCCCGCCCTCGGCTTTGTTCCGGGTGGCTTCTGCCCGCACTTCGACGGCGAGCCCGGCCGGCGCCCAACGCTGCGCGCCATGGTGTCACGGGGCGAGATGCCGGACACGCTGGCCTGCGACGACGCGGCCGCAATACACTACCTCGATGATTCCGCGATGGCCGTCGCGTCGCTGAAAACCGCCCGGGCCTACCGGGTCACCCGGGCCGCAGACGGCCGCGTCAGCATCAAGGCCCTGCCGACCCGCTATCTGGGCAAATGAACCTGCTTACCGTCGCCGAGATGCGTGAAGTCGAGCGCGCCGCGGACGCGGCCGGCCTCAGCTTCGCCGAGATGCTGGCCAACGCCGGCGCCGCTGCTGCCGCGGAAATCTGGGGTCGCTTGAGCGACGAAGCCACGCGCATCGTTGTGCTGTGCGGGCCGGGCAACAACGGCGGCGATGGGCTCGTGTGTGCCGATCGCCTCGCCGAGTCGGTCGCGGCCGCCGGGCGCAAACTGCTGGTGCAGGTTTGTCTGCTCCGCCCGCGCGACGCGGCCGATCCGTTGCTGCCACCCCTTTCTGCGGCCGGCGTGTCCGTGCTCTCGCTCGACGGCGAGGGGGCGCAGCGCGACTTGCGCGCCGCGTTGCTCAAGGCCGATGTCATCGTCGATGCCCTGCTGGGCACCGGCGTGTCACGGCAAGTCGATGGCCCGCTGCGCGACGTGCTGCGCGAGGTCGCCCAATCCCGTGAACGCGGCCGCCGCGGCCGCCGACCTTCGCGCTTGCGCGGGGCTGAGTTCTCGCCGGCGCTGGTGGCCCTGGATGGCCCGACCGGGATGGGCTACGACACCGGCTCGCTTGACAGTGCCGCCGTGCCCGCCGACCTCACGATCACCTTTCACGCCGCCAAGCGCGGCCACTTCTGTTACCCGGCCGCCGGTGCGCGGGGTGAGCTGATCGTGGCGAAGATCGGCATTGAGCGTTTGGCTTCCGGTGAGGGGACGACCGGCGCTGCCCTGCGCGCGGCGCTGCGGCCGCCGCTCTCGGTTGCGGTACTGAGCGATGCCGAGGTCGCCGACAGACTGCCGAGCCGACGACCGGATGCGAACAAGGGCAGCCATGGCCGCGTGTTGATCGTTGGTGGATCGTCCGACTACATCGGTGCGCCGGCGCTGGCGGCTGCCGCGGCGTTGCGGGGTGGGGCGGGCCTTGTCACGCTGGCCGTCCCGGATGCCCTGCGTCCCACGCTCGCGGCGCTCGTGCCTGAGGCCGTCTACGCGCCGGCCACGTTGGCCGGGCTGGAGAAGGTGGCCGGGCTGAATGCGGCGCTGATCGGTCCGGGCCTTGGCCGGGCGGACGGTGGGCGCGCCGCGTTGGGCGCTTTTCTCACCGCCATGGCCGCGATGAAGACGCGCCTGAACGGCTGCGTCTTTGACGCCGACGCGCTCAACCTGCTCTCCGAGGATGAGGCGCTGATCGAGTACCGCCTCAGCGCGCTGCCCTCGGTGCTCACCCCGCATGCCGGTGAGATGGCCCGCCTGACCGGCCTGCCGGTCGACGAGGTGCAGGGGGATCGGATCGGCGTGGCCTCTCGCTTTGCGAAGGAGTGGCGTGCAACCGTTGTGTTGAAGGGCGCCAATACCGTCGTCGCGGCCACGGATGGGCGGGCCTGGGTGCTGGATTCCGCCAACCCAGCCCTCGCCTCTGCCGGCACCGGCGACGTGCTGGCGGGTCTGATTGCCGGGCTGATGGGGCAGGGCCTGCGCCCGCTCGACGCCGCCCTGGCCGGTGCCGCCATGCATGCGCGGGCCGGCGAGATGTGGCGCGCGGCCAACGGCGATGCCGGCCTTCTGGCGTCCGACCTGCTGCCCCTCCTGCCGCGCGCCCGCGCGGCCATCGCCGCGATGATGCCGTGAGTGTGGTTTGTGCGTTGCGCCCATGAGGTGCCCCGTCGGGTAGAATCGCGCTGAGATGGCCGCAGACAATGATCCCCGCACCGTTTCCGGCGAGGCGCAGCCCGATGACGATGGCGCGCTCGACCGTGCCCTGCGCCCGCAACGCCTGGACGACCTGATCGGTCAGGATGCCGTGCGGGACAACCTGCGCATTGCCATTCAGGCCGCTCGCGGTCGGGCGGAGTCACTCGACCATGTCCTGATCTATGGCCCGCCCGGCCTGGGCAAGACGACGCTCAGCCACATCATCGCCCGCGAGATGGGCGCCAACCTGCGTGTGACCTCGGGCCCGGCCATCGAACGCGCCGGCGACCTGGCCGCCATCCTCACCAACCTGCGCGCGCACGATGTGCTTTTTATCGACGAGATCCACCGCCTCAGCCGCGCGGTTGAAGAGGTGCTGTATCCAGCGATGGAAGATTTTGCGCTGGACATCGTGATCGGCAAGGGTCCGAGCGCGCGCAGCGTGCGGCTGAAACTTCCGCCGATTACCATCGTCGGCGCGACGACACGGTTGGCGCTGCTCTCGAACCCGCTGCGGGATCGCTTTCAGGTGCAGCTGCGCGTGGACTTCTACCCGCTCGACGCCATGTCGCTGATCGTTGATCGGGCCGCCCGCCTGCTCGACACGCCCATTACCGATGCGGCGGTGCGCGACATCGCGGCCCGCGCCCGCGGCACGCCTCGCGTAGGGCTCCGCCTGCTCAAGCGCGTGCGCGACTACGCGCAGGTGCGCGGCGATGGGGGCATCAGTCCGGCCGTGGCCATCGACGCGCTCAAGCTGCTGGGCGTTGATGCGCTCGGCCTCGACGATCTCGACATGCGCGTACTGCAGGCCCTCATCGGCAAGTTCGGTGGCGGACCGGTCGGGTTGGAAACCATCGCGGCCAGCATCTCCGAAGACAGCGACACGATCATGGACGTCGTCGAGCCCTATCTGCTCCAGCTCGGCTTCCTCGATCGCACACCGCGCGGGCGCGTCGCCACGGCCCGCGCCTACGAGCACCTCGGCGTGCCCTTCACGCCGCCGCCTTCGACGCAGAGCGCTTTGCTGTAGCGGCGCGGGGCGTCTTCTATAATCTCTTGTCCATGCAGGAGGTCGCACCGGCTAAACCGCCGAGCTCATCGCCATTCGTTCGACACTACACGTCGCTCGTGACGCTGTCGCTGGTGTTGTCGGATGCGTTGGCGATTGCGCTCGCGTTCTACGCCGCCTTCCGCCTTCGGCTGATCCTGCCCTTCCCGGAAAAGGCCGCCCAGGGGCTGCGTTTTCTGGACTTTCTGCCCCTGCTCGGGCTGCAAATCTTCGCCATTGTGACCGCCTTCTTCGTCGGCAAGATGTATCACCGCCGGCGCATTCGCTACGGCAGCGACGAGCTGGCCACGATCTTCTCCGGCGTGTCGATGGGCATGCTGATCAGCATCGCTGTCGCCTCGCTCACGCTCAAGACTTCCAGCGGGGCGTATGACTACTCGCGCGGCATGGTCGTCTACTCGTGGCTGCTGACGATCCTATTCACCATGCTCTTTCGCGGCGTGCAGGCCCGCCTGCAGCGAGCCCTGCAATACCTTGGGTTTGGGCGCACGCGCGTCGTCGTGGTTGGCAGTGGTGATCCCGCCGTCGCCGTATTGCAACGGCTGATGCAGACCCCGCGACTCGGCTACGACATCGTCGGCCTGATCCCGTTCGACGGGGCACGACCGGTGCCCGGCGTCCCGACCCTGGGCACGCTCGAGGCCCTCCCCGAGACGCTCACGCGCGAGGCGGTTGACGAGGTGATCATCGCACTGGCCGGCGCATCGGACGAGGACATGCTGCGCATCATTTCGCGCTGTGATCGCAGCTCGCTTAGCATCAAGGTCTACCCGGACCTGTTCCAGATCATGGCCGGGCAGATGACGATGGGCGAGCTGGGCGGTCTTCCGCTGCTCAACATCCGCGACGTCGCCCTGCGCGGTTGGCGGGTGACCTTCAAGCGGGCCATCGATGTGATCGGCTCGGCGACCTTTCTCATTCTGATGTCGCCAATCCTGCTGATCTTTGCGCTGCTGATCAAGCTCGATTCGCCCGGGCCGGTCTTCTTCGCTCAGGAGCGGATGGGCCTGGATGGCAAGAAGTTCTGGTGCATCAAGTTCCGTTCCATGCGGCGGGATGCCGAGAAGCTTGGGACCTGGACGACCAAGGATGACCCGCGCCGCACGCGCCTGGGCACCTGGATGCGGGCCAAGAACGTGGATGAGTTTCCACAGTTTATCAACGTGCTATTGGGCGATATGAGCCTGGTCGGCCCGCGCCCGGAGCAGCCACGCTACGTCGAGGAGTTCCGCACGCGCATCCCGCGCTACATGGAGCGCCACCGTGAGAAGTCGGGCATCACCGGTTGGGCGCAGGTGAACGGGTTGCGTGGCGACACATCGATCGAGGAGCGCACGCAATACGACCTGTGGTACATCGAGAACTGGTCGGTTGGCCTCGATTTCCGCATCTTGTTTCAGACTGTCTTCCGCATGTTTGCGGGCAAGGACGCCAACGCCTACTGATGCGCCTCGTTTCACTCCATCCCGCCGCTACGGACGCGCTGCGCGCCCTGGGCCTGGGCGACGCGCTGGTCGCGCACACGCACCTGTGCGAGGGCGCCGGCCTGACCGTCACGCATCCGCGCCCTTCGCAGACCCCCGCACTGAGCGCCTACGAGGTGGACTGGCCGACCGTGGCTTCCCTGATGCCTGATGTCATCGTCACCCGGGCGACGCCGGGCCGCGCGCTGAAGCAGGGGCCGCTCGTCAACCTCGATGTAGGGCTCCCGGCGCGCGGGCTGGCGCTCGAGGCGCGCACGCTGGATGAGGTCTTTGAAGGGCTTTCTGCGTTGGGCATCGAGCTTGGCGTGGCGCACATTTCGGAGGCGCTGCTGGCGTCGCTGCGCGGTCGCATCGATGCCGTCGCCGCCCGCAACGCCGGCATCCGCCATCGCCCTGTTCCCGTCGCCCTGATGCAGTTTGATCCGCCGCTCATCGCCGGAGGTTGGGTGCCAGAGATGATCGCGCTGGCGGGCGGTACGCCGGTGCTGTCCGAAGCGGGCGAGCGCGCGACGGCTGTGACGTGGGAGGAGATCGCCAACGTCCAGCCTGAGCTCTTTCTGACACTCCCGCCGGACGCCGATGTGCTGGAGAGCCTGCGCCAACTCGATGCGTTGGGCGCGCGCAATGACCTGCGCTGGATGTGGAAGGCAATCCCGGCCGCCTACTTCGACCAGATCTACGCCCTGGAGGCGCGCCACAGCTTCACCGGCCCCGGGCCGGGGCTGGTGGATGGCATCGAAACGTTGGCCGGGCTGCTGCATCCTGACCGGCATCCTGCGCCACTGGCTGCGCTGGCCCTGCGGCCCTGATCCCTTCACAGCCGGCGTCTTTTCGCGTAGAGTGTCGGTCTGATGAATGCCCGACTGCGGCGCACGCCGCTTTTCCTCGCCCTGCTGCTCGCAGGGTGCACCCTGCCAAACGTTGGAATGCCGGCGCCGTCGGCGACGTCCCCCGCCCGGCAGGTCATGCTGCCAAACGTCGGGATGGGCGTGCCGCCCGCGGGCAGTGTGCCCGCTTCAGCGCCCACGCGGCCGGTCTCCGCGGCCGCGACGGCCGTCGCGGCGCTGCCCGGTCTTGCCTTCTGCGCGCACAACGCCGACTTCAAGCCGGCTGCGCCGGCCTGCAACACGCCGAGCGTGACCTTTGAGCCGGGCGTCGCCCGCGTCAATGGCGTCTTCGCGGTGGCGGGGTGGCCGGGGACGCGCCTGAGCGGGCGCTGGTATCGCGACGGTCAGCCGCTCGCCGATCCTGCCAACGCCAAAACGCGCGCACTGTGTTGGGAGGGTGCCCCGGCGGCGCTCGGCTTCACCGCCAGCGGCGCCCAGTTTGTTTCGCTCTCGGCGACCGCGCTTGGCGTGGCGACCCTTCCACCCGGCGTGTATCGCTTCGAGCTGTATGTCGATGACACCCTGACCCGCTCGGCCGGCTTCGTGGTCGGCACACCGGGTGCGCTGCCGCCCAACGTCGACACGCTGCTGGCGCCTTCTCGCGCGGGCCGTCCCGCCGCCTGCGCGCGCTGACGAAACACCGCGCCATGCGCTACCGCAACCTGGATGTCGAGCTGCTCAACCATCGCCCTCTGGCGAAGGGTGGGCATCGCTTCGATGTGCGGGTGCGCAGTGATCGCGTCGACCTCGCGCTGGCAGAAGAGCCCAGTCAGTTGGACCATGGTGGGCTCGCCCGGCTGAAGGCGCTCGATCAACCCGGGGCCGCCCCGGAGGAGTGGGTGCGGGCCGGTTGCGCCCTGCGCGATGCCCTCTTCCCGTCGCGCGCGCGGGAGGCATTGACCCGCGCGCGGCAGGTTGCCGCGCAGGCCGACGAGCGCATCCGCCTGCGCGTGCTGACGGACGCACCCGCACTGGAGGCGTTGCCGTGGGAGGCGTGCCATGACCCGGCCCGTGATGCCGATGCCGACCCCGCCGATGTCGATGGTTTCCTCGCCTTCGACCGCACGCTGTGCGTGGTGCGTCGCCCGCGGCTGGGCGGCGAGGCGGCTGCCGACCTGACCACGCCGCGCCCGGGCAGGCCCAGGGTGCTGGTCGTCACCGCCGAGCCGGGCGCACCGCGCCTGCAGCTGGAGGCGGAGGCCGAGCAGATCAGCACAACGCTCGGAAACCACACACCCTGCGTCGTCGTCACGTGCCCGCATGCCACCCGCCTCGCGGTCCTCGAAGCGCTCGGGCGCAGCACCCAGATCTTTCATTTCGCCGGACACGGAGGCTTTCAGCGTCGCATGGGTCTGCAGCCCGGTGTGGTCAGTGGCGAGGGCGTCCTCGTGATGCATGCCGACGGTGAGGGGGAGGGGACCGACCCGTGGCCGGCCGCCTCGCTGGGCAATGCCCTGCGCGGCAGCGGGGTGTGGCTGGCCGTGCTGAACGCCTGCGAGAGCGGGCTTCGCGACGACGGCCATCCTTTCTCGGGCGTCGCGGCGGCGCTGATCCGCGCCGGCGTCCCGCTCGTCGTGGCCATGCAGCGCCGGGTGGGGGATCAGGCCGCGCTGGCCTTCAGCCGCCTGTTCTACGCGGCGCTCGCGCGCGGGGAGTGCGTCGAGGCGGCGGTCAGTGAAGGGCGTCTGGCGATGCGCGCGACCGGCGCGATCCTCGACGCGCTCTCGGTCGCGCTTACCACGCGAACCGAAGAGAGCGTGCTCTTTCCGACGCAGGGTGTTCCGGCCGTTGCCGCCGATGCGGGCGCGCCGGGCCGAAGGCAGGCACCGCTCCCGCCGCCCGACCGCCACGCGTTGCGCGCGTATCTCGACCGCACCGTTCGCAGCTTCGACGACCTCGACCTCTTGCTTGCTGCCGCTGAGGCGCGCCTCGCCAATGGCCCGTATGCCGGGCCGCTCAACCGCGACCGGATCTTTGGCCGCGATCTCCCGCTGCCAAACGCCCTCCTCAAAACCGTGACCTGGTTCGAACAGCGCAGCCTGTTCGGTGAGCTGGTGGCCGCCATCGGCGACACCGAGCTCGGTCGCGCCAACCCGCTCTAGCCGCCGCGCACGGCGGCACCCCTTCGGTCGTTCGTCCGCTTCCACGCGCCGCGCGCACGCCTCAATTGCGAACGTTGTGCAACAAGCGTCGGCGTCCCATCACGCAAATTCGCGACCGACTTATCCCAGATTGGGTTGAAAAGCCCTTGCGATATTTCGCAAAACCCATAAAATCCTTTCCAAAGTGGGACGAAGTGGGAGAAAGTGGTAACACGTTCCGCGTTTGGTGACATAACAATGCTGCTCGGTCAAACACAACACGCCGTGGATGCCAAGGGAAGGCTGATGATGCCGGCCCGTTTCCGCGCGTCTTTTGCCGACGGCATCGTCATGACGGCGATCAAGGACGACTGCGTGCTGGTCTATCCGGTCGCGGCCTTCCAGGCCCTGGCCGAGAAAGTGCGCGCCCTCCCGCAGTTCCAGCGCGAGTCGGCCATGTTGCAGAGCCTGATGTTCTCGAACGCCGAGAACGCGGAGCTCGACGGGCAGGGGCGCGTGCTCATCCCCGAGCGTCTGCTCGCCCACGCCGGCCTGACCGGGCCGGCGCTCGTCGTCGGCGCCTACGACCACCTCGAGTTGTGGAATCCCGAGACCTGGCGCAACCGCGCAGGTGAATTGGCGACGTTGGCCAAGCAGGAAGACGTCTGGGCGCGCCTCGGCATCTAGGCCAGGAGAAGCATGACCCACATCAGCGTTCTTCTCCACGAAGCCATCGACGCGCTGAACGTGCGCGCAGGCGGGCGCTACCTGGACTTGACTGCGGGCGGGGGCGGCCACACGGCAGCGCTGCTCGAGACCTCAGCACCGGACGGGCGCGTGTTCGCGACCGATGCCGATGCCGCGGCGGTTGCGCGCGTTCAGGCCCGCTTGGCCGCGCACGGCGACCGCGTGCGGGTGGCGCAGTGCTGGATCGATGACGTGGTCGGGCTGGCCGGCCAGGCCGGGTTCCTGCCCGCCGACGGCGCGCTGGCCGACCTGGGGCTGAGCTCGTTCCAACTCGATCAGGCCGAGCGCGGCTTCGCCTTCATGCGCGAGGGGCCGCTCGACATGCGCTTCGACGCGACCCGCGGCGTTCCCGCCTCGGCCTGGCTGGATGCCGCCGATCTCGAATCCCTGACGCAGGTGCTGCGTGAATATGGCGAAGTCGCCAACCCGCGCCGGGTCGCGCAGGCCATTCTGGACGCGCGCCCGATCACGACGACGACGCAGCTGCGCGATGTCGTGGCGGGCATCGCGCGGGCGGATCGGCGGCAGCGCATCCACCCGGCGACGCTGGTCTTTCAGGCCCTGCGGATCGCCATCAACGATGAGCTGACGCGTCTCACGCGCGCGTTGCCCGCGGTGATCGCCGCCCTGGCACCCGGCGGGCGCCTCGCGGTGATCACCTTTCATTCGTTGGAGGATCGCATCGTCAAGCAGGCGTTCCGGGATGCGTCGACGGCGCGGGTGACCGCTCCGGGCTTTGGCGATGGGTCGGGCGATCGGCCGGCCTCTGCTGTGCTGGTGACGCGCAAGCCTGTCTCGCCATCGGACGCCGAAATCGCCGCAAATCCACGCGCGCGCAGCGCGCAGTTGCGGGTGCTTGAGAAGGTCGGGGAGGGGGCGCAATGAAACGGCTCTTGGAACGCTTCCACGGGCGCAGCCATCGCCAGGCGGTGGCGCTGCTCGTCATCAGTCTGCTTGTCAGCCTGGGGCTGGCGGTTGGCAATCTCCTGGCCAACGCGCGCGCCACCCAGCTGCACAGCGAGATGGAACGGCTGTACCAGTCCGAGAAGGATCTGATCAGCGAAACGAACGAACTCTACACGCAGATCGGAAAAGTTGCGTCAACAGAAGAAATGGAACGCCGGGCGCGGCAGGCCGGCTTCGTTCCAACGGACAAATTCGAGTATCTGCAGATGCCAACACCCACGGCTCGCCCGACGGTGACCGCAACGCTGACAACAAGGCAACCATGACCCCCACGCATCCCCGCTATTACGCCTCCATCGCGCAGCAGCCCATGCTGTCCACGCGCCGCATCCTGGTGGTTGCGCTGATCATCGGCGCAATCCTGACCACGGTGGCCTTTCGCGGGCTGACGCTGCAGGTCCTCGACGCCTCCGTGGCGGAGGAGCGCGGACGCAACCAGTCCATGTTCACGCAGGACATCGTCATGCCGCGTGGGCTGATCACCGACCGCAACGGCACGGTGCTTGCCGTGAGCAACCTCGCCTACACCGCGCGCATCAACCCGTTTTACGAGAAGAATGACCCGCAAAAGCGCTATGTCACCGACACGCTGACCCTGTCGGCCGCGGTGGCGCGCGGCATCGGGCAGCCCCAGGAGACGGTCAAGGCGAACATGGACCGCATCCTGACCAGCTGGACCAAGGAAACGAGCGCGACAGTGTCGACTATCATCGCCGCCGACATCTCCATCCAGCAGCTCAATGTGCTGACCACCCAGCTCGTCACGGTCAAACGCTGCTGCATCAGCATCGAGGAGGGCTGGAAGCGCACCTACCCGCAGGGTACGCTCGCCGCCGGGGTGCTGGGCTATGTCAACCGCGAGCCTTCCGGCCTGAGCGGCGTAGAGGACTTCTACAACAATATCCTGCGCGCCACGCCCGGCCAGATCGTGCAGCGCGGCCCGGAGCTGCTCACCATCGAGCAATCCAGCCCGGGCTCGGATGTTACCCTTACGCTGGATGCCAACCTTCAGCGCTTCATCGAGCAGCGGCTGGCGAAGGCGCTCAAGGACTATGACGCCAACGGCGGCAGCATCATCGTCATGGACACCCGCACGGGCGCGATCCTTGGCATGGCCTCGCTGCCGAACTATGACCCGAACACGGCGCTGAATCAGGTCACGAACGCCGCCAGCGCACGCAAGCTGCGCAACCCGGCGATCAGTGACGTGTACGACCCGGGCTCGACCATGAAGGTTGTGACCTGGGCGGCCGCGATCGACTCGGGCAAGGTGACGACGCGCACGGTGTTCAACGACACGGGCGTGTATCGCACCGACGGCATCCCGATCTACAACTCGTCAAACGGGCGCTATGGCAACGTGACGCTGTTGGAGGTCTTTCAGCACTCGATCAATACGGTGACTGCGCAGGTTGCGCGGGAGCTGATGGGTCCGACGCTGTTCTACGAGTATGCGCGCCGCTTCGGCTACGGCAATGCCACGGGCATCGATTTGGGCGGTGAGGAGAAGGGCATCCTGAACTCGCCGGAGTCGCCGCGCTGGAGCCCGATCGTGCTGACGACGAACTCGTATGGCCAGGGTGTGTCGATGACGCCCATCCAGGTGATTTGCGCGATCAACGCAGTGGCCAATGACGGCGCGTATGTTCAGCCGCATGTCGTCGACCACTATACGCTGCCCAACGGTGATGTAAAAGACATCTCCACGATTCGGCGCTATCAGTCAGTGTCGCCGCAGGCCGCGCGCGAGACACGCGCGGCGCTGGCCGAGGCAACGCGCACGGCGACGCCGGAGGTGCTCTTCAAGGGCTACTCGGTCGCCGGGAAGACGGGCACCGCCGAGCAGCGCCCGAATGGCATCCCGATGGCGCGCCCGATCCACACCTATGCCGGGTTTTTCCCGGCCTCCAATCCGCGCATCACGATTCTCGTGAAGCTGGACTATCCGCGCCCGGCCTATGCCAAGGACACTGCCCTGCCAGTGTTCAAGGATGTGGCCGAGCGCACGGCGCAGATCTTCAACATTCCGCCCGATCTGGTCAAGTAGGCGTTCAGCATGGGTGACCCCAATACCCTTACCGTTGTGCGTTTTCTGGAGGCCATCCGTGGTCGCGCCCTGCCCGAGCTGGCCTCGCTGAATGCGCCGCTGGGTGTGGCGGGCGTGGACTCGCGGCAGATGCATGCCGGCGACATCTTCGTCGCAATGAAGGGCGAGCGTGTCGATGGGCATGGCTACGTCGCCGCCGCGTTCGAACGCGGTGCGCGCCTGGCGCTGGTCGACCATGATGTCAACGCGCCCGGCACCCGCATCGATCTGCGGCGCGGCGCGAACCTGCTTCCCGGAGGCCTGACCGAATCGGGTCCCTGTGTCTGTCTGGTCGATGATGTCCTGGCCACGCTGCAGCAGGCGGGGGCGGCGTGGCGAAAGCGCTTCAACCCGACCGTCGTTGGCATCACCGGATCGATTGGCAAGTCCACGACCAAGGAGCTGACCGCGCAGGTGCTGTTGGCGCATGCCACGACGCTCAAGAACGAGGGCAATCAGAACAACGAGATCGGCATTCCGATCACGCTGCTCAAACTCAAACCGCTGCACAAGTATGCGGTGATCGAGATCGGCATGTATCGGCGCGGCGAGATTCGTGAGTTTGCCGGCTGGGCGCAGCCCCGCATCGGTGTCATCACGCTGATCGCGCCTGTGCATCTTGAGCGGCTTGGCTCGATGGAGGAGATCGCCCTGGCCAAGGCCGAGCTGCTCGAAGTGCTGCCGGCCGCGTCCGAGGGTGGGGTGGCCATCCTCAACGACGACGATGCCCGGGTGCGTGCGCTTGCATCCCATACGAAGGCGCGTGTCGTGCGTTACGGTCTGAATGTGGATGCGGACTTCCGCGTCGAGGATGTCGAATCGTTTGGGTTGGAAGGCATCGCCTGTCGCCTGCGCGAGAAGGGCGACCCGAAGGGCTATCTCGCGCGCGTGCCCTTGCTTGGAGCGCACAGCGCGCACACGGCGCTGCGCGCCGCGGTCGTCGGGCGGGTGGCTGGCATGGGCTGGGACGCCATCATCGATGCGCTCAGCCGACCCTCCGGGCCGATCCGCCTCCAGGTGATCGAGGGCCCACACGGCTCACTGGTCATCGATGACACCTACAATGCGAGCCCCGAGTCCACGCTGGCGGCGTTGAACGTCCTGCAGGAGGTGGGTGAGGGGCGCCCGCGGATCGCTGTGCTCGCCGACATGCTCGAGCTCGGTGAGTTCGAAGAGCGCGCCCACCGCGAGGTGGGTTGTCGTGCAGCGCTGGTCGCGCAACTCATCGTGTGCGTGGGCGAGCGGGCGCGCTGGATCGCCGAGGAGGCCCGCGCCTGCGGTGCCCCGGCGACGGCGGTGCTGCACGTTCGAACCAAGGCCGAGGCGATTGCCGCACTGCGGGATCGCGTCACCGTGTCATCGACGATCCTGGTCAAGGGATCGCGTGGAATGGAGATGGAAGAAGTCGTCGCTGCGCTTCAGGGCTAACCATGGGAACCTCTCTTCTCGCAGGCGTGATTGCCTGTCTTCTCACCATGCTGCTGGGTGGACCGTATATCCGCTTTCTGCGCCGGGCAAAGATCGGCAAGCAGATCCGCGTCGACGGCCCGAGCAGCCACATGGTCAAGACGGGCACCCCGACGATGGGTGGTGCGCTGTTCGTGGGTGTCACCGTCGTCGTGCTGGTCACCATGTATCTCTACACGCGCGTCGGCGCGCGCCTGGCACCCGGCTTCCCGCCGGGGCTGGTGCTGGTCGGGCGTTCGCTCGGCCTGGCCATCGTCGTGATGGTCGCCTTTGCCATTTTCGGAGGCGTGGACGACTACATGGGCGTCAAGGGTGTTCGCCGCGGCGAGGGCATGCGGGGGCGTTCCAAGGCGGTGATCCAACTGTTGATCGCCACCACCGCCGCCGTCATCATGAACCTGGCACCGGCGCCGAGTCTTGGCCCGGATGGCCTGACCTTCTCCGACACGCCGCTGTTTGGCATCAGCAAGGTGGGTATTCCAGGTATCGCACAGCCGCTCGATCTGGGGATTCTCTGGATTCCGATCGCCATTTTCATCATCTTCGCGTCCTCGAACGCGGTCAACCTCACCGATGGCCTGGACGGCCTGGCGGCACTTATCAGTTTTGTGTGCTTCATCGTCTACGGTGTGATTGGCTTCATGCAGGGACAGGTCTTTGTGACAACATTCTGCATGGTGCTGTCCGGCGCGCTGCTGGGATTCCTTTGGTACAACGTGCACCCCGCCCAGCTTTTCATGGGCGATCTGGGTAGTGAGGCGCTTGGCGCATCCCTGGGCATGATGGCGCTGATGACCGGCCAGTGGCTGCTCTTCCCGATCATCGTCATTGTCCCAGTCGCCGAGGCCGCCAGCACGACCATTCAAGTGCTCTGGTTCAAGTACACCAAGCGCAAGTATGGCGAGGGCCGGCGCTTCTTCCGCATGTCGCCGCTGCACAATCATTACGTTGTGCAGGGCTGGAGTGAGACCCAGCTCGTGCAGCGTTTCTGGCTGGTGGGCCTGCTGGCGGGAATGATCGGCATCGGCCTGGCCGTATTGGGGAATCCGTGATGGACTGGCGGGGCCGGCGCGTCCTCGTTCTGGGTGCCGCCCGGCAGGGGCTGGCGACCACGCGCTACCTGCTGGCCTGCGGGGCGCTGGTCACGCTGAGCGACGCCAAGCCGGCGGCCGCGCTTGATCTGTCTTCGTTGGGCGCTGCGGGGCCCGGCGTGCTGCGACTGGCGCTGGGCGGCCATCCGCTCGAGCTGCTGGACGGCTGCGACCTGGTCTGTCTGAGCGGAGGCGTGCCGATCGACCTGCCCATCGTCCTCGCCGCCCGTGCGCGCGGCCTGGCGCTGAGCAACGATGCACAGCTCTTCTTCGAGGCCTGCCCGGCGCCCATCATTGGAATCACGGGCTCGGCGGGCAAAACCACCACGACCACGCTGACCGGCGAGATGCTGCGCGCGAGCGCCGCTGCTGCGGGAGGGCCAGCCGTCCACGTCGGCGGCAACATCGGCAACCCGCTGATCGAACAGGTGGATGGCATCGGCGCGGCCGACAAGGTGGTCATGGAGCTGTCCTCCTTCCAGCTCGACCTGATGACCCGCAGCCCGCACATCGCGGCCATCACCAACATCACCCCCAACCACCTCGACCGACACGGCACGATGGACGCCTATGCCGCCGCCAAGCGCCGTATCCTGGATTTCCAGGGCCCCGACGACCATGCGGTGCTGTCGGCCGACGATCCGCTCTCGGCGACGCTGCATCCGGCCGGGGCGCGGCTGACGTTCTCGCTGACGCGGCCGCCGGAGGGCGATGGGGCCTGGCTGGATCGAAACGGCGATTTGCAACTCCGCCTCCACGCGCGCGGAATCGAGGCTAGAATCTGCGCTCGTCGCGAGATCGTCCTGATGGGCGACCACAATGTGCGCAACGTGCTTGCGGCGGCGCTTCTTGGCGCGCTTGGGGGCGCGTCGCTGGAGGCGATCCGTCGCGTCGCTGTGTCGTTCAAAGGCGTTGCACACCGTCTGCAGCTCATCCGTGAGTGGCGCGGGGCGCGCTTCTATAACGACTCGATTGCAACTGCTCCGGAACGCGTGCTGGCGGACCTGCGCTGCTTCGAGGTGCCGATCGTCCTGATGGTGGGGGGCCGGGACAAGAAACTGCCCTGGGAGGAGGTCGCAGCGGAGATGGTGCGACGCTGTCGCCACGTCGTGCTGTTCGGCGAAATGGGTGGCATGGTGGCGGGTAAACTGACTACCGCGGGCCTGCCTGCCGGCCGGATGAGCGTGTGTGACACGCTCGATCGGGCGGTGGCGCGGGCGTCCGAAATCGTGCATCCGGGTGATGTGGCCCTTCTGTCGCCCGGGGGGACCAGTTACGATGCGTATCGCGACTTCGAGCAGCGCGGAGAACACTTCCGTGCACTCGTCGACGCGCTGACGTGAGACGCAACAGGACAACAGGCTCGTCATGCCCATCGCTTGCGGGGGGCAGCCAAAGACGATGAACACAACCGCACTTCCCGCTACTGGCCGCATGCGTCACCGCGCAGATGACCTGCCCTTGCCGATGGACCGCACACTGCTTTTCATCGTGCTCGGCATGCTTGTGCTCGGGCTGGTGATGGCCTTCAGCTCCACGCTCTTCTACCTCGACGAAACGTCGGGGACGCTCGTTTCCCAGCAGTTCATGAATCAGCTCTTTGCCGCGGGCATCGGCCTCGCCGGCATGCTCGTCATCAGCCGAGTCGACTACGCCATCTGGCGCAGGTTCGCCCTGCCGATCATGGCAGTGGTCCTGCTGCTGCTCGTCGCCGTGCTCTTCACCCAGAAGACGCTCGGTGCCAGCCGCTGGCTGTTCGACCGACGCTTTCAGCCCTCCGAGTTGGCCAAGGGCGCAATGGTGATCTACGGGGCCACCTGGCTGGCCTCGCGCCGCGACCAGCTCGGCAGCTTCCTGACGGGCTTGCTGCCCTTCGGCCTCATCGTGGGCATCACCGCCCTCTTGATCATCGTCGAGCCCGACTTTGGCACGACCTCGGTCGTCGTCGCGATTTCGGTCATGATGTTCTTTCTCGCAGGGGCCAGCCTCAAGCATTTTCTGGCGGTGGGAGCGACGGCCGGCGTGACGGGTGCGTTGGCATACCCCGTCCTCATGTCCCTGTTCCCGCACGCGGCGGCGCGCGTCGCCAACTTTGCGCAGTCCACCGATCCCAACTACTGGCAGAACCACGTCCCGCAGGCCAAGATCGCCTTTGCGTTGGGGCACTTCTTCGGCTCCGGGCTGGGGAGCAGCTCGCAGAAGCAGGGCTTCCTGCCGCTGCCGCAGACGGACAGCATTCTGGCGGTGCTGGGCGAGGAGTTGGGCCTGTTGGGGCTGATCCTCACCCTGGCGCTGTTCGCCCTTTTCGCCTGGCGCTGTCTGGCGATCGCGCGGAGCGCCGACTCGCACTTCGGCGCTTTCATCTGCGTTGGGGTGATGACCTGGTTGGTTGTGCAGCTTTGTATCAATGCGCTCTCCCTGATGGAGGTGATCCCCTTCACGGGGATTCCGGTTCCCTTCCTCAGCATCGGGGGCACGTCGCTGGTCTCGGTGATGGCGGCCTGCGGGCTGGTGCTGAGCGTATCGAGGGGTAGCCGTCGCTTGGCAATGGCGCCCGCCCGCGCGGCCTCCCGGGTCCGCGCGCAGGCGCGTCCGACACGAGGTGATCAAGGTGAGGGTGATGCTCTCAGCCGGGGGAACGGCCGGACACGTGCTCCCCGCACTAACCGCGCTGTCAGCGTTACGACGAATGCGGATGTCCCCGTCCTCGTCGGGCGCGACATCCGGGTCCGGCGAACCACAACATCAACCCGTGGAGGCGCTGTTCGTCGGGAACCAAAACGGAATGGAGGCGGCGCTCGTCCAACGCGATGACATTCCCTTCGCCGGCATCACGGCGGGCGCCATGCACGGGGTCGGTGTTCTTCGAACGTTGGGCGGAGCGTGGCGAACCCTGCGCGGCGTCGCGCAGGCCTGGGGCCTCATCGGTCGCTGGAGGCCGCAAGCGGTGCTCCTGACGGGTGGTTTTGTCGGGGTGCCGGTCAGCATCGCGGCGTGGCTGCGACGGGTACCGACCCTGGTCTTCCTGCCCGACATCGAGCCGGGCCTCGCGCTCAAGGTCATGGCGCGCCTGGCGTGGCGGGTGGCCGCCACGACGCCGCAATCGGCGTCCTTCATCGACGCGCGCAAGTTGGTCGTGACGGGCTATCCGCTGCGCAACGCCTTCATCACCGCGGAGCGGGAACGCTCCCGCACGGCGCTGGGTCTGCCCCTCGATGAGAAGGTGGTGCTTGTCTTTGGGGGGAGCAAGGGCGCGCGCTCGATCAACCGCGCGGTGCTGGCCGAACTCCCGCGCCTGCTCGCGGGCGCCATCGTGGTGCACGTGTCCGGGCAGGGCGAGTGGGCGGAGGTCGAGGCGGCGCGCGAGGCGTTGCCGGCCGCGCTGAAAGCGCGCTACCGCGCCTATGCCTATCTGCACGATGAGATGGTGGATGCGCTCGCGGCCGCCGATCTGGCGGTCTGTCGCTCGGGGGCCAGCTCGCTTGGGGAGCTGCCCGCGCTGGGCGTGCCGGCCGTGCTCATCCCGTACCCGCATGCGTGGCGCTACCAGCGGGTGAATGCCTCCTACCTCGCTGAAAGCGGGGCAGCAGTAATGCTCGAGGACGCGCGCCTGTCGGACCCGACGGAGGGTCTGGTCGTCACGGTCGAGCGCCTGCTGGCGGACGCCGCGCGGCTGGCCGGGATGCGCGAGGCCTCGGCCGGGCTCGGCCGGCGCGACGGGGCTGATAACATCGGAAGATTGCTGGCGCAAGCCGCGGAGCAAACCCATGATTAATGCGGATGTCGTTTTCATCGTCTTCGTCCTGATGTTCGGTGCCGTTGGCGCCGTACGCGGCTGGGTGCGCGAGGTGCTCGTCACCTTCAGCATGATCTTCGGGTTGTTCGTGGTCAACCAGTTCAACAAGGAATTGGCCTCGCTGGCGGGCACCGCCGGGCCGGAGTGGAAGTGGTTCTGGCGGGCGGCTCCGTTTGTGCTGATCACGTTCTTTGGCTACCTGGGCGGTGTGGTGACCAATCGCAAGGTCGAAGGTGGCAAACGTGACGCCGCGCAGAGTGTGCTGGCGATCGTGCTCGGGCTGCTGAATGGCTTCATCCTCTTCAGCTCGCTGGCGTACTTTGCCTGGCAGGCAGGCGTGCTGACCAATGGCAACTTCGTTTCAGCTGGCAAGGTTCTGTTCTCGCGCCCCGAGGCCGGATGGGATCAGTTCTTCTTTGTCAAGAACTCCGCCGCGACCTTCTTCTCCGGACCCGGTCTGACCCTCGTCCTGATCGCCTTTGTGCTGTTCATCCTGATCGTGATCATATAACGATGCGAATACACCTGCTCGGGATCGGCGGCGCCGGCATGAGTGCCATCGCCCGCCTCCTCCACGCGCGGGGCGATCAGGTCAGTGGGGATGATCGCGCCGCGTCACCGCTGCTCCAGGCGTTGAACGCCGAGGGCATCCCGGCCTGGGTCGGGCACCTTCCCGAACACCTCGATGCCCGCGAAGGGTTGCCAGCCGTTGAGGTCGTGGCACCGTCGTCGGCCATTCCACGCGATGCCGCCGAGCTTGTCGAGGCGCGCCGGCGGGGTCTGCCGGTCTGGCATCGCGGTGAGCTGCTCAACGCCCTGCTGGAGGGGCGGGTTGGTGTCGCCGTGGCGGGCACGCACGGCAAGTCGACCACCACGGGAATGCTGGCCACGGCCTTGATCGGGGCGGGCGAGGACGCCTCCTTTATCATTGGTGCCACCCCGCTTCCGTTGGGCACGAACGCCCGCCATGGCGGCGGGTCGGTTTTCGTCCTCGAGGCGGATGAGTATGACCGCACTTTCCTGCGCCTGACGCCGACCGTGGCCGTCATCACCAGCGTGGCGTTCGACCACCCCGACATTTTCAAGGACCTGAGCGATACACAGAATGCCTTTGCCCTGTTCGCCCGCAGCGCTCCGGCCGAGGGCGCTGTGGTGGCCTGCGCGGACGACCCCGGTGTCCGCGAGGCGCTGCGCCGCGCCGCGCCCCTGACGGCACCGTTGATCGACTACGGCCTGCATGCGGGGGCTTGGCGCGCGACCGCGCTGCGCCCCAATGCACTCGGGGGCATCGACTTTGCCTTCACTGGCCCGGCCGGGCAGGCGGGCACCTGCTCGCTGCGGGTGCCTGGCGATCACAACGTGTTGAATGCGTTGTGCGCGCTCGCGACGGGTGATGCGCTGGGCGTTCCGGTGGACCGGCTCTCAGCCGGGCTTGGCGCGTATCGCGGCGCAGAGCGTCGCTTTGAGCTGCTGGGCGAGGCGCGCGGGGTGCGCGTCATCGACGACTATGCCCACAACCCCGCCAAAATCCGCGCGGCCCTGGCCGCGGCGCGCCAGCGCTTTCCGGTGGGCCGCATCTGGGCGATCTGGCAGCCGCATACCTTCAGCCGCACCGTCGCCTTGATGGACGAGTTCGCCACGGCCTTCAAGGACGCCGATGAGATTATTACGTTACCCGTCTACGCCGCGCGCGAGGCGCTGGCGGATTTCCCTGCCGACGCCAACTGGCTGAACGCGATTGCGATCTCGCGGCGGATCCGGCATCCCGCCTCGCGCCCGGCGGCAACGATGGCCGACGCGACCGGGATGTTGTTCGCGCTGGCGCGCGGCGGCGATGTCGTCATCACACTGAGCGCCGGCGATGGCAACCAGGTCGGCAAGGCGTTGCTGGCGGCACTGAAGGGGGCAGGGGGATGAGCGAGCCCGAATTCCCCGTCATCGATGCTGCGGACCTGCGCGCGCGGGCGCGGGTGAATGAGGCGCTCTCGCGACACACCACCGCCCGCGTCGGCGGCCCGGCCGACCTGCTGATCGAGGCGCGCAGCACGGCCGAGCTCGTCGCCCTTGTCCAACGGGCGGATGCCATGGACCTGCCCTGTCACGTGCTCGGCGGCGGATCGAATGTGCTGGTGAGCGATCGAGGCGTGCGCGGTCTGGTGATCCTGAATCGGGCCCGCGAGGTGCGCACGCGCCTTGCGGACACCAGCGCGCGCGTGGATGCCGATGCCGGCGTGGCGCTGATCTCGCTTGCGCGCACCTGCATCGAGGGGGGGATCGGCGGGCTGGAGTGGGCGATTGGCGTGCCGGGCACGCTGGGAGGCGCGATCGTCGGCAATGCCGGCGCGCACGGCGCCGACATGGCCGCCTGCGTCAACATGGTGCGCGTGCTGCGGCGCGGCGCAAGCGCGCCGGAGTGGTGGACGCCTCGCCAGCTGGCCTTTGCCTATCGCAGCACGGCGCTCAAGGCCTTCTCACCTGCGGCCCGGCCCGTGGTGCTGAACGCGCTGCTGGACCTGCGCCGCGACCATCGCGCCAATCTCGAGCGCCGGGCCACGGAGTTCAACGAAAAGCGACGCGCCAGCCAGCCGCCCGGCGCGACGATGGGCAGCATGTTCAAGAACCCGCCCGGCGATTTCGCCGGTCGCTTGATCGAGGCCGCCGGGCTCAAGGGCCATCAGATTGGCGGCGCGCAAATCTCGACCCGCCATGCCAACTTCTTTGTCAACACCGGCACGGCGACGGCGGCGGACATCCACAGCTTGATCGAGCTGGCCCGTCACGAGGTGCAGACCCGCTTTGACGTTGTACTCGCGCTCGAGGTTGAGTTGTTGGGGGAGTGGGACGCCATCGCGGCCCTGGATGAGGGAGACGCACCGTTGGAGATCGGCAGCTGACATGACGGATATCGACAAACCCACCCCCGCGCGAATGCGCATCGCCGTTCTGTACGGCGGCCAGTCCGGAGAACACGATGTCAGCATCATGTCGGCCGGCTCCGTGATGGAGTATCTGGACGAGACCCGCTTTGAGGTCACCCCCATCTTCATCGACCGGGACGGGCGCTGGTCGCACCCGATGGAAGGGCTGCGAGCGTTTGACG
The DNA here is from genome assembly GCA_019694215.1 of Thermoflexales bacterium. Lineage (GTDB taxonomy): Bacteria > Chloroflexota > Anaerolineae > J036 > Brachytrichaceae > Brachythrix. The sequence goes on from JAIBCK010000011.1 coordinate 43,985, forward strand.
CCGTCTTCCCCGTCCTGCATGGGCCGATGGGCGAGGACGGAACGGTGCAGGGGCTGTGTCGCCTGCTCAATGTGCCGTGTGTGGGGCCGGGGGTGCTTGGGTCCGCTGTAGGGATGGACAAGCTCGCCTTCAAGGACATCATGCGGGCGCGCAACCTGCCCAGCGTGCCGTATGTCGCCGTCACGCGCGCGGACTGGCGCGACCGTACGGCCGAAATCACGGCGCGCATTGCCGAGGTCACGGGCTTTCCCTGTTTCGTCAAACCCGCCAACATGGGCAGTTCGGTGGGCATCACAAAGGTCAAACAGCCGTCCGACCTGCCGGCGGCCCTGGCGGAGGCGTTTCGCTGGGACCGCAAGGCGTTGGTCGAGTGGGCGGTTCCGCGGGCGCGTGAGCTCGAAGTCAGCGTGCTGGGGAACGATCACCCCGAGGCCTCGGTGGTGGGTGAGATCATGCCGTTGCGCGAGTTCTACACGTACGAGGCCAAGTATCTGGACACGGGCCTTGAAGCCTCGAAGCTGATGATTCCGGCGCCGATCCCGGAGCCCCTCGCGCTGCTGATTCGTGAGACGGCCATCGAAGTCGCGTTGGCGATCGATGCGCGCGGGCTGGCGCGCGTCGACTTCCTGATGGATGGCTCCCCACGTGGGACAACCCCGACGGCGGGCGAGGTCTTCGTCAGCGAGGCAAACACCATGCCCGGCTTCACCAGCATCAGCATGTATCCCAAGCTGTGGGAGGCATCCGGGCTGCCATATTCGGCGCTGCTCTCCCGTATGATTGACCTTTCGTTGGAGGATGCCCAGACGACATGAGCTTTCGGTCGACCGAGACGCGCAGCCGCCGTTTTGACCCGGCGTCAAACCCCTCCCGGGATTCCGGACAGGGTCGACGCAGGCTGCTGCGCGGCATCGGCGTTGTGTTGCTTGCCTTTGTTGTACTCGTCGGTGGTGGCGGCTTCCTTGGCAGCGACCAGTTTCGCGTGCGCGAGGCGCGTGTGGAGGGCAATGAAGGCATCGCCGCGCAGGGCATTCTCGCCGCCAGCGGGGTGATGGGCGAGCACTGGCTGCTGCTCGATCTGAATGCATCGGCGCGCCGGGTGCAATCACTGCCGGGCATCGACGCGGCGAACATCACGTGTGAATGGCAGAAGCCGTGCCTCATCCTCGTCAAGGTCTCGCAGGCGCTGGCCCGCCTCGATGGCCCTGATGGAACGATGTGGCTCGATGCGACGGGCCGCGCGCAGCGCACCTGGGACAACGCCCGCGCACGCACAATCGTCCGCCTGGAGGACGGCGCGACCCTGCCCAGGGACGGTGGATCGGTCGATCCTGCCCTGACTCTTTCGTTGACCGAGCTGGCGGCTGCGCTGCCGAACGTGAGCCAGTACACCTATTCGGCAAAGGAAGGCCTGTCGTTTGTCAATGAGCGCAACACGCGGGTGAAGCTGGGAACGAGCACCACGGCCGGCGAGATGCGTGAGCGCGCCGGGCTCGCCGAGCTGCTCAAAGAACAGCTGATTGCGCGTAACATTCAGCCCAAGGTTATCGACGTCCACATCGTCGATGCCCCGTTTTATGTGAGGTAGCAACACAGTACCATGGCTGAAAGTGCAAAAATCGTCAGCGCCGTTGACATCGGCAGCTCCAAAGTGGTCGCTCTCGTGGGCGAGGCCGGCGAGCGGGAAGGCGACTTCTCGATCATTGGGGTTGGCATCGTGCCCTCGCGCGGCATGAAGCGCGGGCAGATCGTCAACGTCGGCGAGGTCACCCAGGCGATCCGCGAGGCCGTCGATGGCGCGGAGCGCTCGTCCGCAACCACGATGAGCACCGCGCTCGTGAGTGTTGCGGGCAATCACATTCAGTCGCAGAACAGCCACGGCGCGGTGGCCATCGGCCGCGGTGAGCAGGGCGTCACGTCGGAGGACATCAACCGGGTGCTGGAGGCCGCACAGGCCATCACCGTGCCCAACAACCGCGAGGTCATCCATGTCATCCCGCGGCATTTCAAGGTCGATGAACAGGAGGGCGTGCGTCATCCACTTGGCATGTTGGGCTACCGCCTCGAAGCGCAGACCAACATCGTGACGGCATCGTCGACGGCGATCCAGAATCTGTACAAGTGCCTGCATGGTGCGCGCATCGAGCATGCCGAGGCCGTTCTCGCGCCGCTCGCATCGGCCGAGGCGACGCTCACGCCGACCGAGCGCGAGATGGGTGTGGTGCTTGCGGACATCGGCCACGGCACAACGGACATTGCCATCTACATCGACGGCGCCGTCTGGCATGTCAGCGTGCTCGAGGTCGGGGGATGGCATTTCACCAGCGACCTGGCCAAGGTATTGCGCCTTCCGTTGGACACCGCCGAGCAGATCAAACTCGCCCACGGACAGGCAAGCCTGCGCGACCTGACCACCGAGGCGCCCTTTGTCGCGGCCGGGTTTGGCGATGAAGGCGATGTCACCATCCAGCGCCGTGACATGGCGGAGATCCTGCACGAGCGCGCCCGCGAGCTGTTCGACCTGATCATGCTCGAGGTCAAGCGCAGCGGCTATGACGGCCTGTTGCCCGCGGGCCTGGTTCTGACGGGTGGGGGCGCACAACTGCCCGGCCTGCGAGAGGTGGCCCGCGAGGTCGCGCGTCTGCCGGTCCGCCTCGCCGCACCGTCCAATTTGCATGGTCTGGTCGATGCGATCAAGTCGCCGGCCTATTCGACAGCGGTCGGTCTGGTCAAGTGGGGGATGCTCAATGTGGTCGCGAAGCCCTCCCGTCGGCGGCGCGTCCTGCCCAACTTGCGCATCGACGTCAAGGGCTGGTTTGGCAATCTCCTGCCGCGCTCCGACAGCTGAGTTCCGCGGCATCCACACCTTTCCCACCGCATCTGCCCGATCTGTCCTCGCGAATCTGCGTGATTTGTGGACCAAATGCGGCCAGGTGTGGACAAAATGGGTTGACAATGTGGATAACTCCACTAAAATGCTCTTTCAGTGTCTTTGGCACCCGAATCGACGGGAGGGGATGTTACGCGCTCCTGGGACGTCGAGGGCGGGTGAACGATGAGGGACGATGAACAGCTACAACGAGGCCAACGCAAGGAACCAGGGTGCGAACCCGACACCGTCGGGACCCTCGTACGCCAGCCACGCCGAGTCACCGGCACAGATCAAGGTGATTGGTGTGGGAGGCGGCGGGCAGAACGCCGTCAACCGCATGATTGCCGAGAGCATGCAGGGCATCGACTTTGTGGCGGTCAACACCGACCAGCAGGCCCTCATGCTGAGCAATGCGCCTGTGCGCATCCGGCTGGGGGACAAGGCGACACGCGGTCTTGGTGCGGGGGGCAATCCGAGCCAGGGTGAGAAGGCGGCCGAGGAGTCGGCGGATGAGATCTTCAGCGTCATCAAGGGCGCAGACATGGTCTTTATCACCGCAGGCATGGGAGGCGGCACCGGCACGGGTGCGGCACCCGTGATTGCCCGCATCGCCAAGGAGCAGGGCTCTCTGACCATCGGCGTCGTCACCCGTCCGTTTTCCTTCGAGGGCACGCCGCGCCAGCGCGCTGCCGAGGCCGGGATCGAACGGCTGAAGGAGCACGTTGACACCCTGATCGTCATCCCCAATGACCGCCTGCTCGACATCGTCGACAAGCGCGCCAGCCTCGCGCAATCCTTCCGCGTCGCCGACGATGTGCTTCGTCAGGGTATCCAGGGCATCAGCGAGGTGATCACGACCCCCGGTTTGATCAACCTCGACTTCGCCGATGTTCGCGCCATCATGAGCGAGGGTGGGGCGGCGCTAATGGCCGTCGGCACCGCCTCCGGTGAAGGCCGCGCCCGTGCTGCCGCCGAGCAGGCGATCACGTCGAACCTGCTCGATGTCACCATCGACGGCGCGCATGGCATCCTGTTCAACGTCACCGGCGGCCCGGACCTCGCGCTACACGAGGTGAACGAGGCCGCCATGCTCATTCGCTCGGCGGCGCACCCAGACTGCAATGTCATCTTCGGCGCTGTGATCGACGAGAACATGAAGGACACGGTTCGCATCACCGTGATCGCGACCGGCTTCGAGCACACGGCCGGGACGACGCGGCGCATCACGCGCCCGTCCTCGACGCGCGAGCGCGAAACCGTGGCACGCAGCACATCGACGTTCCGGACGACGCCGGCGCCCGTGACGCGTGACGAGGGAATCTCACCCGCGCCCGCATCGCAGACGACCTACGACCCCGAGGATCTCGAAGTGCCGTCTTTCCTGCGCAATCGCCGTTAGACCCTCGCGTTGAGTCATTCCGTTGGCGGGTGAAGTTTGCACGCTGGAACGCTCACCCACCCCTTCCTAAACGCTGAACTTTAAGGTCAGGTCTCCCCGTCGACCTGTTGACAAGGGGCCCTGTGCTTCATAGAATCACCGTCCCATCCGCCCCATATGTTGGGTCGAACGTATGTTCGCCCCAATAGATGGGCCGATGGCCATCGTTATGTCAACCGAGCGTCCATGAAATGCCCGCAGTGCGGATCCACCGAAACACACGTCATCGACACCGTCCGCGAAGCCAGTGGAAACATCCGACGCCGGCGCGCCTGCAAGGCGTGCGAGCGTCGCTTCAGTACCCTCGAGCGTGTGGTCGATGTCGCGCCGCTCGTGGTCAAGCGCGGCGGGCGGCGCGAACCCTTCAACCGGGACAAAATCCTGGAAGGGCTGCGGATCGCGTGCGCGAAGCGGCCCGTGCCAGCCTCGGACATCGAGCGGCTGGCGGACCAGATCGAGGCTCAGGTCATTGGCCTGGGCAAACCTGAGGTCTCGGCGCGTGATGTGGGGGATATCACGTTGCGGGGCCTGCGTGGGCTGGATGAAGTCGCCTACATCCGCTACGCCATCGTCTACCTAAACCTGAAGGATCTCGAGAGCGTCAAGGGAGAGATCGAGAAGCTTCTTGGCGAGCGTTAGCGCGTCCCTCCGCGCCCAACATTCATTGAATGGAATTGGAATGAAGATCACCCGTCGATTCACTCAGCCCAAGCGCTCGCCCTACAGCAGCATCGCCTTCGAGAAGCGCGCGTCCAGCATCCGCAACACGGACGGTTCGAAGGTCTTCGAGATGACCGGTATCGCCGTTCCGGCGCAGTGGTCACAGGTCGCTATCGATATCCTGGCCCAGAAATATTTCCGCAAGGCCGGCGTCCCCAGCCAGACCCAGCCAGTCAAGGAGCGCGGCGTGCCGTCCTGGCTGCAACGCAGCGTGCCGGCCGAAGGTGCCGAGCCCAACACCGGCGAGCGCGACAGCCGGCAGGTCTTCAACCGCCTGGCAGGCTGCTGGACCTACTGGGGCTGGAAGCACAATTACTTCGACACCGAAGAGGATGCCCGGGCATTTCACGATGAGCTGTGCTACATGCTGGCCATGCAGATGGCTGCGCCGAACTCGCCGCAATGGTTCAACACAGGTCTGAATTGGGCCTATGGCATCACCGGCCCGTCGCAGGGCCACTACTATGTCGATCCCAAGACGCGCAAGGTGCTGGCGTCGGATGACGCCTACACGCATCCGCAACCGCACGCCTGCTTCATCCAGTCCGTGCGTGACGACCTCGTCAACGAGGGCGGCATCATGGACCTGTGGGTGCGCGAAGCGCGCATCTTCAAATATGGCAGCGGCACCGGCAGCAACTTCTCGAGCCTGCGCGGTGAGAACGAACCGCTGAGCGGCGGCGGACGGTCTAGCGGGTTGATGTCGTTCCTCAAGATCGGCGACCGCGCGGCCGGCGCGATCAAGAGCGGTGGCACCACGCGCCGCGCTGCCAAGATGGTGATTCTGGACATCGACCATCCGGACATCGAGACTTTCGTCGACTGGAAGGTGGCGGAGGAGCAGAAGGTCGCCGCGCTGGTGACCGGCAGCCGGCTTAACAACCTGCACCTCAACGCAATCATCAAGGCCTGCCATGCCGAGAAGAACATCGCCATTCGCTTTGACCGCCGCCAGAACAAGGCGCTCGCGAAGGCAATCGGCGATGCGCGGCTCGCGCTGATCCCGGCCAACTACATCGAGCGCGCCATTCAGTACGCGCAGCAGGGCTATACCGGGCTGCACTTCCCGGAATACGACACCGATTGGAACAGCGACGCGTATGCCACCGTCAGTGGCCAGAACAGCAACAACAGCGTGCGTGTGACAAACGCCTTTATGCGCGCCGTCGAAGCTGATGGTGACTGGGGCCTTACCTGGCGCACGGATATCGAGAAGGCGCGCCGCAGCGGTGGAACGGCCAAGCCGCGCAAGACCATCAAGGCGCGCGGCCTGATGGAGAGGATCGCGGATGCGGCGTGGCAGAGCGCAGATCCGGGCATGCAGTTCCACGACACGATCAATGAATGGCATACCTGTCCTGCGGACGGCGAAATCCGCGGCAGCAACCCGTGCTCCGAGTACATGTTCCTCGACGACACGGCTTGCAACCTGGCCAGCCTGAACCTGGCCCGCTTCTATGACGAAGCGAGCGGGCGCTTTGACATCGAGGCCTACCGGCACGCCACCCGTCTGTGGACGATCGTGCTCGAGATCAGCGTGCTGATGGCGCAGTTCCCCAGCCGCGAAGTGGCCGAGCTCAGTGACAAGTTCCGCACGTTGGGCCTGGGCTATGCCAACCTCGGCGCGCTGTTGATGATCCAGGGCATTCCGTACGACAGCCGCGCCGGGCGCGCCATCGCGGGCGCCCTCACCGCCATGCTGCACTGCGGCGCGTATGCGACCAGCGCCGAGATGGCCGCCGAGCTCGGCACTTTCCCGGGCTTCGCGCCCAACCGGGACGCCATGTTGCGCGTCATCCGCAACCATCGCCGCGCGGCCTACAACGCGCCCGCCGGCGATTACGAGGGCTTGAGCATGGCCGCGCACGGCATCGATCCCGAGTACTGTCCCAGCGACCTGCTGCGCGCCGCGCGCGAGGACGCCGACCGCATGCTGAGCCTCGGCGAGGCGCACGGCTTCCGCAACGCCCAGGTCACCGTCATCGCCCCGACCGGGACGATCGGCCTGGTCATGGACTGCGACACCACCGGCATCGAGCCGGATTTCTCGCTGGTCAAGTTCAAGAAGCTGGCCGGCGGTGGCTACTTCAAGATCATCAACCAGAGCCTGCCCCCGGCACTGCGCAAGCTCGGCTACAGCGACAGCCAGATCGAGGATATTGTGCGTTATGCGAAGGGCTCGGCCACCCTCAAGGGCAGCCCGGGCGTGACCGTCGAGCGCCTGCGCGAGCGCGGGTTCAACAGCGACGC
>JAIBCK010000096.1 GCA_019694215.1 Thermoflexales bacterium
GGTTGTGGATGAAGGCGCGCGTGGCGTGTTGGGCATCGGTGCCCGGCCGGCCAAGGTGCGCATGACCCCGTATGCCGAGGTCGAGGCGCGCACGCGCGCCGCGGCCGTGACCGCGTTGAACGCGCCACCCAAGCCGATGGAGGCCCCGCCGCCTCCCCCGCCGCCGCCTCCCCCGCCCCCGGCCGCCGTTGCACCGCCCGTTGTGCAGAGCGCGCCGGCCCCGGCCACACCCGCCCAACCCCCGCGTCGCCCGCTGGCCCCGCGCGAACCACAGAAGCGCCAGGAACGCCCCGAGCGCGCAGAGCGTCGGCCGGCCACGCCGCCCGCTGAGCCCGCCGAGGCTGCCACCGATCGCGGAGAGCGCAGCGACGCTACACCCCGCGCGCCGTTCACGTCGGAGAGCATCCCCGAGAATGCGGCGCCGCTGGCGCGTGAGATTGCCCAGGGCCTGGTCGAGCGGATGGGGCTCGATGTCGCCGTTGAAGCGGAGCTGGTGGCCCCCAAGGCCTCGGACGACGAAGCCTCGATCTACGTCAACGTGTCGGGCCCGGATGCCGAGCTGCTGCTGAGCTATCAGGGCGAAGGCCTGTCCGCGCTGCAGACGCTGACGCAGATGATGTGGGCGCATCAGATGAAGTCCAACCTGCGGCTGACGGTGGACGCGGATGGTTACAAGGCCGCCCGCGAACGCAAGATCATGCAGATGGCCCGCCGCATGGCGGATCGGGTCGCAGAGACGGGCCGCTCCGTCACGCTCGAACCGATGCCGGCCAATGAGCGACGGTTCATTCACCTGGCCCTGCGCGACGATGACCGCGTCTTCACCGAAAGCACGGGCGAGGGCGCCCGCCGCAAGGTCGTCGTCAAGCCGAAGGAACACTGACGCCGCGGACTCGCCCGGAGTTGAATCAACGCGAATTGCCGGCCGCGGCGCATCCCGTCGCGTCTGGCGCTTGGAGCACGGATGGACTATCTCGCGATTGGGCATGTCACCGTCGACGTGTGGCCGACCGGCAACACGCCGGGCGGGACCGTCATGTATTCGGCCCGCGCGGCGCGCGCCTTGGTCGACGACGTCGCAGTGCTGACCGTCGCCGGCCAGGAGTTTGACTGGGCGAAGGTGTTCCCGGACATCGAGGTGCTGCGCATCCCCGCGCCGGCGACCACACAGTTCGAAAATCTGTACGCCAATGGCAAACGCACCCAGATCACCCGCCCGGCCGCGCGTCGGCTGCTGGCGGCGGATCTGACGCCGGCCTTGCGTGAGGCGGACGTGATTCACCTCGCACCGTTGTGCAATGAGGTCGACACGAGCATCGTGGATGTCGTGGCCCCGCACGCGTTTGTCGGCGTCACGCCACAGGGCTGGCTGCGCCGATGGGACGCGGCAGGGCGCGTCACAGAAGGCCCGTGGGATGACGGCCTGCGGGTGCTGCGCCGCGCCGATGCGGTCGTGTGCAGCATCCATGACATCGGCGGCAACTGGGCGCTGGCCGAACTATGGGCCAGGCAGACGCGCCTGCTCGTCGTCACGGTGGGAGAGGATGGCTGCCACGCCTACGTTCATGGCGTCCCGCACCGGGTTGCGGCCCCGCGCGTGGTGGAGGTCGAACCGACGGGGGCCGGGGACATTTTTGCGGCGACGTTGTTTGTGTCGCTGCGGGCCGGCCGCACCGCGCTCGACGCCTGCGCCTACGCCTGCTGCATTGCCGCCCAATCCGTCACGCGGCCCAACCTGCAGGGCCTGCCGACCCCGGCCGATATCGCCCGCTGCAATGCTGCGCTAAACTCGGATGCGGAAGCATGAACCGCGTCTTTGCTGTTGCCAATCAGAAGGGTGGGGTCGGCAAGACCACCACCTCGGTCAATCTCGCCGTCGCGCTGGCAGCGCGCGGCCAGCGCACGCTGCTGCTGGACATGGATCCGCAGGCCAATGCGACGAGCAGCCTGGGGATCGCGCGGGACAAGATCGCCGCATCATCGTATGACCTGCTGCTGGGCAATGCCACCGCCTCGCGCGCGACACTGATCAACGGACGCCTCAACCTGGCGATCATCCCGAGCGCGGCCAACCTGGCCGCTGCCGAAGTCGAGCTGGTGGGCGAGCTGGCCCGCGAGTACCGTCTGCGTCAGGCGCTGGCGACCGAGCTTGAACGCTACGACGTCATCCTCATCGATTGCCCACCCTCGCTCGGCCTGCTCACGGTGAATGCGCTGACGGCCGCGACCGATGTGCTCATCCCGGTTCAGTGCGAGTATCTTGCGCTCGAGGGGCTGAGCCAGCTTACCCGCACGGTGCAGCTCGTTCGGCAGCGGCTGAACCCGCGGGTGGACATCGTCGGCTTGATCATGACGATGTATGACGCCCGCACGGCGCTGGCCAATCAGGTCATCGCGGAGACCGAGAAGTATTTCGGCGCGAAAGTGTTCAGCACCCGCATCCCGCGCAACGTCCGGCTGAGCGAGGCGCCCAGCCATGGCCAGCCCATTCAGACCTATGCGCCGGCATCGCCGGGCGGGCGGGCCTACAACGATCTGGCCGACGAGCTGATCAAACGGCTGAGCGAGGCGCCTGTGCCTGCTTCGGTGGCGCTCGAACCGGTCACGCAGGACGCGCCTGTGGAGGCCCCCAATGCCTAAGCCGATCGGACTGGGTCGCGGGCTCGAGGCGCTCATCCCGGGCGCAAACGAAGCCAATGCGGCCGGCAAGGGCGCAGTCGAGATCGCCGTGGGGGAGATTCGCGCCAACCCCCACCAACCGCGTCTCACGCGCGGGCTGGAGGCCCTCAACCTCGAGGAGCTGGCCGCGAGCATTCGCGAGCACGGCATCCTGCAGCCGATCATCGTCACCCGCACAACAGGCCCTGGCGCGCCATACACCCTGATTGCCGGCGAGCGTCGCTGGCGCGCATCGCAACTGGCCGGCCTGACGCATGTGCCCGTCATCATCAAGGATGTCGCCCCGCAGCAGATGCTGGAGTTGGCGCTGATCGAGAACATCCAGCGCAGCGACCTCGGCGCGCTCGAGGAGGCGGCCGCGTATCAGCAGCTGATGAACGAGTTCGGGCTGACCCAGGAGTCCGTAGCGGAGCGGGTGGGCAAGAGCCGCACAACGGTAACAAACACTGTGCGGCTGCTCAAGCTGCCCGGTCAGGCGCAGGCCGCGCTGATGAACGGCCAGATCAGCGAGGGCCACGCCCGCGCGCTGCTGGGGTTGCCGGGCGCCATCGACCAGCTGGTCGCGCTCGAGACCGTCACCCGGGATGGCCTGAACGTCCGACAGACCGAGGAACTCGTCCGAAAACTCGGTGAACGCGGGCAGGCCCGTCGGCCGGCGCGCGCGAAGGGCTGGCCTGATGGAAAGCGCTACGAGGCTGGCCTCCGAGACGCGCTCGGCGCAAAGGTCACCCTCCGCCGCGGTCGCAAGGGCGGGCGCATCATCATCGACTTCTACTCCGAAGAGGAATTCAGCGCGCTCTACGAGCGCATCACCCAATCATGAGCAAAATCGTCGCCGAAAAACTCGACCAGGCCGTCGCCCTATTGCGGGAATACAAGCTGGACTGTTGGATCACCTTTGTGCGTGAGACGGGCCAGGTGATGGATCCCGCACTCGACCTCATCACCGGCTTCGGCCTGACCTGGGTGAGCGCGCTCATCATCACGGCAAGCGGACGAAAGATTGCCATCGTTGGGCGCTACGAGGCCGACAACGTGCGCAAACTCGAGGCCTGGGACGAGATCATCGGCTACGACACCGCCATCGAGCCGCACCTGCGCGATGTGCTGAGCAAGCTCGATCCGCAATCGATTGGCCTGAACTACTCACTGAGCGACCCGGCCTCCGACGGCCTGACCTTTGGCATGTATGCCAAGCTCGCCCAGCTGCTGGCCGGCACGCCCTATCCGGCGCGCTTCACCAGCGCCGAGGACGTCGTGCGTCGGTTGCGCGAGCGCAAGTCGACCACCGAGCGCGCGCGGGTGCAGACCGCGATTGCGCGCACCCACGATCTGTATGCGAAACTCTTTGCCCTGCCCGTACGCGGGATGACAGAGATCGAGATTCACCGTCAGGCGGGCGTCTATGCGGCGGAGCTTGGGGCCGAGTTTGGCTGGGAGCGGCTGACCGACCCCATCGTGAATGCCGGCCCGGACTCGTCGATTGGCCACGGCATCCCGGCTGAGCTGGTCGTGACGCCCGGCCAGGTCCTGCACATTGACATGGGCCTGCGCGTCAACGACTACTGCAGCGACTTCCAACGAAACGCCTACATCCTGCGCGAGGGGGAGACCACCGCGCCGGAGCCCGTCGCGACGGCCTGGGCGGCCTGCCGCGCCGCACTGGAGGCGGGCCGGGCGGCGATCAAGCCCGGCATCGCCGGCGTCGAAGTCGATACTGCTGCGCGCACAACGATGGTTCAGCAGGGATACCCGGAGTTCATGCACGCCTTTGCCCATCACCTCGGTCGCCGCGTGCACGACGGTGGCGGCATCCTTGGACCGCGCTGGCAGAAGTACAGCGACCTGCCCAACAAGCCCATCGAGCGCGGGGCGATCTACGCCATCGAGCTAGGGACCATGGTGGAAGGCCACGGCTATCTTGGGCTCGAGGAGAACGTGGTCGTGGCAGACGCCGGTGCCGAATACCTGACCACGCCGCAGACAGAGCTGATCCTGCTGTAGCCTTCGAGAAGAAGCCGCAGGCTGGGCACAACGGTTCGTGGCGATCCGCGAAACCGGCACCCGCCGCGGCCTGCCGCTAACCCTCTTCGCCGACTTCGGACGCCTCACCGCCTTCGCCGATGACGTAGAAGCGCCGTCGCGCGGGCAGCTGATAGTTCGGATCCATTGCGCCGTACGACGTGCCGGGCATCAGGCCTTGCGACATGCGCCTGGGATCGATGACATACGGCATCTGTGGCATCGCCCAGTAGGCCGGGGTCTCGGTCGGCAGCGGCGTCGTGAAGCGCGGCACCCGCACCTCACGGACCGCAGCGTTGGCATCCCGACGGCGCATTGCGGAATAGGTGAGGATTGCCGCACTGGGCGCGCACAGCAGGATGCCGACCGCGGCCCCGCTCAGCAAAACGATGGTCGACTGCTCCATCCGCGATCCAATCACAAACGCAAGTACGGTGGCGAAGATGATCAGCGCGACGGCGCTGGTCTTGACAAGGCGTTCCATGATGTTCCCTCCCGGCGGCGCTAGCGCGCGGCCTGCAGTTCGAGCCCACTGCCATACAAGCCTGTGAGCCCAGGCTGGGCTGGCAAACGGCCAACCGATGGCGTCAACACGTCGGGTTCGGCGGCCTGAAAACGAATCACGCGCGAACCCGTCACGGCAACGAAGTCTCCCCGTCCGTTGAGCCGCTCGGCGCCCGTTCCCGGCACCCCGGCGGCCGTCCGGGCATCCTCCAGCGACGCGACCTTGCCGACCAGGCGCAGCGGCAGGTTAGCCTTGAGCAGCGGGCCGATGGCCTTGGCGCTGGGCTTCTGCGTGCACACGATCAGGTGCAGCCCGGACTCGCGGCCGCGTTGCGCGATTCGCGTCAGCGCGTCAACGACCACGGGGCCACCGGTCATGCACAGATCCGCGAGCTCGTCGATCATGACGACGATGCGCGGCACGGGCGGCCCGTCGATGATGCGCCGGTCCATGACATCGCATACCCGCCGAAGCGCCTCCGTGGCGGATGTCGCATCGTGCGCGATGGGCAGCAGCAGGTGTTCCTCGATGTGTCGCGCAAATGCGTTGTCCGCCCGTAGCTTCGGATCGATGACGATGATGCCAAGCTGGCGCGGCCGCTGCCGCGCGCACAAGCTCAGGATCATCGACTGGGCGAGCAGCGTCTTGCCCGAACCGGTCGCCCCAGCGATCAGCACATGCCCAACCTCGGGAGCGGACAGGCGGGCCATGAGCGGTGCCCCGTCCTCGGACAGCCCAAGCACGGCGGTGTAGTCGGCCACCTTGCTCGCGCGCTCCATGAGCGCAGACAACCGCACCCGGCGCCGCGTCTCGACCTCGCGGGAGACCTGCACGGCGAGATGGCCGCCCTGCTGGGCGATGCGCACATCCTCGCTGCCGACTGCGAGCGCAATGTCTGCCCGCAGCGCTTTGAGTGCATTGACCTTTGTGCCGGGGTAGGGACGCAGCAGATACTCAACAAAACCGGGCGTGACCTTGCCGCCGACGACCGTGGCGGGTGCCTTGCGGTCGCGGAGCACGGCCTCGATCTGGTCCGAGTCACTGTTCAGTCTGGTCATCATTCGCCTGCTCATGTCAGCCTCGATGCGATGAACCCGGATGAAGGGGACCGGGTTCATCGCGCGCTTAGAACATCTGTTCTAATGGCGATATCGTAATAGAACATCCGTTCTATGTCAAGACCAAATCGGAAAGACGAAAACACCACTGCGTAAGCGCTGCTACACTCGGCCGCATGACACCCACGAACTTCGCTTTCACCGACGCGTTTCCAACCATGCTGTTCAAGCACAACCGTTGGGCAAACTTGACCCTGTTCGACTTCTGCGTGGCCGCGCCCGCGTCCGTGTGGACGACCGAAGTGGGCGGCGGTTTCGGTACGCTTGTGGAGACGTGGCGTCACATCGCGAGCGCCGAAGTCTCATATACGTATCGGTTGGCCAACGCGACAGCGCTTCCCAAGTCAGAGCGACCGGCTTTCGAGACGCAGGCGCAGGTGCGCGCCTCGCTCGCGCGGACGGGCACGTTGCTGCTTGAGTTGGCAGAGCGCGCCGCTTCGCTTCCATCGTCGCTCGTCGAATGGGAGCACTATCGCGCCGAAGTGCCTGCGGCGCTCGTTCTGACACAGGCGATCAACCACGCCACCGAGCACCGCGCTCAGATCATGGTGATCCTCACCCAGGCGGGCATCGCACCGCCCGATGTCAGCGGCTGGACGTATCTGGACGCGTAAGGACGGCCTGCCGTGGGGCGGCCGGCCATGCGATAAAATGATGTCGGCGGGCCATTAGCTCAGATGGTAGAGCAGGAGACTTTTAATCTCTGTGTCGCAGGTTCGAGTCCTGCATGGCTCATCGCCCCGCACGCGCCCAGAGGTTTGACGGCGATGCGGGGCTTTTTCATGCCGATGTAAGCGTCGGACGCGCCGTTCAAGCCTGAACATGACGATTCCCCTTGACCTGGCAGCCGCCGAAGCAGCCGTGCTCGCCGCCATCGATGACGCGCGCGATGCCTTGGTCGCGCTCAGCCTCGACATTCACGCGCACCCGGAGCTTGGCCTTGAAGAGCGCTACGCTTCTGCAGCGTTGACGGGCTTTCTTGCGGCACGGGGACTTGAAGTCGAGCGCGGCACGGCGGGGCTCGAGACTGCGTTCATTGCGCGGGGTGGCGAGATGACTGGCCCGCGCATCGCGCTCGTGGCCGAGTACGATGCCTTGCCCGAGCTTGGCCACGCCTGCGGCCACAACCTGATCGGGGTCGCGGCGGTGGCTGCGGCCGTGGGGCTGAATGCCGTGTCGGATTGCCTGCCGGGTCAGTTTGCCGTCGTCGGCGCGCCGGCCGAGGAGCTTGGCATCGGCAAGATCGTGCTGCGGGACGCAGGTGTGTTTCAGACGTTCGACGCTGCCATGATGTTTCACGCCGGGATGGATACGGCTGTCGCGCCGACCTTCATTGGCATCCAGCGCGTCGAGTATGACTTTCACGGCGCGGCAAGCCATGCCGCCTCGGCGCCGGAGCACGGGGCGAGCGCGCTGAACGCCGTGCGCCTGCTCTTTGGCTACCTCGATGCGCTGCGCCAGCATGTGCGCTCGGACAGCCGGATGTCCGGATTCGTGATCAACGGAGGCGAGGCCTCGAATATCGTGCCGGCTTTTTCATCGGCGCGGCTGGACGTCCGCAGCCCCGACCCGGCCTACCTCGATGTTCTGGTGCGGCGCGTCCATGCCTGCGCCGAAGCCGCCGCCCTAGCCACCGGAACCCGCATGGAAAGTCGTGTCGTTGTGCGCATCGAGCCCCTGCTCACCAATGCGCCGATGGCTTCGTTGTTCGCCGACCAGCTCGTCCGGCTCGGCGTGCCCTGGCAGCGCGTGCAGGCCGATGGGGCCGCGAGCACGGACATGGGCTCGATCAGCGCCGTGCTCCCCGCGATCCACCCGATCGTGCAGATCGCCGACGCGCCGACCGCCTGGCACACGCCGGCCTTTCGTGAAGCGGCCGCCTCGCCGCGCGGGATGGAGGGCATGCTCATCGCCGCGAAGGCGATGGCGTTGACCGCCCTCCACCTGCTGGCCGATCCGGCCCGACTGCGCGCTGCAAAGGACGCCTTCGCTGCGCGGGCGCGCTAGTCGATGAAGACTTCGACGTGCTCGCCGTCGCTCTCGTCCTGAACGTCGACGATCTTTCCGATGGCGTTGCTGCGGATGGCCTCGAGGATCGCGGCCGTGTCCTCGTCTCCGAGGTTCGGTGCGAAGCGCGCGCCGATCTTCATCCCCACGTTGACCAGGCTGAGCGGCAGGTTGACGTTGACCTTGGTCTTGCCGGTGTAGAGGTCGGTCACCCGCACGCGCAGGAAGCGCGCAGGGGCGCCGACCGTTGCGCCGGCGGGCGCCGACACCGCACCCGCCGGATTGCGCGGCGGCGGCGCGCTCAGGGCGGCCAACAGCTTGGCACCATCCTCGGCGCTGATCTTGCCCTCTTCGATCATCTTCAAGATTTTGAGTCGTTCTTCTGTGGTTGCCATTTGATTTCCTCCGTATGGGAACTGTGAGCGTTTGACAGGTTAGGACTGCGGCGCCGGCGTCTGCGCGTGCGGCGGCGGGCGCATCCCCAGGGCGCGGACCTGGGCCGAGAGTCCGCCCACCGCGCACACGACGATGCTGAGGACGCCGGCCATCACGAGCCACGGGCGTGGGCCAAAGGCCTCGCCAAAAGGTCCGGCGATGAGCAGGCTGAGGGGCGAGATGCCCATCGACGCCGTGCCGAGCAGGGACATGACGCGCCCCACCATGTCGGGCGGCACTTCAGATTGAAAGAGCGCCATGGCCGTGGCGTTGGCCGTCGCCTGCGCGATCGAGGTCAGGAACATCGCGACCATCGCCAGGACAAAGAATTCGGCGGGCACGAGGCCAATCAGCCCGATGCCCAGGCCGATGCCGGCCCCGCCGATGATCAGGTTGTCCGACTTGCGCTTGAACCCGCCCGTGATGCCCATCAGAACGCCGCCCAGCACCAGCCCAATCCCGCCGACGGCCTCGATGCCGGCCAGCTCTGCGGCCCCACCGCGAAAGTGGCCGGTGATGAGCAGCGGCATCAGTGCGCCGGCCGGCGTGAGCAGGAAGTTGAGCAGCGCCGCAACCAGCCCGACGAAGAGCAGGCCACGATGACCCAGCAGGTAGCGCAGGCCCTCGCGCATCTCCTGCAACAGACCCGTGCGCGGTTCGACGCCGTCACCCGTCGCCGCCCGGCGCGCCGGCTGCGGGATGGCGATGAAGAGCAGGGGCACGACGGCCATGAGCGCGGTCAGCACATCGATGCCCATGGCCGCCGCGATGGGGGCGACGCTGATGACCAGGGCGCCGGTCGCGGGGGCGAAGATGCCCATCGCGCCCTGCAGCATCTGGTTCAGCCCGCCGACGCGGGTGAGGTGCTGCCCCGGCACCAGGGTGCTCGTCGCGGCCTGCATGGCGGGGAATTGGAAAGCCCCCAGGGCGCTCCGCAGCAGGATGGCGGCGTAGATCAGCTCGAGGCGCGGTTGCCCGCTGACGAACAGGCCGGCCAGGCTGAGCGCGATCACCGCGCTGAGGGTGTCCGATACGAGCATGATCTTGCGCCGGCTCCAGCGGTCGATCAGCGCGCCCGCAAAGGGCATGATGATGACCGACGGCACGATCGCGCACAACGTTGCCAGGCTGAGCGCCATCGCCGAGCCCGTGGTCTGGGTGATCCACCACACGAGCGCGAACTGCGCCACCTGGCTGCCGAACTGGGAGGCCGCCTGGCCCGCCCAGATCGTGATGAAGCGCGGCAGCCAGCGCCGCCCCTCGATTGCGTCGGGCGTCTGCCCAACGATTGAACTAGTCATTCTGACCCCCCACGTATTCGAACGCCGCGAGCAACTGCTCCCGCGCATTCAGGTTTGATGCCGCGATGACGGCATCGTGCTTCAACCCGTGCTCGTTCTCAAAGGTCACCCGCACCCCCGCCCGCGCGCCCTCCGGCGTGGCGATGGTGGCTGCGCGCGCAGCCCGCACGCGGCGGATCTCGCACGACCAGACCGGCCCGGGGCCGTCCCCGGCGATCTGCAACCCGCGTCGCTGCGGGGTGATCGCAATCGGCGCATGCCGCAGCAGGATGGGGGACCCGGCCCCCGCCAGTGCGCCATACCACCAGTAGCGCAGCCCTTCGCCTGCGCGTTCTGTGGGGCGCCCGGGCAGCCCCGGCACGAACTGCACCGCGTGCCCCAGCGCCAGCAGGGCGGCCATCCCGACGAGTGCCGCCAGCACCAGGCCCCCTGCGGTCGCCAGCCGATCACGCGCGGCCACGTCCGGTGGCCCGCCGACCTCGAGATACAACGGTGGCTCCTGCCCTGCGCCAAGGGTCAGCCGGCCCACCAGCGTTTGCGTCACCCCGGGTGTGGCCGTTGGCGCGCTCTCGCGCGTCAGCCACAGCACCTCGGCGCGGCCCGGCGTGACAAACGCCACCCAGGTGCCACCGCGCAATTCGAACGGCCCCAGCTTGAGCCGGGTTTGATATGTCCGTTCCGGGTTGATCACGCCGCTCACCTGGACGTAGCGGCCGCCCATGCTGGCGGACAGGTCCGCCAGGGACACCGGATACACCCGCAGGTCGCCTCTTCCCGTCTCCTGCTGGCCAATCGCGTACAACGCGCCAAACAGTAGCACCAGCGCGAGGGGCAGGCTGAGGCGGCTGCGCGCGATTCGCTGCAGCGCGCCGGCCGCGCCATCCAGCGCGCGCGCCACGGCTGTGCCAACGCCCCACGTCGGCTGGAGGTCAACCGCCGCCATCGCCTAGACCCCCACCACCAGGCGCACCTGCTGGCCCTTGCCGCCCTCAGGCACGTCGATGATGAGCGGATTCCGCTTCAGGTCGGCGGCGTCCAACGAAAGAATGACGTCATCGATGGCGGTTCGGCGCAGCGCCGGCAGCCGGCCGCTCAGCGCCCGCAGCAACACGCCGGCCGGCCGCAGGGGCAGCGGCAGCGTCAGGGCGATGCGCTGTGGCCAATGTTCTTCGCCGGTCTCCACGTCCACGTGAATCCACGGCTGTCCGGCCCCGAGCAGGCCGTAGAGCATGACAAGCAAGGCGACCAGCGCGATCGGCCCGGGGATCACCACGGCGGCGATGGCGCCAAACCAGCCGGCATTCCACAG
>JAIBCK010000097.1 GCA_019694215.1 Thermoflexales bacterium
TGGCCGCCCTGCGCGCAGTCGGCCTCCCGCTGCGGGGATCAGGCTGGCGGCTGCGCGCGCTGGAGGGGCGCGAGGCCGCGGCCCTCGCGCCCGCGCACGCCGCGCTGCTGGCGGATGCCGGCGTCGGCGGCGCGTCGGTGGGTTATCTTCCGCCGTTGTCCGATACTGAGGGCCTGCGCTATGCCAACGGGGTTGCCGATGCCGTCGCGGGCGGGGGCCGCGTGCTGCTCGCTGCGCTGGCCGGGGAGCACCTGATCGGCGCCGCCCAGCTCGACCTCAGCCCGCGCCAGAACGGGCGCCACCGCGCCGAGGTCGCCAAGGTGCTGGTGCTGCGCGCATGGCGCGGGCGCGGCGTGGCGCGCAGCCTGATGCTCGCCCTTGACGACACCGCGCGGCGGCTCGGGCGCAGCACACTGGTGCTGGACACGCGCGCGGGCGATCCCTCCGAGGCGCTGTATCGCGGCGTGGGCTGGACGCACATCGGCAGCATCCCGCGCTACGCCCGCAGCGCAAGCGGCGCCCTGCACGCGACGGCGTTCTACTACAAACTCGTCTAGCGCATCGCCCTCATCTTCTGGGCCGTCGCCCAAGGAGGGTGCATGCCCCGGCCACGGTGATACGATCCCGTTGGCAACGCCAAGGAGGCAGCATGACATCCCCACAGCAACGCGTCCAGGCAGTCCTGGAGGATTTGATCGGTCGCGGCGTCGAGCGCGGCCTGCAGGTGGCGGCCTTTCTGGAGGGCCGGCTGATCGTCGACACCTGGGCGGGGACCGATGCGGCCGGCCGCCCCCTCGACGGCGACTCGCTGTTTGTCGCCTACTCGTGCACCAAGGCGCTGACGGCGACGGTCATCCACCTGCTCGCCGAGCGCGGCCAGCTGGACTACGACCAACCCATCGCGCGGCACTGGCCGGCTTTCGCCTCCGGCCCGGCGGCCGAAATCAAACGCACGATCACGATACAACACGCCCTTTGCCATCAGGCCGGGCTCGTCCACCTGCCCGCCGGCGTCACCCGCGAGGCGCTCCTGAACTGGCCCGAGATGGTGCGCTGGATCGAGACCGCCGAGCCGCTGTGGGCGCCGGGGACGCAGACCGGCTACCACGCCGTCACCTTCGGCTGGATTCTCGGCGAGCTGGCCCGCCGCGTCGACGGGCGGAACATCGGCCGCATCGTGGCCGAGGATTTGGCTGGTCCGGCCGGCGTGCGCGACTCGCTTTTTGTCGGCGCGCGCCACGACGTGCGTGGCCGCATCGCCCAGCTGGAGTCCGCCCCACCAAATCCCAGGGTCCCGGTCCCGCCGCTCGATCACATGGCCTTCAAGGCCATCCCCCTGCAGCTCTATCCGCTGCACGTCGGGGCCAATGACCCGGAGGCGTGGATGACAGAGCTGCCGGCCTCCGGCGGCGTGATGAGCGCGCGCGGCTTGGCCCGCTTCTACGCCAGCCTGATTGGCAAGCCGGTGAACGGGCGCGGCCCGCTGCTTCCGGCCGACCGGATCACGCAGGCGACGCGCACGGTCACACGCGACGCTGACCTGGTCCTGGCGCTGCCGGTGCCCAAGCGGATGGGGTACTTCGGCGGTTATGCGCTCTCCGGGATGAGCCGCAGTGAGACCGCCTTCGGCCATCCCGGCGCTGGCGGATCGAGCGGCTACGCAGATCCGGCCAGCGGGCTGTGCCTGGCCGTGATGAAGTCGCGCCTGGTCACCCCGGACGCGCCCGATCAGGGTGCCGCGCGGGTGATCGAGCAGGCCGTCCGCGACGCGCTCGGGGCGTAGACGCCGCTGAGATAAAATCAGGTGGCCGGAAAAACCGGCCAAAGTCCGTCTCGTTTGCGGGCCACTTTTCAGCCGGACCCCGGCTGCGAAACGCGGCCGCCAAGGAACACGCGCCATGATGCGACCCCAGATTCACACCCCCCTGCCCGGACCGAAGGCTCAGGCCTTGCTCGCGCGAGATCGCGCGGTCATCTCGAACTCGAACTCCCACCCGCTCCCCCTGGTGCCTGAATCGGGCGAAGGCGCATGGTTGACCGACGTCGACGGCAATGTCTTCCTCGACATGATGGCCGGCATTGCCGTGAACACCACCGGCCACGCCCACCCCGCCATCGTCGCGGCGGTCACCGAGCAGAGCAAGAAGATCATCCACACCTGCTCGACGCTCTTCCCGCACGAGCCGCTGCCCACGCTGGCCGAGCGCCTGGTCAAGCGGCTGGGAGGCGGGTATCGCTGCTTCTTCGGCAACTCGGGGACCGAGGGCATCGAGGCTGCGCTGAAGTTGGCCCGTTACACCACGCACCGCCCGTACTTCCTCGCCTTCGCGGGCTCCTTCCACGGCCGCAGCGCGGGCTCGGTCTCGCTGACGGCGTCGTCGTCGAAGTATCGCAAGGGCTTTGGGCCGATGGCCTACCCGGTCACGCACGTGCCCTACCCCAACCCGTATCGCCCGGCGCTGGGCGCAAGTGCCGACTCGATCGGGGATGCGGTGTTGGAGCACATTCGTACGTTGTTCAAGACCAGCCTGCCGCCCGAGGATGTGGCCGCCGTGGTCTTCGAGCCGATCCAGGGCGAAGGCGGCTACATCGTGCCGCCCAAGGGCTTCTTCAAGGCCCTGCAATCGCTCATGTCTGAGTATGGCATCCTGATGATCGCCGATGAAGTCCAGACCGGCGCGGGCCGCACGGGCAAGTTCTTCGCCTTCGAGCACGAGGACATGGCGACGCCCGACATCGTCGTCATGGCCAAGGGCCTGGCCTCGGGCTATCCCCTCTCCGCGACGTTGTTCAAGGAGAAGCTGAACACCTGGCCGGCCGGCGCGCACGGCACGACCTTCGGCGGGCACGCCGTCTCGGCGGCTGCGGCGATGGTCACGCTGGACCTGCTCGATGGCGGGCTGGTTGCCAACGCGGCTAGCGTGGGTGGCTACCTCATCGAGCGGATGAAGGAAGTGGCTGCCGAGTTCCCCCGCCTGGGCGATGTGCGCGGGCGCGGCATGATGATCGGGCTGGAGTTCATCACCGATCCGGCCAGCCGCGGCGAGGACGAGGCGCTGCGCGACCGGGTGATGAAGACGGCCTACGAAGCCGGCGTGCTGACGCTGTCCGCCGGGGCCAACGCGCTGCGCCTTGCGCCGCCGCTGATTCTGGACAAGGCCCAGGCCGACATCGCGGTCCGCACGCTCGCGGACGTGATCGGCAGGGCCACGGCCTGATCCAATACCGAACGCAAACGGGCGCGGTCAAGCACCGCGCCCGTTTTGTTTTTCGCTACGCCAGCGCGTCGAGGATCAGCAGGACCTGCCCGCGGTTGACGGCATCACCCTTCGCACAACGAACCTCTTTGACCGTCGCCGGGCCGGCCGCGGTCAGGCGATGCTCCATCTTCATCGCCTCGAGCACCACCAACGGCGCGCCGCGCGCAACGGTCTGGCCGGGGGCCACCGCGACCTCGATCACCTGGCCGGGCATCGGCGCGGTGACCTCATCGACATGCCGATGCGCGTGCGGGCCGGACTTCGCGACCACCCGACGGGCCGCAACCGGGGCGCGAGACGCCGCGCTGCCGGCACCCGGCCGAAAGCCATCCGTGGCCTGCCACGGGTTACGCGGCTCAGGCGCGGGGGCAAGGGGCCAGACCGGGAAGTGGCGGGAGATGAAATCCGTGCGCGTCTCGCCGGCGGCAAAGGCCGGGTGCGCGATGACGTCGGCCAGGAAGGCGAGGTTGGTCGAGACGCCCTCCACGCGATACGCCGCCAGCGCCGAACGCATCCGGGCGATGGCCGTTGCGCGATCCGGCGCGTGTACGATGACTTTGGCCAGCAGCGAGTCGTAGAACGGGCCGACGACCGACCCGGCCTCGACGCCGGCATCCACACGCACGCCTTCGCCGGTCGGCTCAGCATACGCGGTGATCTGGCCGGTCGCGGGCAGAAAGCCGGCGGCGGCATCCTCGGCGCAGAGGCGCGCCTCAATCGCATGTCCGCTCGGGGGCGCATCCAGCCCGGGCAACGCCGTCAGCGGCTGGCCGGCCGCGATGGCGAGCTGCGCGCCGACGAGGTCGATGCCGCGCACCGACTCGGTGATCGCGTGCTCGACCTGCAGGCGCGTGTTCATCTCGAGAAAATGGAAGTTGCCGGCCTCGTCGACGATGAACTCGACCGTGCCGGCGCTGACATAGCCCACCGCGCGCGCCGCGGCCACGGCAGCGGCGGACATCCGTTCACGCAGCGCCGGGGACAGCGCCGGCGAAGGCGTCTCCTCGATGACCTTCTGGTGCCGGCGCTGGATCGAGCACTCGCGCTCGCCCAACGCGACGACGTTGCCATGCGCATCGGCCAGCACCTGGATCTCGACGTGGCGCGGCCGCGCGATCAGGCGCTCGACGTAGACGCGATCATCGCCAAAGGCGGCGGCGGCCTCGCGCCGCGCCGCAGCCAACGCTTGTTCCCAACCCTCCGCCTCCGCGGCCACGCGCATGCCCTTGCCCCCACCGCCGGCCGCGGCCTTGATCAGCAGCGGATAACCGAGGGCGCGGGCGGCGGCCGCAAGCGCGGCATCGTCCATGCCATTGTCGGGCTGCAGGCCGGGCACCACCGGCACGCCAGCCGCCTGCATGCGCGTCCGCGCGCGGGTCTTGTCGCCCATCTCCCGCATCGCGGCGGGTGGCGGGCCGACCCAGATCAGCCCGGCGGCGAGGACGGCCTCGGCGAAATCGGCGTTCTCGGCCAGAAAGCCATAGCCGGGGTGAACGGCTTCCGCGCCGGAGCGCCGCGCGGCCGCCAGCACGGCATCGATGTTGAGATACGAGGCCCGGGCCGGGGCCGGGCCGATGGGCTCGGCATGGTCGGCCATTCGGGTGTGCGGCGCGCCGGCATCCGCATCGGAGAAGACTGCAATCGCGCGCAGCCCATGGGCGCGGCAGGCGCGGATGATGCGGCAGGCAATCTCGCCGCGGTTGGCGATCAACAGGCGTGAGAACGGCATGGTTCGCCGGCGAGTATAGCGGCGGGAAGCGCGATATAACCGGGGGGTATGCGTCGCCTCCTCATCGCCGTCTGCCTGGTCGCGGCCGCACTCGCGCTTCCGGGCTGCGCCACAACGCCGCCGTCGATGCCCGCCCCGCCCGCCCCGGCGCGGGCGCTTTTCATGATCGCCATCACGCCCCGGGATGCCGACGACGTGACCAGACTGCTGGCGCTGGGCGTCGATGTGCTGGAGGGCGCTGATGGTGACACCCTGTATGCGTTGGGCGATGACGTATTGCTGGACGGCCTGCGCGCGGCGGGCTTCCGCGCCAGCATCGCGGAGAGCACGGTCGAGCGGATGACCGCGGCCGGCCCGGCCGACACCTTCTTCGCCGGATACCACAGCGTGGCCGAACACGAGCGCCACCTCGAAGCCGTCCAGGCCGCCCGCCCGGACCTGGCCGTCATCATCAACTATGGTCTGTCGTGGACGCGCAGCCTGAGCCCGACCCAGGGATACGCCTTGAAAGCGTTGTGCATCACGCGGCGCAAGCCCGGCGACTGCGCGCTGGTGCCCGGTGCGCCCAAGCCGCGTCTGCTCGTCCTGGCCGGGCAGCATCCTCGTGAGCTTGCGACCAGCGAGATTGCGTGGCGGTTGATCGACCTGCTCATTCAAGGCGATGGCCAGGATCCCGATCTAGCGACCGTGCTTGACACTACGGAAGTGTGGGTGATCCCGCTGACGAACCCGGACGGTCGCGCCATCGTCGAGCGCGGCGGCGACCATCCCCTGCTGCAGCGCAAGAATGCGAATGCCCTGGTCGGGAGCTGCCCGCTCACACCCACCGTGGGCGTTCAGATCGGCGTGGACTTGAACCGTAATTCGAGCTTTCACTGGGGCGAGGTCGGGGGCGCGACCAACCCGTGCTCGGCGCTGTATCGCGGTGCCAGCCCGGCCTCCGAGCCGGAGACTGCGGCGCTCGAACGCCTGCTCGGCGGGCTCTTCGCCGACCAGCGCGGGATAGCCCTGACCGATACGGCGCCGCTGACGGCCAGCGGGCTGAGCCTCAACCTGCATGCGTTTGGTGATGAGATCCTGGTGCCGTGGTCGTTCAGCACCTGCGGGATGCGCGCCTGCCCGGCGGCGCGGCGGGCCCCCAACGACACCGGCCTGCGCCAGATCGCCTTCCGCCTCGCCGCGGACAACGGCTACACCGTCGGGCAACCTGGCGAGGTGCTGTATCCCATGAGCGGGACGACCGATGATTACGCGTATGGTGCGTTGGGCGTCCCGGCCTTCACGATCGAGATCGGCCCCTCGCGCGGGCCGTGCGGCGGCTTCACCCCCGCGTATGGCTGCGTCGACGCCCAGTTCTGGCCCCAGCAGCGCACGGCGTTGATCGAGGCAGCCCGGCTCGCGCGGCAGCCCTATGCGCTGGCGCAGGGGCCGCGCATCTCGGTGACCAGCCCTGTCAGCCTGACCGTACGGGCCGGTGAGAGCGTGACGCTCACGGCGGTGGTCGATGACGGGCTGGCGATGGTCAGCCGGCTCAGCGTCGGGAGGCCAGCCGCGCAGCCCATCGCACTGGTCGAGGTCTCGCCGGACACGCTGCCCTGGCTTCCGACGGCGCGTCCCCAGCCCGCCGTTCCCGTCGATGGCAGGCTGGACGGGCCGCGTGAAGCTGTGCGCGTGGTGGTCAACACTCGCGGTTGGGCGACTGGCCGGCACACGCTCTACTGGCGCGCCCGCGATGGCAGCGGGGCGTGGGGGACAACGACCGCGGTTTGGGTCAATGTGACCCGTTAGCCTGAGTCACATCCGGAAGACGCCGTAGTCGGTGCGGCCACCCGGCGCGCCGGCGCAGGCCGCGAGCGCCAGCCCCAGCACCCGTCGCGTCTCGGGCGGATCGATGATGCCGTCATCCCACAGCCGCGAGGTGGCGTAGTACGGGCTGCCCTCGCGCTCGTACTTCTCCAGGATCGGCGCCTTGAAGGCCTCCTGCTCCGCCGGGGTGAGCGCGGGCAGCCCGCGGCGCTGGTTCTGCTCCAGCTTGACCGTCAGCAGGACGTTGGCCGCCTGGTCGCCGCCCATCACGCTGATGCGCGCGTTGGGCCACATCCACAGAAAGCGCGGCTGATAGGCGCGCCCGCACATGCCGTAGTTTCCCGCTCCGAACGAGCCCCCCACAATGACGGTGAGCTTGGGCGTCTGCGCATTGGCGACGGCGTTGACGAGCTTGGCGCCGTCCTTGGCAATCCCGCCGCGTTCGGCCTCGCGGCCGACCATGAACCCGGTGATGTTCTGCAGGAAGAGCAACGGCAGCCCGCGCGCCGCGCACAACTGAACGAAGTGCGCACCTTTTAACGCGCTTTCGCTGAACAGCACGCCGTTGTTGGCGAGAATGCCGACCAGATAGCCGTGGATACGCGCGAACCCGCACACCAGCGTCTCGCCGTAGCGGGCCTTGAACTCGCGGAAGCGACTGCCGTCAACGATGCGGGCGATGATCTCGCGCGCGTCGTAGCCCGTGCGATACGAGGCCGGCAGCACGCCATACAGCTCGGCGGGATCGTATGCGGGCGGCTCGGGGTCGATCTGATCCAGCCCGCCCGATGGCGCGGCGCCCAACGTTTGAACAATGCCGCGGACCTGCGCCAGCGCGTCGTCGTCGTCCTCGGCCAGGTGATCGGCCACGCCAGACTCGCGGGTGTGGGCGTCCGCGCCGCCGAGCTCCTCGGCGCTGACCTCCTCGCCGGTCGCCGCCTTGACGAGCGGCGGACCACCCAGGAAGATCGTGCCGGTGCCGCGCACGATGATGGTCTCATCGCTCATGGCCGGGACATACGCGCCACCGGCCGTGCAGCTTCCCATCACCGCCGCGATCTGCGGGATGCCGCGCGCGCTGAGGGTGGCCTGGTTGTAGAAGATGCGCCCGAAGTCGTCGACATCCGGGAAGACCTCGTCCTGCATCGGCAGAAAGGCCCCGCCGCTGTCGACGAGATACACGCAGGGCAGGCGGTTTTCCAACGCCACCTGTTGCGCCCGCAGATGCTTTTTGACCGTTAGAGGATAATACGTCCCACCCTTCACCGTGGCGTCGTTGGCGACAAGCATGCACAACCGCCCGTGGATGGGACCAATCCCGGTAACCAGGCCGGCGCCGGGCGCATCGCCGTCATACAGGTCGCAGGCCGCAAGCGGGGAGAGTTCGAGGAAGGGTGCGCCCTCATCGAGCAGCGCATCGATGCGCTCGCGCACAAAACGCTTGCCCTGCTCGTGGTGGCGGGCGTGCGCCGCGGCATCGCCGCCACGGCGGGTCTGCGCAAGCCGGGCGCGCAGCGTCGCGGCCAGGGCGCGGTGATGGGCGTCGTTGGCCTGGAACTCGGGCGTGGTCGGATCGATTCGGGATTCGAGCAGGTCCATGCGCGCTCCTTGCGACGGATTCGGGCTTGACAGGAATGAAAATGGATTCTAGCATTGACCAAACGACCGTTTGGTTGGCTGTCTGGCCGACCCATTCCCCCTACGCCTCAAACCCATCATGAGAGACGCCGTCATCGTTGAAGCCGTGCGCACGCCAATTGGCAAGCGCAATGGCAAACTCGCCGCCTGGCACCCCGTCGATTTGCTGGCGCACACGCTGCGCGCATTGATCGCGCGCTCGGGCATCGACCCCGCCCTGGTCGAGGACGTCATCACCGGGTGCTACAGCCAGCTCGGCGAGCAGGGCATGAACATCGGGCGAAACGCCGTGCTCGCGGCCGGTTTCCCGGTCAGCGTCCCCGCGACGACGGTGGATCGGCAGTGCGGCAGCAGCCAACAGGCCGTCCACTTCGCGGCGCAGGGCGTGATGGCTGGCGCGTATGACATCGTCATCGCCTGTGGCGTGGAGAGCATGAGCCGCGTGCCGATGGGCTCAAACGCCGTGTCCCCGGGCACGCCCGGCAGCCCCTTCCTGCACGAGCGTTTCGAAGGCGGGCTGATCCCGCAGGGCGTCAGCGCCGAGTTGATCGCGGAGAAGTGGGCGCTCACCCGCGCCGCCGTGGACGCGCTCAGCCTCGAAAGCCACCGCCGCGCCGCCGCAGCGATTGACGCCGGACGTTATGCGCGCGAGATCGTCCCGGTGCCATTGGGTGGCGGACAGCCCGACATGACCATCGACGAAGGTGTGCGACGGGACACCTCGCTGGAGAAGCTGGCCACGCTCAAGACCGTCTTCAAGGCCGATGGCCTGGTCACGGCGGGCAACGCCTCGCAGATCAGCGACGGCGCCGCGGCCGTGCTGGTGATGTCGCGCGAGGCCGCGGCCCGGCTTGGCCTGCGCCCCCGCGCGCGGCTGGTCCAGTTCGCGGTGTGCGGCGATGACCCGACCCTGATGCTGACGGCACCCATCCCCGCCACGCGGCGCGTGCTGGCGCGGGCCGGCCTGAAACTGGAGCAGATCGATCGCATCGAGATCAACGAGGCCTTCGCGACCGTGGTCCTGGCCTGGCAACGCGAGCTGGATGCGGACTTCGCGCGCGTCAACGTCAACGGTGGCGCGATCGCGATGGGGCATCCGCTGGGCTGCTCTGGGGCGCGGCTGATGACGACGCTGCTGCACGAGCTCGAACGCAGCGGCGGGCGCTACGGCCTGCAGACGATGTGCGAATACGCCGGCATGGCAAATGCCACCATCATCGAACGCTTGGATTGACCCACAGGGAGGGCGCACGTGCAGATCAAAGACAACACCTTCATCGTCACCGGCGGTGGGTCGGGGCTGGGCGCGGCGACCGCGCGCGCGCTGATCGACGCCGGCGGCCACGTCGTGATTGCCGACATCAACCCGGCGGCCGGCGAGGCCGCGCTCGCGGCGCTTGGGGCGCGCGCGCACTTCATCCGCACGGATGTGACGGATGAGGCCAGCGCGCAGGCCTGCATCGACCTGGCCATGGCTCAAGCCGGTCCGTTGCGCGGGTTGGTGAATTGCGCCGGTGTCGCCATCGCCGAGCTGGCGCTGCGCAAGGGCGCGCCGCACAACCTGGCTTCGTATTCGCGGGTGATTGCGGTCAACCTGATCGGCACCTTCAACATGATTCGCCTGGCTGCGGCGGCGATGGCCACGCTGGCCGCCGACGAGGGCGGCGAGCGCGGCGTGATCGTCAACACCGCGTCAGTCGCGGCCTTTGACGGTCAGATCGGGCAGGCCGCCTATTCGGCCTCGAAAGGCGGCGTGGCCGCGATGACGCTGCCGCTGGCGCGCGAGTACGCGCGGCACGGCATCCGAGTGATGGCGATTGCGCCGGGCGTCTTCCGCACCCCGATGCTGGCCGGGTTGCCCGAGGCCGCACAGGCCTCGCTCGCGCAGCAGGTGCCCTTCCCCAGCCGCCTGGGCGAGCCGGCGGAGTACGGCGCGCTGGCGACGCATCTGATTTCAAACCGTTATCTAAATGGCGAGGTGATCCGCCTCGACGGCGCGCTGCGGATGGGGGCGAAGTAGGGCCTGCGGCGGACGGAGGACCGAAGCAGGCGGGCCGGCGTTTTGTAGGGGCGAAGCGATCGCCACCGAGCCGCGGCAGGGTACCCCGTATCGGCGATTGCTTCGCCCGCCACCGTATTCGAAGGCCTGGACCTGTTGTGGACGCTTCGCCCCTACGGAATGTGACCGGCATCGATACCCCGCATTCACCCGCGCGACTTCGCCGTGACGTGCGGATGACGCTACCGGGTGCGGGGCGGGCGAAGCGTCCGCCACCGTAGTCGAAGGCCTCGAACCGTTGCGGACGCTTCGCCCCTACGGAATGTGACCTGCATCGGTACCGCGGTCTCACCCACGCGGCATCGCCGTGATGTGCGGCTGACGCTACCGGGCGCGGGGCGGGCGAAGCGTCCGCCACCGTATTCGAAGGCCTGGACCTGTTGTGGACGCTTCGCCCCTACGGAACGTGACCGGCATAGGTACCGCGGTCTCACCGACGCGGCTTCGCCGTGACGGGCAGATGACGCTACCGGGCGCGGGGCGGGCGAAGCGTCCGCCACCGTACTCGAGGGCCTCGACCTGTTGCGGACGCTTCGCCCCTACGGAACGTGACCTGCATCGCTACCGCGATCTCACCGACGCGGCATCACCGTGACGTGCGGATGACGCTACCGGGCGCGGGGCGGGCGAAGCGCCCGCCACCGTACTCGAAGGCCTCGACCTGTTGCGGACGCTTCGCCCCTACGGAACCTGACCTGCATCGGGACCGCGGTCTCGCCGACACGGCATCGCCGTGACGTGCGGATGACGCTACCGGGTGCGGGGCGGGCGAAGCGTCCGCCACCGTACTCGAAGGCCTCGACCTGTTGCGGACGCTTCGCCCCTACGGAA
>JAIBCK010000098.1 GCA_019694215.1 Thermoflexales bacterium
TCGAACCGAATCAAGGAGACCAAGATGTCACACCCCGCGCCCCAGACCATGGGACAGCAACACGGCCGCCGCTCGTGGGCGGAGCCGTGGAAGATCAAGATGGTCGAGCCGCTCACCGTCATTTCACGCGAGGGCCGCGAGAAGGCCCTCGCCGAGGCTGGCTTCAACACCTTCCTGCTCCGCTCCGAGGATGTCTACATCGACCTGCTGACCGACTCGGGCACCAGCGCCATGAGCGACCGCCAGTGGGCGGGCATGATGATGGGCGATGAGGCCTACGCGGGCAGCCGCAACTTCTATCACCTCGAATCCGCTCTCCAGAACGTCTACGGTTACAAGTACATCGTGCCCACGCACCAGGGCCGCGGCGCGGAACACCTCATCAGCCAGGCCGTCATCAAGAAGGGCCAGTATGTGCCGGGCAACATGTACTTCACCACCACCCGCCTGCATCAGGAGCTGGCCGGCGGCACCTTCCAGGATGTCATCGTCGACGCCGCGCACGATCCCGATGACCTCTCGCCGTTCAAGGGCAACATCGACCTGGACAAGGTGCAGCGCCTCATCGACAAGGCCGGCGCCGCGCAGATCGCCTACATCTCCGTCGCCGCCACAGTCAACATGGCCGGCGGGCAACCGGTCTCGATGGCCAACATCAAGGCGCTTCGTGCGTTGTGCGACAAGTACGGCATCAAGGTGTATCTCGATGCCACGCGCCTGATGGAGAACGCCTTCTTCATCCAGGAGCGCGAGCCGGGCTATGCCGACAAGTCGATTGCCACCATCGTGCGCGAGTTCTGCGCCTACACCGATGCGGCCTGGATGAGCGCCAAGAAGGACAACCTGGTCAACATCGGCGGCTGGCTGGCCGTCAACGACTGGGAGCTGTTCGAGGAGCTGCGCAACCTCGTCGTGGTGTTCGAGGGCCTGCACACCTATGGCGGTCTCGCCGGCCGCGACCTCGAGGCCATGGCCATCGGCATCGAGGAGTCGGTGCAGTGCCAGCACATCCGCTCGCGCATCGGGCAGGTGCTGTATCTTGGTGAGCTGCTCGCGACGTGGAACATCCCCATCGTCCGGCCGGTCGGCGGACATGCCATCTTCCTCAACGCGCGTGGCTTCTATCCGCACCTGAAGCAGGTCGAGTTCCCGGCCCAGACCCTGGCCGCCGAGCTGTATCTCGACTCGGGGATCCGCTCGATGGAGCGCGGCATCGCCTCGGCCGGCCGCGACCCGAAGACCGGCGACCACTACTATCCCAAGCTCGAGCTCACCCGCCTGACCATCCCGCGGCGCGTCTACACGCAGGCCCACATGGATGTCGTGGCGGAGGCCGTCAAGGCCGTCTATGACGCGCGAGCCAATACCCGCGGCCTCAAGATGGTCTACGAGCCGAAGTACTTGCGCTTCTTCCAGGCCCGCTTCGAGCGGCTGTAGCGCCCTTCCCGTGGCTGGGCTGGTGGGATGGTCCGCCAGCCCGGCTGCGCTTCTGTCGGGGATTTTCCCCGCCGTTTGTCCCGCTTCCCCTGACAGACAATCCCCCTCGGGCGCGCTAGGGTGAGCGCATGCGCGTTCGCCTCCTGATTGCCGCGCCGGACACCACGTCGCTCGACTTGTATCAGCGTCTGCTGGAGGCGGCGCTGGCCATGCTCCCCCTCGATGTCGTTGCCGAGCAGGTCTCCTCGGCCGCGGCCCTGGAGCGCCGGCTGGCGGAAGCGCGCATCGACGTGGTGCTTTTGGATTGGGCGCTGGCTGGGCCCGAATCGCTGGCCCTCATCAGCAGCCTGATCGAACACCATCCCCATGTCCGTGTCGTGGCCATCCTGCCTTTGGCCCTGCCGCAATACCGCGTCCAACTGTGGAAAGCCGGTGTGTGCGTCGGCGCGCCAAAGGAAAACATCGATCAGGAATGGCTGCTGAGCACGCTGTGTCTCATCACGCGCGCGATGGAACGTGAGGCCCGCGCGCGGGCTGAACTGGAGAGGATTCTGCCGTGACGGTGAAATCCCGAATGCCGCTGACGCGGCGCAACTTCTTGCGTGGGGCGGGCGCCCTGTCCGTGGGGGCGGCGCTGCTGCCGACCCTGCGCACGAGCAACGCCACGCTGCGCAAGATGGCGGCCAAGACGCCGTGGTATCGCAAGCCCACCCGCACCACCTACACCGTGTGCGACATCTGCCCCTGGCGCTGCGGCGTGGTGGTCACGTCCGCCGAGGGCAGGGTGGTCAAGATCGATGGCAACCCCAGAGACCCCAAGAGCCGCGGCATGCTGTGCGCGCGCGGGCAGGGTGGGGTGAGCTTTCTGTACGACCCGGATCGCCTCAAGCAGCCCATGATCCGCGTGGGCGAGCGCGGCGAGGGCAAGTTCAAGGCCGTGAGCTGGGATGAGGCGCTCGATTACACCGCCCAGAAGCTCGCCAAGATACGCGATACCGACGGGCCGGAATCCGTGGCCTTCCTTGGCCACACCAACGGCGACTCCTGGTTCGTCGATGTCTTCCCGCAATCGTTTGGATCGCCCAACGGCGCAAAGCCCTCCACATCGCTGTGCACCAGCCCGCGCGAGGAGGCCTCGCTCATCACCTACGGCCTCGCGGTGGGCAACCACGAACCCGTCGACTGGGACAAGGCCCGCTGCCTGACCCTGATCGGCACGCACATCGGCGAGGATGCGCGCAACACGCCGATGCAGGATCTGGCCAACGCCCGCGCCCGCGGCGCGAAGCTGATCGTCGTCGATCCGCGCTTCTCCTCGGTGGCGATGAAGGCCGATCTGTGGCTGCCGATCAAGCCCGGCACCGACACCGCGCTGCTGCTCGCCTGGGCCAATGTCCTGATCACCGAGAAACTGTATGACCGCGAGTATGTCGAGGCCTGGACGCACGGCTTTGACGAGCTCGCCAAACACGTCGCTGACAAGACCCCCGAGTGGGCGGCGAAGATCACCGACCTCACCCCGGATCAGATCCGCGAATCGGCGCGGCTGATGGGGCGCCAGCGCCCGCAGTCCGTCATCGTGCCCGGGCGCCATGTGGTCTGGTATGGCAATGACACGCAGCGCATGCGCGCGATCTACATCATCAACGCGCTGCTGGGCGCCTATGGCCGCGAGGGCGGGATCTACCTGACCAAGGGCCCGTATCTCGAGGAGTATCCGCATCCGCCCTACGCCGTCGTGGGCGGCGCGGGTGGGTGAGCGTCTCCCCCTGGAGAGGAGGCCGTGTTGCCTCCCGGACCTACTGGCAAGACGCGCGCGGATGGCATCCGCGACCGGTTCCTGCGCGGCTCGACCGCGATGCAGGAGCTGATCGAGCCGATGATTACCGGAAAGCCGTATCCCATCAAGGGTTTGGTGGTGTATGGCTCGAACCTGCTGCACACGATTCCCAACCCGGCCCGCACCATCGAAGCGCTCAAGAAGCTCGACCTTGTGGTCGTCATCGATGTGCTGCCGCAGGACCACGTGGCCTGGGCCGATGTGGTGCTGCCCGAGAGCAGCTACCTCGAGCGCGATGACGAGCTGTGGGCGTGCTCGCACAAGACGCCGTATATCGCGCTGCGCGAGAAGTCCATGGAGCCAGTCGCCAATACGCGGCCCGGCTGGTGGATGGCGCGCGAGCTCGGCCTGCGCCTGGGCCTGGACGTCTACTTCGACTGGCCCGACATCAATGCCTATCTCGAACGGCGTCTGGGCACGGCAGGCCTGAGCGTGGCCAAGCTGCGCGAGATGGGCGGCATCGCCGTCCAACCCGGCAAGCCGTATCTCGACGATTACCTCAAGGAGAACAAGTCGCCGTTCACCACGGCGAGCGGGAAGATCGAGCTTTATTCGGACGCGCTGGCCAAGTCTGGCCACGCGCCGCTGCCGAACTACGAGCCGACACCCGAGCCGCCCGCAGGTTACTTCCGCCTGTTGTACGGGCGCAGCCCGGTGCACACTTTCTCGCGCACCCAGAATGCGCCGGTGCTCAATGAGCTCATGCCGGAGAACGAGGTGTGGCTCGCCACGAAAGCGGCGGCCACGCTGGGGCTCAAGAACGGCGATCGCGTCATGCTGGAGAACCAGGACAAGGCGCGCAGCGGACCGGTGCGGGTCAAGGTGACCGAGCGCATCCGCACGGACGCCGTCTACATGGTGCACGGCTTCGGCCACAACGCCCCGGGCATGAAACGCGCCCACGGGCGGGGTGCCAGCGACGCCGCGCTGCAAACCCGCTACGCGCTCGATCCCATCTGCGGCGGGGCCGGGATGCGCGTCAACTTCGTGAAGCTCACCAAGGTAGGTTGACATGCCACGCTATGCAATGTCCATCGACGTCAGCCGCTGCATCGGCTGCCAGGCGTGCATGGTCGCCTGCAAGACTGAGAACGAGCTTCCGCCCGGTGCCTTTCGCCTGCGCATGCGCTCGATCGTCACCGGCACCTTCCCGAACCTGAAGGGCGAGTTCCGCATGGAGCAGTGCTACCACTGCGCGAATGCGCCGTGTGTCAATGTCTGCCCGACCGGGGCGACCTACAAGCGCGCCGACGGCATCGTCGTCGTCGACGCCGAGAAGTGCATCGGCTGCAAGGCCTGCGTGACGGCCTGCCCGTATGGAATGCGCTACATCCATCCCGAGGGCTACGCCGACAAGTGCACGTTCTGCGAGCATCGCGTCGCAGCCGGGCGCGTGCCGGCCTGTGTCGAGACCTGCCCGACACATGCGCGCGCCTTTGGCGATCTGGACGGTGCGACCAGCCCGGTGCGGCAGGCCATCGCCGACGCAGACAGCCATCAGGTGGTCAAGCCCGAAACGGGCGCGCAACCCAAGCTCTTTCATCTCAACGCCCGCTTTGTCAACACCGAGACCGACGAGCAGAAGCCCGTCATCGTGTCGGAGCTGGGCAAGGGAGGCCACTGATGTCACCCATCGAAGTCGAGCTGACCGGCGCCAACGGCGACATCTTCCCGACGCTCACGACGTGGGGGTGGGAGATCGCGCTGTATCTCTTTCTCGGCGGCCTGGTGGCCGGGCTGATGATGCTTTCCAGCGTTGTGCGACTGACGCGCTCGGAGCGCTTTCCTACCCTGCTCAAGGTCGCTGACCTGGCCGGCGCGCCGCTGCTGGCCCTCGGCCTGTTCATGCTGCTGTTCGATCTCACCCAGCTCGGGCATGTCTGGCGGCTGTATGTCACCTTCCAGATCTCCAGCCCGATGTCCTGGGGTGCCTGGATCCTGCTCATCGCCATGGGGGTGCTAGCGCTGTGGTTCGTGGCGCGTCTGCCCGCGCAGGCGCCCCGCCTGGGCAAGCGGACGCTTCCGGCCGGGCCGTGGCGGCTGATCTCGCGGTTGGGCGGCTGGGTGCGGGCGCATGCCCGTGGCCTGGCCGTGGTCACACTCCTGCTGGGGGTGGGGGTGGGGTTCTACACAGGGCTGTTGTTGAGCACCATCCCCGCCCGACCGGCCTGGAACAGCGCGGCGCTGGCCCCGCTCTTCCTGATCTCGGGCCTGGCGACCGGTGGCGCGTTCGCCTGCCTGTTCATCCCGCATGACGAGCACCTGCGCCTGGTCCCGGTCTCGATTGCGGCCTGTCTGATCGAGTTCGCGCTGCTGGCGGTGTTCGTGCTCACGCTGGCGGATGGCAATGCCGCCGCCCAACGGGCTGGAGTCATCCTGACGACGGGCACCATCGGCGTTGCGCTGCTGCTGGGGACGCTCACGCTGGGGCTGCTGGTCCCGGCCACGGTCGAGACCTTCGATGCGCTGCGCCGACCGCTGCGCTTCATCCCGGCGCGTCTGCCTCCGCTGCTCAAGCTGGCAGGTGGCGTCGTGCTCCGGCTGGCGATCGTCTACGCCGGCATCCAAAGCTTTGTTTGACACACGATCGCCGCGTGTGCGGCGACCGCGAAAGGGGATCGCATAGCGGTCCCAAAAGGAGAGAACATGAAATCCCGATCCATCACAACGCTGCTCCTCGCCGCCCTTCTGGCTGGCGGGATGACGGCCTGCGCGGGCGCGCCGCCCGCCCCCACCGCGGTTCCCCCGACCGCCGTTCCGACCGTGGCCCCCACGCCGAAGCCGGCGCTGGACATGACCGCGGCGGTCGACAAGTTCCTCAAGGGTCTTCCGGACGGCTTCAACGGCATCAAGCCGGAGGCGCTCAAGGACCAGATGGCGACGGCCAAGCCCTTCCTGCTCGACGTGCGCGAGGCCAGTGAGCTCGCCAGTGGCGGCTTCATCGAGGGCGCGGTGAACATCCCCATCCGCACCGTGGCCAAGAACCTGGACAAGCTGCCGGCCAAGGACCAGCCCATCGTCGTCTACTGCGCGATCGGGCATCGTGGCGCGATCGCCGCGACGGCGCTGCAGCTGCTGGGCTACACGAATGTCAAGTCGATCAGCGGCGGCTTTAATGCCTGGACGGCGGCCAAGCTCCCGGTTGCGACAGGCACGCCGAATGCGCCGGTCGCCGGTGCCAAGCCCACGGTCGATGCCGAGATGCTGGCCGTGCTCGACAAGTATCTGTCCGGTCTGCCGGATGGCTTCAACGGCGTCAAGCCGGATGCCGCCAAGGAGCAGATCGAGAAGACCAAGCCATTCGTCATCGACGTCCGTGAGCCGAGTGAGCTCGCCAGCGCCGGCTACATCGAGGGTTCGGTCAACATCCCCATCCGCACGCTGTCGGCCAACCTGAGCAAGCTGCCGGCCAAGGATCAGCCCATCATCGTCTACTGCGCGATCGGCCACCGCGGTGGCATGGCGATGGCGGCCCTCAACCTGTTGGGCTACACCAACGTCAAGTCGATCAGCGGCGGGTTCAACGCCTGGGTGGCGGCCAACCTGCCGGTCAAGAAGTAGTGCCGCAAGGCGGGCGTTGAGCCCGCTGCGAAATAACTCGCGAAGCCGGACCGCCGTTTGCCATTCGGCGGTCCGGCGACACTCACCAACCCTGTGATGTTCGACCTCGACCGTTATGCTCCCCGGCTGCTGGCGCTGCACGATCACATTTGCCCGCGCCAGGTGCTTGGCCTGCGCATGGCCGAGCACGCCGCCGCCGCCCTTGGCCTCGAGCTTCCCCGCGAAGACAAGCGCCTGATCGCGTTCGTCGAGATGGACGGCTGCTTTGCGGATGGCGTCATGGTCGCCAGCGGCTGCAGCATGGGGCATCGCACCTTGCGTCTGGTCGATGAGGGCAAGATCGCGGCGACGTTTGTCGACACGCGCACCCGGCGCGCGCTGCGGGTGTGGCCGCGGGCCGATGCGCGCGTCCGCGCGCTGGCCGCGCAGCCCGGGGCCAAGAGCCGCTGGCACGCCCAGTTCGAGGCGTATCAGTGCCTGCCCGTCGCCGAGCTGCTCCAGATGCGCGAGGTGGCGCTGGCGCTCGACCTTGACGCGCTGATCAGCCGCAACGGCTTGCGGGTGATTTGCGACCGTTGTGGTGAGGAGATCACCAACGCGCGTGAACTGCACGTGCAGGGTGAGACGCTGTGCCGGAGCTGCGCCGGCCAGTCCTACATCCGCGCCCACTCCGTGGCCGAGCCCGCGCGCATCCCCGTCGCCGTCGCGTGACGGCGCCCCCTACTTCACCGCAAAGAGCGGCCGCTCGCCGCGCAGCACGCGCAGCGCATCCTCCGCCACGGCCACCGAGATCCGGTCCTGAGCTTCGTCCGTCAGACCCGCGACATGTGGGGTGAGCAGGAGGTTCGGCGCGCCGGCCAGCGGATCGGCCTTCCCCGGCGGCTCATTCACCCGCACATCGAGCGCCGCGCCGGCCAGCTTGCCGGCCCGGAGCGCGTCGGCCAGGGCGGCCTCGTCGACGATCCCGCCGCGGCTGGTGTTCACCAGGTAGGCGGTTGGTTTCATCATGGCCAGACGACGCGCATCGATCAGGTTGGCGGTGCTGGGCAGGAGCGGGACGTGCAGGGTGACGAAGTCGGCCGCGGCCAGCACGGCCTCGGGTGTCTCGAACAGCGTCACGCCGTGTTCCGCGGCGTTGAAGTGGCTGGCCGTGATCAGCGGGTCATAGGCGATCACGCGCATGCCAAAGGCCGCGCCGCGGCGCGCCACGCGCGCGCCAATATCTCCCAGCCCGAGCACGCCCAGCGTCTTGCCATACAGCTCGAAGCCCGTGCCCCCGGCGCGGTCCCAGCCGCCCGCCTTGACGCTCGCATCGGAGGTCACAAAGCGCCGCGCCAGCGCCAGAAACGCGCCCATCGCATATTCGGCCACCGAGATCGCGTTGGCCGTCCCCCCGGTCACCACCGTGATGCCCCGCGCGCGCAGCGCGGGCAGGTCGAGGTTGTCCAGCCCCACGCCCAGCCGGCCGACCACTTTCAAGCGTTGGGCGGCGCCGATCAGCTCGGCGTCGACGCGGGTCTGGTTGCGCACGATCAGCGCGTCACAGTCGGCGACCTCGGCCAGCAGGCGCGGGCGATCCTTGAAGAGCGCGGGATCGTAGAGTGCGTCGCCGGCGGCCTGCAGCAGCGCAATGCCGCGCGGCCAGTTCAATTCGGTGATCAGGCTGCGCATGGGCTAGTTGATCTTCGTGAGCAGCTCGGGGTCCTTCGGATCGAGGACGGGCAGGCCCGAGATGTCGATGAGCTCGGCGTTCTTGAGCAGCGAGCCGCAATTGAACAGCACGGCCGAGTCGTCGGGGCTGAGGAATTTGTCGGCGATCAGGCGCTTGTAGGCCGCCCAGGTCGCGGCACCTTCGGGCGAGGAGAACACGCCTTCCTCGCGGGCGACCTCGCCCATGGCCTCACGGATCTCGGCGTCGGTGACGCTGATGGCGGTGCCGTTGCTGCGCGAGAGCGCGTCGATCATCAGGTAGTCGCCGATGGCGATCGGCACACGCAACCCGGCGGCGATGGTGCTGGCGTTGGGGAAGAGCTCGGCGTGGCGCTTGCCCTCGCGCCAGGCTTTCACGATGGGCGAGCAACCCTCGGCCTGCACAACGATCATCTTCGGGCGCTTGCTGCCGATCCAGCCCATGCGCTCGAGCTCGTCAAACGCCTTCCACATGCCGACGATGCCTGTGCCGCCGCCGGTGGGATACAGGATCGCGTCGGGGAGCTCCCAGTTGAATTGCTCGGCCAGCTCCAGGCCCATTGTCTTCTTGCCTTCCTGGCGATATGGCTCCTTGAGGGTGCTGACATCGAACCAGCCACGCGAGGGCGAGGCCGCGCGCACGATGGCACCGGCGTCGTTGATCAGCCCCTTCACCAGGTAGACATCCGCACCATACATGTGGCCCTCGCGCTTCATCATCTCCGGCGCATCGGTTGGCATGAACACGGCGATCTTCATCCCCGCCCGCGCGCCGTAGGCCGAGAGGGCGCTGGCGGCGTTGCCGGCCGAGGGCGCGCCGATGGCGGTCACGCCGAGCTCTTTGGCCTTGGAGACGGCCGCGCTCATCCCACGGGCCTTGAAGCTGCCAGTCGGGTTGAGGCCTTCTTCCTTGATGAACAAGCGGCTTGAGCCAAAACGTTTGCCGAGCCTCAGCGCGGGTAGCAGCGGCGTGTAGCCCTCGCCCAGGGTGACGACGTTGGCCGGGTTCTTGACCGGCATGATTTCAAACCAGCGCCACATGTTGCCCGGGCGCCGCAGCAGGTCGGCCTTGCTCAGGACCTTGGCCGCGCCGGCGAGGTCGTAGCGTGCATACAGCACCTTGCCACATTTCTTGCAGGTGTTGTGGATCTCGTCACAGGAATAGGTTTCGCCGCAATACGTGCATTCGAGGTGGGTGATAAAGCTCTTCATCATGATTCGTCGGGGAACTTGAATGAGTATACTCACCAGAGGGCAATGAACGTCACGCTATCACCGGCCGTTTCCGACGACGACAAGGGCATCGTGCGCAACATGTTCGTGGCGTATTTCTACGACCTTGCGCCCTACGATCCCAACCTCGTCATCAATGAGTACGGCCTGCCCTGCTGGGGTCCCGCGCTGAAGGAAGGCCGTGAGACCCCGCGCACGCCACAGGCGTGCTGGGAGTTCAACAAGTGGGTGCGCGATCAGGTCGACGCCTACGTCATCCGCGTGGACGGCCTTCCGGCGGGGTTTGTCTTCATCATGGATGATCAAAGCCTGATGCCGCTTGGCTGCGAGCACGAGCTGATGGACTTCTACGTGACGCCGAAGTACCGGCGGCAGGGGGTGGGGGAGCTGGCGGCGCGGCTGGCCTTCGAGACGCGGCGTGGGCGCTGGGTGCTGTATCAGCTGCGGCCCAACTATCCCGCCCGCAAGTTTTGGACCAAGGTGTTGAAGGACTACACCGGCGGGCGTTTTACGACCGCCGAACGCGACTACGACGTGATGCAGCAATTCGAGAACTGAACCATGAGCAACTACGATCAGGAAATGCGCGCCTTTCGAGAGAGTCTGGAC
Source organism: Thermoflexales bacterium (assembly GCA_019694215.1). Lineage (GTDB taxonomy): Bacteria > Chloroflexota > Anaerolineae > J036 > Brachytrichaceae > Brachythrix. The sequence goes on from JAIBCK010000098.1 coordinate 10,370, forward strand.
GCCAGCTTGCGGGCTGAGGATGGCTGGCTGACGCTGGTCGGCCTGTTCTGGCTGGAGGAGGGCGCGAACACGGTCGGCGGTGATCCGGCTTGCGACATCGCGTTGCCCCCCGAGCGCGTTCCCGCGCGGCTCGGCGTCATCGACTTCCACGATGGGCAGGCGGTCTTGCGCGCCGAACCCGGCGTTGACGTGCGGGTGGATGGCCAGCCCGTCACGCAGGCCACGCTGCGCGACGATCACAGCGGTGCGCCATCGCTGGTGACTGCGGGCTCGGTGACGTTTTTTGTGATACGGCGTGGCGATCGCTTCGGGATTCGCGCGCGCGACGCGCAGCATCCGGCTCGGGCGTCGTTCACCGGGCGCAAGTGGCTGCCCTACAACCCGGTCTATCGCGTGGTGGGCACCTTCTCACCGCACCTGCCCTCGCGCATGTTGAGCAATGTGAATGTGGTCGGCATCGCCGAGCGCATGGAGAACCCCGGCACGGTGACGTTCTCGCTGTTCGGCCGCTCGATGACGATGGAAGCCTTCTCGGCGGGCGAGCGGGCGCTGTGGTTTGTGCTGCGGGATGCCACGGCGGGCAAGACAACGTATGGCGCCGGGCGCTTTCTCAAGGTGCCGCTCGCGGCGGATGGCAGTGTGGACATGGATTTCAACCGCGCCTACAACCCGCCGTGCGCGTTCACGCCGTATGCGACCTGTCCGCTCCCGCCGCCGGAGAACATCCTCCCCGTCGAGCTGCCGGTGGGCGAGCGGGTGTAGGGCAGATTTCAGCTGACGGCAAGGGCGCGTCCTGCGTTTGGGGTGTCTGCGTCGCGGCGTGATGATGGTGAACAGAAGATCGAAGGAATGAAGATCAACTTGCACCGCTGTGCATCCTGAGC
>JAIBCK010000012.1 GCA_019694215.1 Thermoflexales bacterium
GTCCAACAGCGACCCTTTGCCATGCAGGCACCCCCAACGCATGACGGATGACGCATGACGCGATCGTCTGTCCAACAGCGACCCTTTGCCATGCAGGCACCCCCAACGCATGACGGATGACGCATGACGCGATCGTCTGTCCAACAGCGACACTTTGCCATGCAGACACCCCCAACGCATGACGGATGACGCATGACGCGATCGTCGTTCGACAGACCATAGAACTTCGTCTCGGCCTTACAATGCGCTCGATGTTCTCCTTGCTGGCGCGAAAGGCGCTGCGCATGGCCGCATGTCTTCTGGGTGTGACTCTGCTCATATTCCTGCTCATGCGCGCCATTCCGGGGAATCCCTGGGCCAACTACGCCACTCAGCAACGTTTTGTTTTCGGCGGCCTACCGGACACGAGCTACCAACGCGAACTCATCCGTCGCTACGGCCTCGACCAGCCTGAGTGGCGCCAGTTCACGCGCTATGTCTTTGGCGATTTCGATGCCGACGGCACATTTTTCTGCGGTGCCGTGTGTGGCAATCTCGGCCCATCGATTCAGTTCCGCGGGCCAAGTGTCCAAAGGATCCTGTTTGATGCCCCTGAGGATCACGGTTTTCTGGACAGTCGCTTTGGCTACACCCTGCGCATTGTGCTCTTTGGCACGCTGGCCGCCATTGGGCTGGGCGTACCGCTGGGTATCCTCACCGCGACGCGCCCGCGCTCGACGTTCAGTCGCGCGATTTCGTTTGCGCTTGCCGGCCTCGCCTCGGTGCCCAATTTCATCCTCGGCCTGATCGTCATCCTGATACTCGGCCTATGGTTGAAGATTACGACCGTTATTCCGAACTGGAACCGACCCGGAGACTGGATCGCGCCTGTCCTCGTGCTGGCGGCCGTGCCGATGGCGACCATCGCGCGGGTCACCCACGCCACCCTCGCCAACATCCTTGGCGAGGACTATGTGCGCACGGCGCGGGCCAAGGGCCTGACGCGCTGGCGGGTGATGCTCCGCCATGTGCTTCGCCCGAGCCTCGCACCGATCCTGACGTTGCTTGGTCCCCTTTCCCTGGAAATGCTGACCGCCTCGCAAATCGTCGAGGGCCTGTACGGCTTTCCTGGATTCGGGCAATCGTTCTTCACGGCGGTGCTCACTCTCGACTACCCGATGATCCTGGGCGTGGCGGTTGTCTATGCCACCGCGATCCTCGGCGTCAACCTTTTGGTTGGTGTGCTGTGTGAGCTGGTCGACCCGCGCCTGCGGGTGGCGCGGCAGACCGGGGTGACGCGATGACGTCGGCCGGCCGCGGCCGCGCGCCGATCTCCGGCCGAGGCCTATTCGGCCTGCTGCTTTTGGCCTTTCTCCTCGGCGTCGCGCTGTTGACGCCACTGCTCTCGCCGCATGATCCCTTTGAGTCCAGTTTCACCCAGTCACGCCTGCCGCCCGCGTGGGTGAAGTCTGGCGTCGAATCGGGTCAGGATGAATTTCCGTTGGGCACTGATCGCTTTGGGCGGGATGTTCTCAGCCGCCTGATCCATGGGACGCGGACGTCCGTGGCGCTCGCGCTCGCGTCGGTCACGCTCGTGGCGGTGATCGGGACGCTTGCCGGGCTGGCCGCCGGCTATCTCGGTGGCGCGGCCGATGCGCTGCTCAGCTATCTGTTCGACACTGTGCAGGCTGTGCCCGGCATCATGTTCATGGTGATGGTGATCCTGATCCTGCGTGACAAGCTGGCCCCGACCTGGTCAAATGGCGTGCTGACGCTGGTGGTGGGTTTCGCTACCGTGGGTTGGGTAGGCCTGGCGCGCGTCATCCGGGTGACAACGCAGCAGCTCAAGGTGCGTGAGTTCGTCGAAGCGGCGCGTTCGCTCGGCGGCTCGCCATGGCACATCCTCACCCGCCACCTGCTGCCCAATGTGGCGCATTTGATCGTTGTTTGGATCATTGCGAACATCCCGGCCGTGATTCTCATGGAGGCGCTGCTCGGGTATGTCGGGATCGGAGTGACGCGCGGGGTGGATGGCGACGAATTTGGCGTGATCAGCTGGGGCGGGCTGATATTTTCCGGCCGCCCGCTGCTCAATTTCAATCCCACGCTGGTGCTCGGGCCGACCCTGGGCATCCTGCTGATGACGCTCGGTGTGATCCTGCTGGCCGATCATCTGGAGGCGCGCTACCGACGCGCCGATGAGGGCTAGGAGACGGCCGACGAATCAACAGAAGCACGAAGGGTCGGAGGGATACAACCTCCACAACATCGAAGCATCCTGAGCGGAAGCGGGCGGCCGCAGGCCGACCGCTGAAGTCGAAGGACGCGCCTGCGGCCCGAAGTCCCGCCCGCATCCTTCGAGTTCGCGACCCGGAATGCGCATCGGAATGGAAGGCCCGCACGGGCGCGGGGCGGGCGAAGCAATCGCCGCTACGCTGCTCCCAGCCTTGACCCGGTGGCGATCGCTTCGCCCCTACTGAACTCGCTGAACTCGCGCGTGGAGTCGTCCTTCGGCCCTTCGTTCTTCTGTTTGCCAGAAGCTCACCGCCATGCAGACACCCCTAACGCATGACGCATGACGCATGACGGATTGAACGCTACTCGTCCCCCGCCGTGCGGCCCTTGAAAATCAGGTTGATCGGCGTGCCCATGAACCCGAACTCATCGCGGATGCGATTCTCCAGAAAGCGCCGGTATCCGAAGTGCGCCAGCTCCGGGTCGTTCACGTTGAACACAAAAGTGGGCGGCTCGACGCCGACTTGCGAGGCGAAGTAGATCTTCAACCGGCGGCCGCCGTGCGTCGGCGCGGCGTGTTTCTCGCTCGCCTCCCGCACGATGCGCATCACATCGCTGGTCGGGATGCGCTGGCTGCGCGCCTCATGCGCGCGCAGCGCCGTCGGCAGCACCTGATCGACGCGGAACCCCGTCTGCGCCGAGATGAACATGATCGGCGAGTAGGCCATGAAGTTGAAGCGCTCGCGAGCGACTTCGAGAAAGCGCTCCATCTTCTCGGTCAGCAGCCCCCAGCCTTCGTGCGGCCGGGCAGTGCGGGCGACCTTTTCGGCGCTCTCGACCATGTCCCACTTGTTCACCAGCAGGATCACGCTCTTGGCCTCGTCCAGGATGAAACCGGCGATGTGCTCGTCTTGTGCGGTGATCCCCTCGGAGGCGTCGACCAGCAGCAGCGCGACGTCGGCGCGAGAAATGGCCTTGAGCGAGCGCAACACCGAAAACTTCTCCACGCCCGGCTCGATGGCCCCGCGCTTGCGCATGCCCGCGGTGTCCACCAGCGTGATCGTCGCGCGAAGCGAGTCGTCCTCTTCCTCGGGTGTTTCGCCGTCCCCGTCGTTCGGGTCACGCGCCTGGATGAACTCGAAGCGCGTGTCAACGGCATCGCGCGTCGTGCCCGGTACGTCGCTCACAATCACGCGCGGCTCGCCAACCAGAGCGTTGAACAGTGAGGACTTGCCAACGTTGGGCCGCCCGACCAGCGCCACGCGCACGCTTTCGGCATCCTCATCCGAGGGTTCGGACAGGTCGCGCTCGCGGATCGCGGCGACGATGGCATCCAGTAGGTCGCCGGTCCCGTCACCCTGCATCCCGCTCACGGCAAAGACCTCGCCCAGCCCCAGGCCATAGAACTCCGTCGCCGCAAAGCGCGCCTCATTGGCCTCCGCCTTGCTCGCGACGACCATGACGGGCGGCACCGTGTCGCCCTCGCGTGATCGCGCGCCGAGCTGCTTGCGAAGGATGTCAGCAACGGCCTCGTCGATGGCCGTCAGCCCGGCTTGCGCGTCGGCGGTGAAGAGGATGACATCGGCGTCCGCTATCGCCGTCTCCGCCTGCTCGCGGATCTCACGCACAAAATCGCGCGACGATGCCGCGACCGGCGCCTGGCGTTGGTCGCGCAGCGATTCGAGCGGCTCGATGCCGCCCGTGTCGATCAGCGTAAAGGTGACGCCCGCCCACTCGACCGGCGCCTGAATTCGGTCGCGCGTCGTGCCCGGGGCGTCGTCGACGACCGAGATGCGCTCCCCGACCAGCCGGTTGAACAGCGTGCTCTTGCCGACATTGGGCCGGCCGACGAGGGCGACAAAGGCGCGTCGTGTCATGGTGTCCTAGGCGATGAGGCGGTGCGTGGCGCGCACCGCGTCGTTCGCGGCTGAGCCCTTGACGACCAGGCTGATTCCGCACTCGGAGGAGCCCTGCGCAATGGCGATGATATTGATGCCCTGCTCGCCCAACGCAGAAAAGACGCGACCACTCACGCCCGGCGTCTCGGCGATGCCGGCGCCGACCGCAGTGATGATGGCGGCGTCATCCAGCACTGAAATGGCGTCGATGTCGCCCTTGCGGATCTCATACTGGAACTCGGACGTGAGCTCGGGCCGCACGCGCTCGATGGCGGCTCGCGGAATGACCAGACAGATGTTCTGCTCGGCAGAGGCCTGCGCGAACATGTAGACGCTGGTCCCCGAGCGCGCAACGGCCGTAAACGTACGCGCGGCAATGCCAGCCACGCCCATCATTCCGCGCCCGGTCACGGTGACCACGGCAACTTCGCGGATGACTGACACGGACTTGATCGGCTGGTCGGCCGGCGCGTTGTCATACACGATCAATGTGCCGGGGTGGGTGGGGTTGAAGGTGTTCTTCACCCGCAGCGGAATGCGCTTCTCGACCAGCGGCAGGATGGTCAGGGGATGCAGCACCTGCGCGCCGAAGAAGGCCATCTCGCTCATCTCGGTCGCGCTCAGGATCTTGATGGTGTGCGCGTCCGGGGCGACGCGCGGATCCGTGGTCAGCACGCCGTCCACGTCGCTGAAGTTGCGCACCTCGCTGGCTTCGAGCGCATCGGCGACGATGCTGGCGCTGTAGTCGCTCCCGCCGCGCCCCAGCGTGGTCGGCACGCCGCCCTCGGTTGCGCCGACATATCCGGTCACGACCGGCACTTTGCCGGCCTGCAGCATCGGCAGCAGCCGCTCGCGCAGCTTGAGGCGGGTCGGCTCCATGAGGGGCGCAGCGCTCTGATACTGCGTGTTGGTCACGACCACTTCGGTGGCATCCACGGCCTCGGCCAGCACGCCTTCGCTGCGGATGACCCCGGCCAGCACGCGCGCGGCCATGCGTTCACCAAGCCCCGCGATGGCATCGAGGGCGCGCGGGGTGGCCTCGCCCAGCACACGCACACTCGCACACAACATCTCAAAGCCGTCCAGAAAGCGGTCTATCTCGTCGCCGATCGCGCGGCGCTCGTCCGGGATGCTGATCCCGGCTTCGATGGCGGCATGGTGCTTGTCTGCCAGCTCGCGGCGGGCGCGCTTGAACGTCTCATCGTCGCCGTTCGCGGCGGCGCGCGCCGCGTTCAACAGCGTGTCCGTGACCTTGACCTGGTCACGGGGATTGGGCGAGCGGCCCATGGCGGATGTGACGACGATGACGTCATCCCATTCCACGATGGCGTCGCGGGCGATGCGGGCGACCTGGCGCATGGCTGCTGCGTCGCCGACCGAGCTCCCGCCGAATTTCATGATTAAGCGTGACATGATGACGGCGGGATTATACGGGCCGGGTCCCGTCAAACTGTCACATGGATAGAATGCCGCCTTCATGCGCCGTAATCCGTATCCCGTCTTTCTGGCCTACGGCTTCAGCCTATCCTTCCTGATGACCATGATCTTCACGGCCAGCGCCGTGTATCAGGTCACCGTGGTTGGGCTTTCACCGTTGCAGCTGGTCCTGGTTGGAACGCTGGTCGAAGCCGTGGTCCTGCTCTTTGAAATTCCGACCGGCATCGTCGCCGATGTCTACAGCCGCAGGCTGAGCGTGCTGATCAGCATCGCCATGACCGGCGTCGCCTTTCTGATCGAGGGGCTTTTCCCCTCGTTCGAGGCCATCCTGCTCGCCCAGGTGGTGTGGGGGATTGGCGCGACGTTCGAGAGCGGTGCGATCGATGCCTGGGTGGTGGACGAAATGGGTGAAGCGCAGTCGGCGCGCGCGTTTCAGCGCGGGGCACAACTGGACAGCGTCGGCACGTTTCTCGGCGTGCTGGCCGGGATGGCAACAGGTGCGCAGTTCGGGGTCGCCACGCCGGTCTGGCTGGGAGGGCTGGGCCTGCTCGGCGTCTTTGCCGTCCTTGCCGTGATCATGCCCGAGCGCCACTTCACGCCCGTGCCCACCGCAGCGCGCGGGACGTGGCGTACCTTCGCCGCCATGCTGCGCGAGGGGGCTGCGATCGTCCGCCGCAGGCCAGTACTGCGCCGGCTGGTCGTCGCCGGCTTCGTCCAGGGCGCCTTCTCCGAGGGCTTTGATCGATTGTGGACGCCGCTTGCGCTTACCGTCGCTGCCCCGTTCGGCTTGCAACCCATCGTTTGGCTTGGCATCGTCCGCGCGATTGCGGTGCTGGCTGTCATCCCCGTCGTCGGGCTGATCCAACACCGCGTGGATGTCGGTTCGGACCGCGCCGTGTCGCGCGCCTTGGTCCTGGCGACCGCCGGGGTGTTGATCGGGCTGGTGGGCTTTGCCGTCGGGCAGGACGCCGTCATCTTCGGCGCCGCCTATGTTCTGGCGACCACGTTGCGGCGTGCCATGCGACCCATTCTGCAGACCTGGACGAACAATCAAATTCGCGGCGTCGAGGCGCGCGCGCGGGCCACCGTGCTGTCCTTCTTCGGCCAGGTGGATGCGATCGGTCAGGTCGCGGGGGGGCCACCTGTCGGCGCCATCGGCAACCTGTCGCTGCGCGCGGCCATCCTTACCTCCGCGGCCATCCTCGCGCCGGCGATGCTGCTGTATCGAAACGCCAGCGGGGAGACAGCGCCCAACGATGCCACGCAAGCCTAAGCCTCCGCCGCCGCCCAGCGTGCGGCAGGGCTATGTCGAGGAGGGCGTCGCAGGCTACTACCGCCGCCACGCGGCCGACTACCGCAATCCGCACGAAGCGATCATCGCCGCCAGCCTCGCGGAGCTCGTCGCACGACAGGGAGTCCTGCCGTCGCCCATCCTCGATCTGGCCTGTGGCAGTGGTGAGGTCACGCTCGCCCTCGAGGCCCTCGGCGCCCGCGATGTCACGGGCGTCGATCCCTACACCGGCCCGGCCTACCACGCGCGCACGGGTCGGCACGCACTGCCGATCTCGTTTGAGGCCATCGCGGACGGCGCGCTCGCGGATCGCCAATTTGCGTTGGTCGTGTGCAGCTTCGCGCTGCACCTGCTGCCCGCGTCGCGCCTGCCAGGAACGTTGACCGCGCTCAGCCTGATCGCACCTTGTCTTTGGACGTTGTCCCCGCACAAGCGGCCGGTGATCCGCCCAGGCTGGGGGTGGACGCGCAGTGATGCCTTCACGCTGTCGCGCGTGCACGCCGTTGCTTATCGCGCCGGGACCCTATAATCCACTATCACATTGACACGCGCGCGCTTTGCATCGCCCGCGTGCACGGAGGCCATGACGCACATGAAAATTCCCTTTGGTGGTCGCATTCTGGTTCTGGGTTGCGGAGCCGTCTCGCAGTGCCTTCAGCCATTGCTGATTCGCCACCTCGACATGGACTTCAGGCGCATCACCGTGATGGACTTTGAGGACATGCGCCACACCATCCCGGACTCGCTCGCCGCGGGGGTCAACTACGCCCAGGAATACGTCACACCGCGCAACATGGCCATGCTGCTCGAAAAGTATGTCGGGCCCGGAGACCTGCTGGTCGACGTGGCCTGGAACATCGATTCGGGCGAGATCATCCAGTGGTGCCACGACCACCAGGTCATGTACATCAACACGTCGGTCGAGCTGTGGGATCCCTACACCGAAAACGAAACCCGCCCGCCGACCGAGCGCACGCTGTATGTCCGCCACATGGAGTTGCGCAAGCGGGCGCGCAGCTGGGCGACGCCCGGACCAACAGCGCTGGTCGAACACGGCGCCAACCCCGGACTGGTGAGCCACTGGGTCAAGATCGCGCTCGAGGACGTCGCCAAGGCCATCCTGCAGAACCGCACCTCGCGCGAGCGCGAAGACCTGCTCGAGCAATACCTGGCCGACGCCGACTACCCGCGCCTGGCCATGCTGACCGGGACCAAGGTCATCCACATCTCCGAGCGCGATACGCAGATCAGCAACCGGCCCAAGGAAGTGGATGAGTTTGTCAACACCTGGTCGGTGGCGGGCTTTCACGAGGAAGGCATCGCACCCGCCGAGTTGGGGTGGGGGACGCACGAACGGCGGCTGCCCATGGGCGCGCAGGTGCACCGCTATGGCCCGGGCAACCAGATCTGTCTCAGTCAGATGGGCGTCAATACGCTCGTGCGCTCGTGGGTGCCGACCTATGGCGAAATCGTCGGAATGGTCATTCGCCACGGCGAGGCCTTCACGATGGGCGACTTCCTGACCGTCTGGCAGGACGACAAGCCGGTCTATCGCCCAACGGTCCATTATGCCTACCAGCCCAGTGATGCCGCAGTCGCATCGCTGCTCGAGCTGCGCGGACGCAACTACCAGCTCCAACCGCGCGTGCGCATCATGAACGATGACATCGTCAGCGGGCGCGACGAGCTTGGCGTGCTGCTGATGGGCCATGACATGACCTCGTGGTGGGTGGGCTCGCAGCTTGACATTCGCGAGGCGCGCAGCCTGGTGCCGCATCAGAGTGCCACGACGCTGCAGGTGGCTGCCTCGATTCTCGGTGCGTTGGCCTGGATGATCCGCAACCCGGAGCGCGGCTTTGTCGTGCCCGACCAGCTCCCGCACCGCGAGGTGCTCCAGGTCGCGCAGCAGTATCTCGGCCCCACGCCGTCGATCCGCAGCGACTGGACACCGCTCAAGAATCGACACGAGCCGTTCGAGAACTGGGGTCGCGGTCGCCCCAACGACGACGACACCTGGCAGTTCGCGTCGTTCCGGGTGTAGCCTCCTATAATCCCCCGCCGATGTCCGAGATCGAGACGCCGGATCCGCTGAGCGGAGCCGAGTCGGGCGACGCGCCCGCACCGCTCCCGTCACCGGAACCCGAACCTGAAATCCTCGTCGTGCCGCGACGCAGGCCGCTGCGGCGCGTTGCGCCGGCCGCGCCTGTCGCCCCGGATGTGCCGACGACGCCAGTGGCTCAGACGGGCCGCGCCCGACCGACGCAGCCCGAGGCAGAGCGACCGCGCCCCACGCAGCGGTCCCCCATCGCGCAGCGAGGAACCGCGGCGCAACAATCGGCCACGCGTCGCCCGCAGGCCGACCCCGTGCTCGGGCCAACGCCGACCAAACGCGGACGCGTCGGTCGCGCCGTCCTCAGCGGGTTGGGTGTGCTCGGCCTGCTCTGCCTGATGCTGGCGATGATCGGCGGTGCTGGCCTGCTTGGCGCGCAGGCGGGTGAGCAGGAGCGACAGGTGGTCGCCACGCGCACCGTCCAGGCCTACATCTATGAGCGCTTTCAGAAGTGCCTCGACTTCAAGAATGCTGGCAACTACCCGCGCGCACAGGTCGAGTGCGAAACCGTCCAGAAGTTCCAGCCCAACCAGCCCGGGATTCGTGATCTGGTGGCCACCGTCATCGTCGCCCAGACGCCGACCGCCCCGCCGCCACTTCCGACCCCAACGCCGGTGCTGACCGACAAGGGCCAGCTCTTCGAGCTGCTCAAGACTGCCTTCTCGCGCAAGGACTGGGACACCGTGATCCTGCTTGGCGATCAGCTTCGCGCGTTGGATGCCAACTACGAGGCGGCCAGTGTCGCCAGCTGGCGCTACGCGGCCCTGACCACGCGCGGCATCGCGCGGCTGCGGGCCGGCGCGATCGAGGCCGGCATCTTTGACCTCGACATCGCCGAGCGCATCCAGAAGCTGGATGCGAACGCGGCAGCCGAGCGCAACTACGCCGAGCTGTATCAGAACGCGATCAGCACCTTTGGCGCAGACTGGGAGACCGCCATCCGGCGCCTCACCCAGCTCTATCAGGCCTCCCCGGCCTACCGCGATGTCGGCGCGCGGTTGTTTCAGGCCTATGTCGGGGCGGGTGACTCGTTCGCCGGGCGCCAGGATTGGTGCCCTGCCGAAAAGCGTTATGCATCGGCGCTCGCGCTCGTGCCCGGCGCGGCCGGCCTCGACCAGAAGCGCGGCGCGGCGGCGCAGCAATGTCTGACCGCAACGCCGGTCCCGATCACCGGCACTGGGACGCTGACCGGCACTGGCGCTGGCGGCGGCGCGCTCGGTGGTGGCCGCCTGGTGTATGCCGGCCCGGACCCGACCAACGGCTCGTACTCGCTCTTCATCTCGGATGGCGGCACGGCGCGCTCGCTCGCGCCCGGGGCCGGCCAGCCCACCTATCGCAATGGCGGCGTCGTCGTCCTCAGCGGTGGCGGTGCGATCCGCACAACGGCGGGTGCCACGCTCCTGGCTCAGGCCGGGCAGTACGGCAGCCTCTCGCCGGATGGCAAACGGGTGGCCTATGCCGCCGGCGGCGTGGTGTATGTCGCCGGGGTGGGGGGCACGCCTGCGCCGGTCAGCCTGGGCCCGGGCAGCTGGCCAAACTGGGGCCCGGGTGCGCAGCTCGTCATGCAGTCCTGTCAGCCCGCCGGATGCGGGCTGTGGCTGGTCAACCCTGACAAGCCCGAGGAGAAGACGCGCCTCACCGAGGGCGCCGGAGATATCAACCCGTCCTGGTCGCCCAACGGTCAGGAGATCGTCTACGCCGGCGGCGGAGATCTCTATGTCGTCACACTCGGCCGGCAGTTCCGCAAATTGACCGGGGGCATGGGCGTCACGGCGCCAACCTTCAGCCCCGATGGCAGCCGCATTGCCTTCCAGGCCAGCCAGAATGGCACCTGGGGCATCTTTGTCCTCCCCGCCCACGGCGGTGACCCGACCCGCGTGGTCGAGCTCGGTCCGCAGCATCCGCTGGCTGGCTCCGAGCGCACGGCCTGGATCCCTTAGCGCCCCTCAAGGAGACGTCCCATCATGTTGGAAACCGTGCTCGCCGCCGCGCGCGCGGGGGAACAGCAATCCCTCGAACACCTGATTGAGCTGTGCGCGATCCCGAGCGTCAGCGCGCAGCCCGCGCATGCCCGCGATATCCGACATGCCAGCCTGTGGTTGAGCGAACACCTGCGCGACATCGGCCTTCGGGCGGACATGCGCGAGACGGCCGGCAATCCCATCGTGTACGCCGAGTGGCGGCACCCGGATCCGACCCGCCCAACGGTTTTAATCTACGGTCACTACGACGTGCAGCCGCCCGAGCCTATCGAGGCCTGGACGAGCGATCCGTTCACGCCGACCGTCCGGGATGGATACCTCTACGCGCGCGGGGCCAGCGACAACAAGGGCCAGTTCATGGCGCATGTCTGCGCCGTCGAGAGCTGGATGCGGACGACCGGTGGGCTGCCGTGCAGCGTCAAGTTCATGATCGAAGGCGAGGAGGAGATCGGCGGCACGCACCTTGGCGAGTTTATCGCCCGCAACGCGGCCTTGCTCGCCTGTGATGTCGCCGTGATAAGCGACAGCGAGCTGCTATCGCGCACCCAGCCCGTGATCACGCAGGGTCTGCGCGGTCTGGTCTATCTCGAGGTCGAGGCCCGCGTCGCGACGCGCGACCTGCACAGCGGAAGCTATGGCGGCAATGTGCAAAATCCAGCCATGGCGCTGGCGCAGATTCTGGCCGGGCTGAAGGACGCCGAGGGCCGCGTCACTGTGCCGGGCTTCTACGACGACGTGCGCGTGCTCAGCGTCGCCGAGCGCGCCGAGCTGGCACGCCTCCCCTTTTCGGAGGCGAACATCGTCGCGGAGACGGGTGCGAGCATGGCCTTTGGCGAGCCCGAGTTTACGGTCACCGAGCGGCGGGGCGCGCGGCCAACGCTCGAAATCAACGGCATCTGGGGCGGCTACACCGGTCCGGGCTCAAAGACCGTGCTGCCCGCAACCGCTTCAGCCAAGCTGAGTTGTCGGCTCGTGCCCAATCAGGACCCGGCCACGATCCAGGCCCGCGTTGTCGATGAAATCCGTCGGCGCTGCCCGCCCGGGGTGAGCCTGTCGTTCCTCTTCCACGGCATGAGCGCCGGGACGTTGATCGACCTGGATGCGCCGGAGATCCGCGCGCTTCAGGCCGCCGCGCAGGACACCTACGGCGCGCGCCCGCTCTTCGCCCTGGAGGGCGGCTCACTGCCCGTGGTGCTGGATTTGCAGCGTGCGTTGGGCAAGCCCATCGCGATGCTGGGCTTCGGGCTGCCGGAGGACAACATCCACGCGCCCAACGAGCGTTTTGCGATCGAGTGCTACGCGCACGGCATCGAGGCGTCGATCCGCTTCCTGGATGCCATCGGCCGCATGCCGTCGGGCCGTGCTTGAGCGCGGCCCGGTGACTTCGTTCTGACGCGGATCGATCAGCACACGTCGAGGGCGCGGGCTGTGTCGCGGATGAAGGGAAGCATCGACAGCCCCCATAGCCCGTATGCAGCACCCCGCAGCGGCCCGGCCAGGCCTGGGTTGAAGATGCTCAGCCACAGGCAGACGCCGCCCAGCGTCACGGCCACGAGTCCACCCCAGCAACCGCCCAGCGTCGCGGACTTCTCGGGATGCCGGGCACGCTGGATCGCCCACGGGATCAGCGCATATCCCACCTGGAACACCCAGCCATAAATCAACGCCTGCGGTGCCGAGGCTTCGACATCTGCAAGCGGCACCTGCAGCACGCCCAGCAACAGCAGCGGAGCGGAAACGACTGGCAGCAGGATCCAGACATACGCGCTTAGCAGATGCCACATCCCGGGCGACCACGCCGCGCGCTCGCCCAGAATGGGCTTGACGAGCGACGCCAGAAAGACCAACGTCGAAAGCAAATACAACGCGATTCCCGGCATGACGAGGTCGTTGTTGCCCAGCCACGGCCCGAGCACCAACAGCAGAGCGCCAAGCGAGAGGGCGGCCAGCAGCAAAGGCCGCAGGCGCGGCCACGCCACATCCTTGCCCGTGATGGCCGGATAGAACTCGACCAGCAGCCCGGCGAAGACCAAACCCATGAAACCCCAGTTGTTTGCGTGAATGTGCGCCTCGAGTGCGTTGTGCACGCCAAGCGGGGCGCTCCATCCCAACCACATGCCCGTGCCGAGCAGCGCGCCGATGAACAGGAACAGCAGTCCGGCGATGTGGAAGCCCAGCGCCGGGGAGGCCGCGACCCCGCCGCGGCTGCGCAGCACCAGCCACGTCAGGATGCCGACATCGACCATGATCAACGTGCCGCCGAAAAGGATCATGGGCGGGTTGACCGAGGGAATGCCGACCATCAGGCCGGCGAGGCCGAGGTTGAACAGCACCCACACCAGCAGCGTGCGCCCGGGTCGCTCCGCCGTCTTGCCCGCGCGCGCCGCCGCCCAGGCGACCAAAACACCGAAAAGGGCCTCGGCCATTACGCCCAGGGTGATGAAGTGCACGCGCAGCCAGCGCAGCCCCACAAAGGTGGGCAGCAGCCCCAGCGCGTTGAGGGCGGCGTCGACGGCCATCAACAGCGCCAGCAGGGCGAAGAAGAGGGCGGTGACAAAGAAGGGTTTGCTCATGGTGTGGATGCCGCCTCCGCGCGGCAGCTTTTTGGATCGTCACACCCTACGCAATGTTCGCCCGTCTGTCGCCGACTTTTGTCGGAAATGCCCGCGCCGCGGCTATTGCGCCAGCTTCTCCAGCCCGGCCCGGTTGAGGATCCGGATCTCCTGCCGGCTGGTCGCAATCAGGCGCTCGGCTTCCAGCCCCCGCAGCGCGCGCTGCACCACATCCGGGACGGTGCCAAGCCGGGAAGCCAGTTCGCCCTGCGTCTCCCAGCGCCGCCGCGCGACGACATCGCCGACGGCATCCTCGATCAGCAGCCGCGCCAGCCGCCCCGAGACCGTCCGCAGTGAGAGGTCGGCCACCAGATTGACCAGGTCGACGATGCGGTCGGCCATGCTTTCAATCATCCGTTGGGCAAGATCGGGCTCGCGGCGCGCCAGATCCATCACGGCGTTCTGGCGCAGCTGCCACGCCCCGGCGTGTTCCAGCGCGATGGCCGTGGCGGGGGTGGGGCGCCGGGTGAAGGCACCGATCTCATTGAAGGTCTCCCCGGGGCCAAGCAAACGCAACACCTGCTCGCGGCCCTCCGCCGATCCCTTGACCACCTTGAGCCAGCCGAAGCTCAGCAGAAAGAGGCCGGCGGCCGGATCGCCTTCGAGGAAGACCACTTCATCGGGCACGTACTCGCGCCAGCTCGCACCCTGGGCCAGCTCGATCAGCGCGGCCTCGCCGAGGTCGTGGAACTCCGGCAGGCGCGCGAGGTGTTCGATCAAGTCCGTGCGGCGGGGTGGGGAGGGTGGCTCCGCCATTGGCATGCCCAACGGACGAAAGTGATGTTCAGGACAGCTTCATCACGACCATGCCGAAGACGTTGGCGGCCGTGTCGGCGCGGTCCGACATGTTGGAGACGTGCCGGTAGACCTCGCGCTGCTTGAGCAGGGCGGGCAGGTTGGCTGGGTCGTTGCACTTCGAATACAGGTCTGCCACGGCCACGCGATACAGATGGTCGACCTCGTTTTCGAGCTTCTTGGCGCGGCGGGCGTGGTCGCCGGCCACGCGTGGGTTGGCGCTCAGGCGCTGGCAGGCCAGATGCAACTGCTCGGCTTCCTGCCGCACCAGCGAGACCATGCGGTGCAGGTGCTGATCGCCCTGCACGCCAAAGAACACCAGCTCCTCCAGCGTGGTGAAGGCGTAGTCGAGCATGTCATCGATGTAGAGCGAGAGGTTGAACAGGTCCTCGCGGTCGATGGGCGTGACGAACGTATTGTGCAGGTCGTCGATCATGATGCGACGCGTCTCATCGGCGTCCATCTCGATCGCGCTCAGTTTGTCCACGCCGGCCTGATCGGGTGTGAGCAGGCAGTTCTCCAGCATCTCGATGCCGCGCACGGTCTTGGCGGCCTGCTCGGTGAGCAGGGCGATGAATCGGTCCTCTTCCTTGCGTTTGCGTCCAAACACGGTCTTGTCTCCTTCAGTGTGCCGGGATGAGATTGCTCAGCACCAGGTAGAGCAGCGCGCTCAGCGCGGCGGTCGCCGGGATGGTCAGCAGCCACGCGATCACGATTTCGGTCAGCACCCCCCAGCGCACCTGTGACACGCGCTCGGCGGCACCGACCCCCAACACGGAGGTGCTGACGACGTGCGTTGTGCTTACCGGACCCCCGAGCAGCGACGCGGCGATGATCACCGATGCCGATGCGATTTGCGTGCTGAAGCTGTGAATCGGTCGGATGCGATAGAACTTGCGGCCGATCGTCGCGATGATCCGCCAGCCGCCCACGATGGTGCCCAGCCCGATGGCGGTGGCGCTGATCACGATCACCCACCAGGGCACATCAAATGAGCTCTGAAAACCCAGCACCACCAGGCCCAGGGTGATGATGCCCATGGTCTTCTGCGCGTCGTTGGTGCCATGGCTGAGCGCCAGGATGAATCCGGTCGGCAACTGCGCGCGCTTGAAGAACTCGTTCACGCGCGGTGTGGCGTTGCGCGCTGCAAAACGCATCAAAGTCATGGTCAACCAACCGGCCACGAACCCGAGCAGTGGCGAGGTGAACAGCGCCAGCGCGACCTTGATCAAACCGGAACCCTCCAGGGCCTGAAAACCCGCGCTGATGACCACAGCGCCGATGATGCCGCCAATCAGGGCGTGCGAGGAGCTGGCCGGGATGCCGAAATACCAGGTGAAGAGGTCCCACCCGATCGCGCTGAGCAGAGCGGCCAGCACCACCGTGACCGTGATCGCACCGGGGTGAGCGACCTCTGAGCCGATGGTCTTGGCGACGGCGACGCCGAAGATGAAGGGGCCGACGAAGTTGGCGATGGCGGCGAGCGTCAGCGCGCTGCGCGGCGACATCGCCTGAGACGAGATGATGGTCGCGACGACGTTGGCGCTGTCGTTGAAGCCGTTTAGAAAGTCAAAGGTGATGGCAATGGCGATGAGAATCGCGATGAGCGCAAGTGACGTCATGGTCCGATGCCGCCCGGTGGGGCGGGGGTCCAAAGCTTATCACGGACAGCCCGCTTTTCGGGCCTCCGTTCAGCCTTGCGCGCGGGGGCGAATCTCGAAAACGGGGATATCGGTCATGATCGCGATGATCTCAGCGTCGCTGGCATCAACCTTCAGCCCGAGGTGCGGGCGGCCACCGGGCGCGCGCCGCACGTAGTCGCGCAACGGGGCGAGGCGTTCTGCCGGCGCCGTTTCGACCAGCGTGACATCGACGGCGCGCCCGTGTCTCAGGACGGCGGCACCGCCGGCCGCCCGCACATTCTTCACCCAGGCAGCCCGTTCGCCCAGCATCGACACAAGGTAGCGGCGTCCTTCAACCTCCCCCACGACGACCGGGAAGTGGATCATCTTGCCGCTCTTGCGTCCGCGCACGGACAGGGTCGACCAGCTCGACGGACCGATGCCAAGGCCAAAGACCATGGCGTAGATGGCATTCCAGGCGCGGGCCAGCCAGTTTGGCCGTCCATCGCGATACATCCAACGAGAGAATTTGGGATTGACCATGGTTTTCGGGGCTGGCCGTGCCGAATGCTGGCCCAGCTCACTTGATACGGCCGCGGCGGGGCCAGGTAGCAGACCGGGGACGCGGGGTGGGGTATAATCCCCGGAAATCGAGACAGGAAAGCAGTGCTTCTAGAAGCTGAAAAGCGCGGACGATTCTTCGCCCGCGCTCGTTTTGCTGTCTCACGGCCTTTTTGACAAGCGAGGTACGATGGAACTACGTGACTTTCGAGCGCTGCGCATTTCTCTGGCATCACCAGACCAGATCCGATCCTGGTCTTACGGTGAAGTGACCAAACCAGAGACCATCAACTACCGGCGCCTTCGCGCGGAGAAAGACGGGCTCTTCGATGAAGCCATCTTCGGGCCCACCCGTGACTTCCAGTGCTACTGCGGGAAGTACAAGAACATCCGCTACAAGGGCATCATCTGCGACAAGTGCGGCGTTGAGGTCACCAAGGCCTCCGTCCGGCGCGAACGCATGGGCCACATCAACCTGGCGGCCCCGGTCGCGCACGTCTGGTACACCCGGCGCGTGCCCTCCTTCCTGGGCACCCTGCTGGACATCACCCGACGCAACCTGGACCGGGTGCTGTATTTCGCGCAGTATGTCGTCACTTATGTTGACGAGGACGCACGCCAGAAGGCGCTCCGCCGCTTGCAGGAGGAGTATGAGCGCCGCAGCGCCGACCTCGAGTCCAAGACGCGCGCCCAGGAGGAGAGCGCCAGCGGCAAGACGCTCAAGGAGCTGGTCAAGCGCCAGCAGGCCCTCGACGCGCTGATCGAGAAGTTCAAGACCCAGCTCGAGGACGAGACCGAGCCCGTCATGAAGGCGGCCCAGAAGCTCCAGAAGGACCTCGACGCCAAACAAAACAAGACCATCCGCGTTCCGATCGTCTTCGAGCCCACCGGCGAGGTCATTGCCCAGGAGGGCGAGACCATCACGCCCGCGCAGATCACGCTGCTCAAGAAGGTCGTCAAGGAGAAGCTCAACGGCATCGAGTCGGCGATCAACGAGGACAAGGATCGCCAGGTCGCCCGTATCCAGGGCGAGATCGAGCTGCTCCAGGGCAAGGTGGATGACGAAACCCGCGCCGTCGCCGCGCGCCTCGCGCAGGAGATGGAGACGGTCACGTCACGCCACAGCCAGGACCTCGAGGACGTCAAGGGTCTGGCAACGCTGCAGTTCCTCACCGAGAGCCGCATGCGCGAGATGAAGCTCAAGTTCTCGCAGGTCTTCAAGGCTGACATGGGCGCCGAAGCCTTCTACGAGATCCTCCGCCGCATCGACCTCGATCAGATGAGCAAGGAGTTGTGGAAGGAAGTCCGCACCTCGCTCTCCAAGGTCAAGAAGAAGAAGGCGATCAAGCGCCTGCGCATCGTCGAGGCGCTGCGCAAGAGCAACAACCGGCCGGAGTGGATGATCCTCACGGTGCTGCCGGTCATCCCGCCCGAGCTTCGCCCGATGGTGCAGCTCGACGGCGGCCGTTTTGCGACTTCGGACCTGAACGACCTGTATCGCCGCGTCATCAACCGCAATAACCGCCTCAAGCGCCTGCTCGAGCTCGGCGCGCCCGATGTCATCGTGCGCAACGAGAAGCGCATGCTGCAGGAGGCCGTGGACTCGCTCATCGACAACTCGCAGCGGGGCAAGGCGCTCAGCCGCCGTGGCCGCCGCGAGCTCAAGTCGCTCAGCGACATGCTCAAGGGCAAGAAGGGGCGCTTCCGCCGCAACCTGCTCGGCAAGCGCGTCGACTACTCCGGCCGCTCGGTCATCGTCGTTGGGCCGAAGCTCAAGCTGCACCAGTGCGGTCTGCCGCGCACGATGGCGCTCGAGCTCTTCAAGCCCTTCGTCATCCAGCGCCTGTGTTCGCTCAACTTCGCCACCAACGTCAAGAGCGCCAAGCGCGTCATCGAGCGCGAGCGCCCCGAGGTGTGGGAGGTGCTCGAGGAAGTGATCAAGACCCGCCCGGTGCTGCTCAACCGCGCGCCCACACTGCACCGCCTCGGCATCCAGGCCTTCGAGCCGATCCTGGTCGAGGGCAAGGCGATTCAACTTCATCCGTTGGTCTGCCAGGCCTTCAACGCCGACTTCGACGGCGACCAGATGGCCGTGCACGTCCCGCTCAGCGGCAAGGCCGTTGAGGAGGCGCGCCGGCTCATGATTGCCAGCGGCAACCTGCTCAAGCCCAGCGACGGCGAGCCGATCGTGTCCCCGCAGAAGGACATGGTCCTCGGCGTGTATTACCTGCTCTTCGATCCCGCCCCGGTCAAGGGCGGTCGCAAGGGCGATGGCCGGCTGTTTGGCAACCTCGATGAAGTCGAGGCCGAATACCAGACCGATCACCTGCACGTGCACGCCCGCATCAAGCTGCTGGTCGACACGTTCTACGACGACAACGGCGCGCGCTATGCCGACAACCAGTCGCGCAACCGCATCATCGAGACCACCGTTGGCAAGGCGCTGTTCAACCGCATCGTGCCCCGCGAGATGCGCTTCTACAACGGCGGCCCGCTCGACAAGAGCAAGCTGCAGAAGTTCGTCAGTCAGACCTTCCAGGTGCTGGGCGCCGAGGGTCAGGCCGATGCCGTCGCCTTCGTCGACCGCATCAAGGACATCGGCTACCAGTACGCGACGCGCTCGGGCGTCTCGATCGCCATTGCCGACATCACCGTGCCGAGCGACAAGCAGGTCATCCTCGAAGAGGCCGACAAGCAGGTGCAGGATGTCGAACGCCAGTATCGGCGTGGCATGCTGACCGAGGTCGAGCGCGACCAGCGCACCATCGACATCTGGACAAAGTCGAAGGACGACCTCCAGGAGTCTGTGCGCGGATCGTTGGACAAGGCCGGCAACCTGGCCATGCAGGTGTTCTCCGGCGCGACCAAGGGCGGTATCGGCACCATCGCCCAGCTGGCTGGCATGCGCGGCATGATGGCCGACCCGTCCGGGCGCATCATCCCGCTGCCCATTCGCTCGAACTTCCGCGAGGGCCTCGATGCGCTGGAGTTCTTCATCTCCACGCACGGCCAGCGCAAAGGCCTCGCCGACACCGCCATGCGCACCGCCGACGCGGGCTATCTCACCCGCCGCCTGTGCGATGTCGCGCAGGACATGATCGTCAATCAAGTTGACTGCGGCACGTCGCGCGGTCTGTGGGTGCGCAGCACCGACGATTTCGGCGGCCAGAAGATGCGCGAGCGCCTGCTCGGTCGCTTCGCCCAGGCCGACGTCATCGATCCGGGCTCCGGCGATGTGCTGTGCGCGCGCGGCGAGATGATCGACGAGGGCCGCCTCGAACTCATCGACAAGGCCAAGATCAGCGAGGTCTACGTGCGCACGCCGCTCGAGTGCGAGCTCAAGAATGGCGTCTGCCAGACCTGCTATGGCCGCGACCTCGCGCGCGGCAAGCCCATCGCCATTGGCGCTGCGGTCGGCATCATCGCCGCGCAGTCCATCGGTGAGCCGGGCACGCAGCTGACGTTGCGCACCTTCCACTCCGGTGGTGTGGCCAGCGCCAGCGACATCACGCAGGGTCTCCCCCGCGTCGAAGAGCTGGTCGAAGCCCGCAAGAAGCCCAAGGCCGAGGCCCTCATGGCCGACATCTCGGGCAAGGTGCATATCGAGCGCCTGGATGGCGGCATGCGCCACGTTGAGATCGTCGACACCCAGCTGCAGCGCGACCGCTACGATGTGCCCTCCAAGTGGCAGATCGTGGTCGCGAACGAGAGCGAGATCAAGGACAAGGAAGTGATCGCCCGTCTGGGTGACCAGGAGATGAAGGCCGAGCACGGCGGTCGCGTCGTGCGCGACGGCTTCACCGTCACGGTGGCCTATGACAAGCGCGAGGTGGCTGAGTACGAGCTGCCACCCGCCGCCCGCCTGCTGGTGCAGGAGGGGGCGATGGTCAGCGCCGGCGATCCCCTCACGGATGGCACCAAGAACCCGCACATGCTGCTCAAGGTGCTGGGCCGCGAGGCCGCGCAGATGTACCTGCTCTCCGAGGTGCAGAAGGTGTATCGCCAGCAGGGCGTCAACATCAACGACAAGCACTTTGAAGTCATCATCCGAAAGATGCTGCTGCGCGCGCAGATCACCAACCCCGGGGACAGCGACTACCTGCCTGGCGATCTCGCCCACCGCCTCGACCTGCGCGATGTCAACGAGCGCCTGGTCGCGGATGGCAAGCGCCCGGCGGTTGGTTCGCCGGTGCTGCTCGGCATCTCCAAGGCCTCGCTGGCGACGGATTCGTTCCTGTCGGCGTCGAGCTTCCAACAGACCATCAAGGTGCTGGCGGGCGCGGCGATCGAGGGCAAGCGCGACGACCTGCTCGGCCTGAAGGAGAACGTCATCCTCGGCAAGCTCATTCCCGCCGGGACCTCGTTCCGCGGGGAGGGCATCGTCGAGTACGAGGGCGTCCAGATCGGCATGCCGGAGCCGCGGCCCAAGGCGACGTTCACGCAGCAGGCCGAGACCGCCCTGCTGGGCATCTCGCAGAACGAGACCCTGCCGGGTGAAATGCTGCCGACCTTCGACGACCTACGGTTGCCCGAAGCACCGCCGGCCGAAGGGGATGCGGCGGCCTGATCCGCAACCTTCCCATGACGCACACGGGGCCGGCAATGCGCCGGCCCCGTTTCGCGTCGCTACAATAACCCCGTATGGCAGACATGCAGCCGAAGCCCAACCGCAAAACGAACCCTTCCAAGCCGCAAACGCGCCGCCGTTCGGACCGCCGCGGGAATGCCATCCGCGTGCGCCTGTCCCCGCTTGGTCTGATCGCCATCGTGGGCGTGCTGGCGGCCGCGTTCTTTGGCCTCCGGGCGCTGGCCAACCGGCCGGCCGCCGCACCCGCGGGTGCACCGCCGCAGGCGGCGGGCTTCAACCCGGTTGCGACGCCGGTGGCGGGGCTCCCACAAATCGCGCCGACCGCCGTTCCCGCGGGTCCCATCATCATCACGGAGACGATGAAGGGGCTGGGCAACTGGCAGTTCGACACGAGCTCCGGACCGGGGTATCGCATCCTGCTGGAGTCCGAGACCTATGTCGCCGAGGCGACCAACGCCGCCGTGGTGAACCTCTACAAGGAAGCGACCTTCGAGAACGCTGTCGTTGACGTCGACGCGCGCTGGCTGGAGGGCGATGCTACCGACACCGCGCGCTTTGGGCTGACACTGCGCAAGGTCGAGGGCTCGGCGCTGTATTTCGAGGTCTATCCCCACACGAAGACGTGGATCGTGCAGTCCGGCGAGCTGGTGAATGGCAAGGACACCTTCACCGAGATCAAGAAGGGGGCCATCCCAACCCTGGCCCTGCGGGATGCGACTGCCTGGTATCACCTGCGCGCCGACATGAATGGCACGCGCATCAAGCTGTATATCAACAACGTTCTGCTGGGCGAAGTCTCGACGGCGAAGTCGCAGACCGGCTTCATCGGGCTGATGGCCACGGCGACCGATGGAAAGCGTGGACGATTTGCGTTTGACAATTTCTCGGTCCGCCAGCTCAAGTAGCGCGCAGGGCAGCATGGAAGACACGCAGGACACCCTGCCGCCGGAGTTCCAGCCGGATGAACGCTATGCCGCAGTCGCCTCGGCGCTGCCGGATGCCCCGTTCACGCTGCGGCTGCCCAACTACGAGGGCCCCCTCGATGTGTTGCTGCGTCTGGTCGAGGAGCGCGAGCTGGAGATCACGGCCGTGTCCCTCGCGCTGGTGGCCGACCAGTTCATCGCGCACATGCTGGCCATGCCGGCACGCGATCCCAAGTCGATCTCGAGCTTCCTCTCGATTGCCGCGAGACTGATCCTGCTCAAGAGCCGCGCTTTGCTCCCGACCGTTGTTCAGCCTGTCGAGGAGAGCGAGGACGTCGACACCGATGATCTGGTCGCCCAGCTGCGCGCCTACCAGGTCTACAAGCGCGCTGCGCGCATCCTGCGTGCGCGCGAGGAGAGCGGGTTGCGCGCCCACCTGGTCTCGCCGCCGCCGATTGCGCGGCCCAAATCCACGACACTGCCACTGGACAACATCACGGTGGCGATGATCGCGCGGGCGATGCAGCGCGTCGTCGACCGCCTGATGCCGCCGGAGAACGTCGACACCATGCTGTCCGCGTTGCCCTTCACGGTGACCGAGTGTCAGGATCGCATCCTCGACCGATTGAAATCGGCCTCGCGCATGCTCTTCACCGATGTGCTGGTCGGCGTCAACCTGCGGGTGGAGATCTGCATCACCCTGCTGGCCTTGCTGGAGCTGTTGAAGCGCTACGAGGTGCGGGCCTGGCAGGATATTGCCTTCGGCGAAATCTTCATCGAGCCCTTTCCCGCCTCCGAGCGGCCGGCGGCTGCGGAGGCTGAGGCGGCGTCATCGGCGCCGGACGCGGGCGTACAGGTCGAGCAGGGCGGGTAGCCGCTCGGGCCAGGCAAAGCGCGCCCAGAGCCGGGCCTGCGCCGCGCGCCCAACCTCTTTCGCATAGGCAGGATTGCCCAACAAGCGTTCGAGTGCCGTTTCGAAGGCCGCGGCGTCACCCGGCGGCGTGAGCAACGCACTGTTGCCATCCGTAACGTAGTGGCGATTCATCCCGACATCGCTTAGCACCATCGGAAGGCCGGCGGCCATGTAGTCGATGACCTTGCCCGAGCACTTGGCCCGGTTGATCGGCGTGTCGCGATACGGATACACGGCCAGGTCCGCCGCGACCAGTCGCTCGACCAGGGCCGCATGGGGCATGAAGCCGTGCAGGTGGATGCGCGCCGCCATCGGGCTGGCGGCGACCGTGGCGGCGAAGGAGGGCAGCCCCTCGCCGCTGGCAATCACCTCCCAGTGCAGGTCGGGGTGCGCCGCTGCGCGGCCCTCAAAGGCCCGCAACGCAATGTCCATGTCGTTGCGATGTGGGATGGTCCCGGCATAGACCATCACGGTTCGCCCGGCGTGGCCGAAGCCCGCGCGCAGGGCGTCGCGGTTCGCCTCGGCGCGGGCGACGTCATCGCGCAAGGCTGGCGCGGGACCGTTGGGCAGGAGGAGTGGGTCCGCGCGTCCCGAGAACGCCCGCGCCCGCTCGCACAGCACCTCACTGGCACAGGTGAGCGCAGCGCCCCGCGCGCCGGCGCGTCGGACTGTCCAACGTTCTTGCGCATCCAGTCCAAGGCGGATGGGCAGCGAATACGCGCCCTCGCTTGCCCAACCACCCCGGCCCTCCCAATCGTCCAGGTCGAGCACGCCGGGCAGTCTGCCCCCGAGTGCGTCAAACGCCAGCGCCCCGGGGCCGACGGGTTTGAAGGCATGCACGAGGTCGGGGGCCAGCTCCCGCGTTCGACGCAGCAGCTGTGTCGCGAGCGAGCGTTGTGCAAGTGCGCCTGCGCCACTGGCGACGGCGTTCTCATAGCGCACACCGTCGCGCTCCCAGCACTTGCCGCCGTCCGCAGGATTGTCATAGGGCGGGACGACGACGACCACCTCGTGGCCCGCCGCAACGAGCGCCGCTGCCAGCGGGGCCATCCGCGCGCTGACCGTCGCCTTGGGCGTGAAGGCGAACGGGGCGACGAAGACGATGCGCATGGGTCGCTCAGGCGGTCGGGACCGTCACCCCGGTCAGCCGCTCGCTCAACGCCCACAGCCGGTCGGCAAGCGCCACGTCGTACGATTCAGGGCTGGAGGGGATGCGTTTGCCGCTCGCCCAAAATGTGCCGCCTTCCGTCTCAAAGCGCGGATCCACGGCCAGCGCGGCCAGCTCCTCGCCCGACACGCGCGCCGGTCTCGAACCCGGGATCAGGCGCAGCGCCCGGTTGTAGATGAAGCGAGACAAGCCGGAGCGCGTCGCACCCAGCGTCTCGGGCACGAAGCCCGGGCAGGCCGCGATCGACAAAACGCCCTGCGAAGCATAGCGCCGGTGCAGGCCATACGCAAACCAGACGTTGGCAAGCTTGGTGTTGTTGTAGGCCATGCGCGGCGCATAGCCCTTCTCGCCCTTCAAATTATCGAAGTCGAAACGTGCGCCCGGCCCGGCCGCACCCTTCATGTGACGGATGGACGACACGCTGATCACGCGGACCGGCGCATGCGTGAGCAGCATCGGCAGGAGCAGCAGCGTCAGCGCGAAGTGGCCGAGGTGGTTGACGCCAAAGGCGGTCTCGAAGCCATCCTCAGTGAATGTGATGGTCTCGCCCAGCCCGATCGCGCCGGCGTTGTTGACCAGCGCGCGCGGCACCGGGCCCTCGGCGATCAGCTTATCAGCGGTGCGCCGAATCCCGGCCTGTGAGCCCAGGTCGAGCGCCAGCACGTCGATCTTCGCGCCGGGAAGCGCGGCGCGAAGCGCCGACGCGGCCGTCTCACCGCGCGCGACATCGCGGGTGGCCATCAGGACAGGGATGCCGCGACGGGCCAGCGCGTGGCACGTCGCCAGCCCGATCCCGCGGTTGCCGCCCGTCACCAGGACGGGGGCCGCGGAAGCGTCCAACGCTTTCGGTTCAGAATCGACCATGATGGTTACTCCAGTGCCCCCTTGATGGCCAGCGCGACGTCGCGCGGTACCACTTTGGCGATTGCATCCGGCTCGGCGGCCTTGAGGCCCTCCAGCGAGCCAAAGGTCTTGAGCAGGCGACGCCGACGTGCCGGCCCGACGCCCGGAATGGCATCCAGCCGTGACGCGAGCCCGAGTTTGGTTCGTTGTGCGCGGTGGCCGGTGATGCCGTAGCGGTGGGCCTCATCGCGCACCCGCTGCAGGAGAAAGAGCGCCTGCGAGTCGCGCGGCAGCATCAGCGGGTCAGCGTGTCCGGGGCGGAAGATCTCCTCCTCGCGCTTGGCCAGTCCGATCACCGGCACGACGTGGGCGAGGTCGAATGCCTTCAGCACCTCGACAGCCACGCCGAGCTGCCCCTTGCCGCCATCGATGACGAGCAGGTCCGGCAGTACGCTGAACGAGGCATCGACCTTGGCCGCCTTCCTGCCCGGATCATGTCGCGCCCCGCCCTCGGCGGCGCCTTCCTCGCCACCGCGCTCCTTCCAACGCTGGAAGCGCCGGGTCAGGGCCTGGCGCATGGACTCGAAGTCGTTCGGGCCCTCGAGCCCTTTGATGTTGAACTTGCGGTAGTCGGCCTTGCGGGGCTGGCCGTGCGCGAAGACCACCATCGCGCCGATGATCGCGACGCCCTGCGTGTTGGAGATGTCGAAGCACTCGATCCGCGCCGGTGGATGCGGCAGGTCCAGGGCATCCTGCAAACCCTTTAGCGTCGCCTCCTGGCGATGCGTGTCGGCCTCCCACTGCGCCTTGAGCGAGGTCAGCGTCTCTCGCGCATTGTCCCGCGCCAGCGCGAGCAGGTCCTCGTCCGCCTGAGAACGGGCGATGTTCACCCGCACCTCGCCGCCGCGCCGCTGCCCAAGCCAGTTCTCGATGATGTTGGCCTCGTCGATCTGCGTCGGCAACAGCACATCGGGCGGGACGTGCGCGGCCTCGCCGTAAAACTGGGTGAGAAACGAATCCAGGATCGCGGCCTCGTCCTCGCCCTCGGCGCCATCCAGCACGAAGTACTCCTGCCCCAGCAGCTTGCCGCCGCGGATGAAGAGGACCTCGACGCAGGTGTCGCCATCCTCGCGCGCAAAGGCGATGACGTCCTGATCGCGCATGCTGCTGTTGATGATGCGCTGCTTCTCGGTGACGTGGCGGACGGCCTTGAGCTGATCGCGCAACAGTGCCGCGCGCTCAAAGTGCATGTTCTCGGCGGCCGTCCGCATGCGCGTCTCGATGTCCACCACGACCTCGTCGCTGCGCCCGTCCAGAAAATCGCACAGACGCTGGATCGTGGCGCGGTATTCAGCCCGATTGATCGCGCCGATGCATGGCCCGCTGCACAGCTTGATGTCGTAATACATGCAGGCGCGTCGATCCTGGCCGGTGATCTCGCGGTCGCAATTCAGGAAGGGGAACATCCGACGCAGCGTGTCGCGCGTGCGATACACGGCATCGGCGTTCGTAAAGGGGCCGTAATAGCGCCCGCCGTCCTTGTCCATCCGCCGCGTCACGACGACGGTGGGGAAGTCATCCTGCCAGGTCACCTTGAGATACGGATAGCGCTTGTCGTCCTTGAGCCGGATGTTGTAGCGTGGCTTGTAGCGCTTGATCAGCTCGTTTTCCTGGATCAGCGCTTCGAGCTCGCTCCCGCGCACGACGAACTCCAGCCGGGCGATGTCGCGCACCAGGCGGCCCGTCTTCGGGTATTGCAGCCAGGTCGTCGGGTTGAAATACGAGCGCACCCGGTTGCGCAGGTTCACCGCCTTGCCAACGTAGATGACCTCATTGGCTGCGTTGTAATACAGGTAGCAGCCGGGAGAGGTGGGGAGGGCGCGAACAGCCGCCTCGAGGTGTTCCGGGATCGACATGTAGAACGAATGTTCGTATTCTACCCGCCGCCACGGATCAGCTTGAGGTCCAGCTGCGGGCGGAGGCGGGCCAGTGCTTCGGCCTCGCCCTCGACCTGGATGCGCACGCGCCCGACCCGCAGCGAGCCCAGGATCAGCGGCTCGGCGGGATCGACGCGCCCGCGCCAGCCCTCGCCGAGGAACCAGCCGTCTTCGCCTTCCTGTGCGCCGAGGTCGCGGAAATACTTGCCCATTAGCCAGGGCGTGATCGAACCGACCGTGATGTCCAGCGGACCTAGGTCATCACCGAACAAGACCGCCTCCCACCGCCGGGAAGAGCTCGACTTCGTCCTGCTCGCGGATGGGCGTCTCGAGCAGGTGTTCGAGGTAGCGCACATCGCGACCGTTGACAAAGACGTGCACGTAGTTGTGCAGCTGCCCCTTGTCGTTGAACAGCTCCGCGCCCATGGCCGGGTAGCGCGCCACGACCTCGTCGAGGACGTGGCGGATGGTGGTGCCATCGCTGCGCGCGACCTCGATGGTCTTGCTGCCGATGACCTGTCGCAGGGTGGCAAAAACACGAACAATCACGGGCCGCATTGTACGGGTCAGCGGGCCGCCCCGAACTCGAAGATGAGGAAATCCTTGCCGCCGCAGTGCGAGCCGGGCACCTGGCGCAGCGCGCCGGCCGGGTAGCGCGCTGCGAGCGCGGCAAGCGACACCTGATCGTTGACGTTCAGCGCCCACAGGGCACGGTCAGCCGTGACCGGGGCGGTGGCCGGGTCCTTCAGCGAGACCTGCGTGCCATAGACGGCCACGCCGCGCGGGTCGCCCAGCCAGGCACCCACGGCACGGTAGTCGATCCAGTGCGGATAGCCGACCATGAAGGCGTTATCGGCGCGCCCGCCTGAGGCGATGAAGCGCTCGAACTCGGCGGCCACGTCGCTGGCGTTCTGCGCGCGCGGGCAGTAGGCGGCCGGATAGTCGACAAACACACGTTGTGCGTTCAGGGCGATCACGGCCACGGCGATCAGCGCGCCGGCCACGGGTGCCAACCGGGCAGGCTCGCGCCGTGACCCCGGCGCCGCCGCCCAGGGCGCCGCGCACACCGTCATCAGCATCGGCAGCGCCCCACCGGTGCGGACCAGGCTCGGGTTCTCGGCGGGGAAGGCCAGCGCCAACGCCGAGGGCAGCAGCATCAGCGCGCCAGCCAGCAGCGTCAGGGCGGGCAGCGGATCTCGCCGGCGCTGGGAATGCACAACGGTGAGGACGCATCCAACGACCAACAGGACGCCCAGCACCCCATCCAGCGCCGGTTGGCCCGGCAGGCCGACCACCCAGACGTTGTCCGGGACGACGTGGAACATCAGCGCGACGCGGGCGAGGTTGTCCAGCAGCGTCGCGATCAGGCTCCCCTCCAGCGGCCGCTCGATCCCCGCCACGCGCGTCGCCGAGCGCAACAGGAGCAGGTCGGGGTGCTCGACGCCGTAGCGGAGCAGGGGGGCCAGCACCAGCAGCATCAGGCCGAGCCCGGCGAGGCCGCCGATGACCACGCCTCGTGCGCCGGCGCGATCGCCGCGCCGCCAATGCCACAATGCAACCGCGGCAAGCACAACAGGCACGGCCAGCAGCATGCCGCGAAACGCGGTGTAACCGAGCAGCCCGATCCCCATTGCCAGGCCGGCCAGCCCCAGCGCGCGGAGCTCGCCGCGTTTCAACCCGCGCAGCAGCAGCCACATCGTCCACGCGGTCGCGGCCGGCGCAAAGGGATAGCGCAGCCCGAAGCGGGCCGGGATCACCCCCCAACTCGCTACGGCGGCGAAGAGCATGGCCATTGCGGCCGCGCGTCGCCCAAAGACCTCGCGGGCGAGCAAGTAGACGCCCGGCAGCATCAGCACGCTGACGAGTGAGGTACCGAGCTTGAGCGCCTGAAAATCCGGCCGCAGGCCGAACAGCTTGATCAGACCGAGCGTCCAGTAGAACTGCCACGGCTCGCGGCCGGTGTTGCGCTCGAAGAAGATGTAGGCGCGTCCCCCGAGCACATCGAACACGTCGAGCAGCTTCTCGGCCTGGTCGCTGTTCATGTCGCGCGGGTTCTCGGACAGGGCGACGAAACGAAACGCAACACCGATGGCCAGGACCAGCGCGAAGATCAGGGCTTCGCGCCGGGTCACGCTGCGAAAGCGCGGGATCGGCCACGGGCCGGGCAGTGAACGCAGCGCGAGCAGCCCAAGGCCCAGGGCCAGCAACCACAGGGAGACGTTGAGCGGGGTGAAGCGATTTCCGCCGCTGAAGGCGAACGTGAGCAGCCCGAACAACGCAGCGAGCCAGCCCGCAAACCGGCGCACTGCCGGGGCTGGCCCTGCTAGAATCGCTTCTCCATGTGTGCCCATACGCGCGAAAACGCCGGCGCGGTTACGAACCCGTACGCCCCGGCCGAACCCCGTGATTATCTCTGGAACCAGCTGGCCGAACTGCCCTACTTCCGCGCGTTGTTGCGCGCCGTGGAGTCGCGCTACTACGCCGACCTGCCCATGGTCGCACCCGTGCTCGATTTAGGCTCGGGGGATGGCAGCTTCGCCCGCCAGACGTTTGGGCGTCCGCTCGACGTGGGCATCGATCCGTGGAAGCCGCCGATGGCAGAGGCGCGCCGGGTGGGCGCGCACGCCGCGCTCGCGCTGGCCGAGGGCGCGCACATGCCCTTCGCCGATGCCTCCTTCAACACGGTGATCAGCAACTCGGTGCTCGAACACATCCCGGCCATCGAGCCCGTCGTCGCCGAAGTCGGGCGCGTGCTCAAGCCTGGTGGCCGCTTCATGTTCTGCGGCCCCAACGAGCGTTTCACGGAGTTTCATGTCGGCGGCAAGCTGCTGGGCGAGGGCTATCGCAATTGGTTCAACAAGATCGCCCGGCATGCCCGGCTGGACAGCGAGGCGGTCTGGCGCGAGCGCCTGGTCCGGCATGGCTTCGAGGTCGAGCAGGCCTGGCACTACTTCTCGCCGCGCGCGACGCGGACGCTGGAGATGGGCCACTACCTCGGGCTGCCCAACCTCATCACCAAGCGGCTGTTCGGGCAGTGGGTGCTCTTCCCCTCGCGCGCAAATCCTGCGTTGCGTGCGTTGTACGCCTGGCTCAAGCCGATCTACAACGAGCCCACCGGAATGCCGGCGACGCAGCTCTTCGTCGTCGCCCGCAAGCGCGAGGTCTAACGGAGCGTTGCGGCCACCGGTTTGAAGCTGCGGCGATGCTCGGGGCAGGGGCCAAGCCGCGCCAGCGCCGCGGCATGCGCGGCGACGCCGTAGCCCTTGTGGGCGGCAAAGCCAAATCCGGGGAAGTCGGCGTCGAGCGCCGTCAGGCGCGCATCCCGCGCGGTCTTGGCGAGGATGGAGGCCGCGGCCACCGAGAGGCTGATCGCATCGGCGAAGTTGAAGACGCGCTGCGGCAGGTCGAGTTCGGTCAGGTGCACCGCGTCGATGACCAACGCGCCGGCGGCGGGGTGTAGCGCGGCAATGGCCCGCCGCATCGCCAGCCGTGTGGCCGGCAGGATGCCCAACGCATCGATCTCGTCCGCTTCCGCAAAGCCCACCGCCCAGGCCACAGCTTCCGCTCGAATCACCCCGGCATAGTGCGCACGCGCGGCCGCAGTGAGTTGCTTGGAGTCGGTCACGCCGCGCAGGTGGCGCGTTGTCACCGGCCCGAGCGGCAGGATGACGGCCCCGGCACTGACCGGCCCCGCCCAGGCACCACGGCCGGCTTCGTCGACGCCGGCGATGCGGGCACCGGTCTCACGGTGCAGCGCACGCTCGACGCGCAGGGTGGGGCGGGTGGGGAGGGCCATCGCACCTGCGGCCCGGGTCTAGCGGTGCTTGTAGGCGCCGCGCAAATCGGCCATCCGGATCTGCAGCAGTTCCATCACACCGCGCAGCGAGTCACGCACCAGGTTGACCCGCCGGGAGTGCTGGTAGTCCCACTCGACCGGGACCTCGCGCACCTTGTATCCCAGACGCTTGGCGACGAAAAGCAGCTCGACGTCGAAGCCGGCCGTCACCTTGGCCCCGCTGGTCTCATGCGCATCCGCCAAACGGTAGAAGTGCAGATGGTCGAGGATGGGCCGGATGGCGTCCCCGCGGAAGGCCTTGAACCCGCACTGGGTATCCGTGATCTCGGAGAAGCCCAGGATGACGTTGCGCAGCAGCATCTGCCCGCGCGACATCAGCATGCGCCACCACGGCGCGTTGCGCCGATACGTGCCGCGCGAGCCGATCACGACGTCGAAGCCGCGCTCGAACCAGGGCAGGATG
Source organism: Thermoflexales bacterium (assembly GCA_019694215.1). Taxonomy (GTDB): domain Bacteria; phylum Chloroflexota; class Anaerolineae; order J036; family Brachytrichaceae; genus Brachythrix. Next base: position 31,154 of record JAIBCK010000012.1, read on the forward strand.
AGCTCAGACTCGGACAGGGGCGTGGCCTGATCCATGTCGCTGAACAGGACGATTTCGCCTTTCGCCTCTAGCAGCCCTGTGGAGACGGCATACGCCTTACCGCGATGCGGGTTGCGAACCAATCGCACGCGCGGGTGTTCAGCGGCGAAGGCCTCGATCAGCGCGGCGCTGTCATCGGCGCTGCCGTCGTCGACGACGATGACCTCGCTCGAATACGCCTGACTGGCCAGATACTGCTCGACCTTGTCCAGTGCCCCGGCCTTGAGGTTGCCGCTTTCGTTGTAGGCGGGGAGCACAAGGCTGAGACGCGGTTTCATCGCGGGCGGATTATATCGTCCCGGTCTCGTTCAGCGCAGGCCCGAACGCAGGGCCGCGGCGTAGGCGCGCACGCGTTGCGCCCGCAGTGCGCGCTTGCTGCCGAGGACGCCTTTGGCCGCCTCGATCATCAGCTCAACCGCGAACCCGAGCAGGGCCGCAGCGCGCACGATCCCGCCGGCCAGCGCGCCGTGGTGCTTGCTGAAGTAGCGCGCCCGGCTGGTATTGAACAGGATCAACCGCCGCTCGCTGACCTGGTCGCTGCTACGAGCTTCAAAGTGGGTGATCTTCGCCGCGGGCGTCCACCACACCGACCAGCCCGCCGCCTTCACGCGCCGGCACCAGTCGATCTCCTCCGAATACATGAAGAAGCTCGCCTCGTCCAGCCCGCCGACGGCATCGATGACCTCCCAGCGCGTCAGCATCGCCGCGCCCACCACCCAGTCCACCTCGGCCGGCGCGTCGTCGGGCAGGTCCTCCGCCCGGTATCGTGCGAGCACCCGGCGCGGTGCGATGCCGCGCAGCCAGGTGCTCTCAAACAGGCCAGTGGCCAGGGTGGGGAAGCGCCGCCGTGACGACTGTGGTGTCCCATCCCCGTAGACCAGCCGGGGACCGACCACGCCGGCCCGGGGACGCTCGCGCAGGAAGGCGAGCAGCGCGTCCAGCGCGCCGGCGGGAACGACCGTGTCCGGGTTGAGCAGCAGCGCAGTATCGCCAGCGTGCGTTGTGCTCAGGGTGCCGCGTGCCGCGGCGATGGCATCGTTGTTGCCGCCGGTAAACCCGCGGTTCGTTGTGTTGCGGACCAGCGTGACGTCGGGGAAATCGCTCGCGACCATGTCGGCCGACCCGTCGCCGCTCGCGTTATCGACGACCACGATGCGCATGGCCTCGCGGGTGGGGGCGTACGCGTGCAGCGAAGCGAGACAGGCGCGCAGGTCCTCGCGCGTGTTGAAATTGACGATGTGGACGGTCAGCATGACCGGCTCACGGCGCTAGTGGCCGCGCCCGATGTATTCGTCCGCCAGGGCGATCAAGGCATGCCGCGACGGGCTATCGGAGAGCGCGTCCAGCGCACGGATGGCATCACCAGCGTAATCGTGCGCGACGCGTCGCGCTTCTTCGATGGCCGGCGAATGGCGAATGCGATCGACCAGCCGGTCATAGGTCGCGCGGTCACACTCGCCGCGCATCGCGCAGGCCAGGTCCGGGTCGGCGGGATTGAGGCGCGCGTAGCGCAGCGTCGGGAGGGTGATCAACCCGCGCCGCAGATCGGCCCCGACCGGTTTGCCCACGCTGCTCTGCTCGCCGGTGAAATCCAGGATGTCATCGACGATCTGGAAGGCCATCCCAAACCCGTGCCCGTAGGCGCGGAGGGCCGCCAGTTGCTCGCTCTTCGCCGCGCAAACATGCCCCATCGCGGTGGTGGCCAGGACGAACATCGACGCCGTCTTGGCGTAGATGCGGCGTTCGTAGTCCTCGCGCGTACCGCGCTCTGTCCAACCTGAGAAGCTCTGCCGCAACTCGCCGGCGACGATGACGCCGAGCGTTTCGGCGAACAGCTTCATCGCGGGCATGCTGTTGGCGGCGGCCGCCAGCTGGGCGGCGTAGGCAAACAGAAAGTCTCCGGTCAGCACGGTCGCCACGGGTGTCCAGGCGGCGTTCAGGGTCGCCGCGCCGCGCCGCATGAGCGACCCGTCGATCAGGTCATCGTGCACCAGCGTGGCTGTGTGCAGCATCTCCACCGCTGCGGCGATGTTGATGGCTTCCTCGCTCGGGGTGGGATGGCCAAGCGCCCCCGCGACGAGCAGCGCCACGGTGGGCCGAATGCGCTTGCCGCCGCTCGACAGAATCACCTCGACGGCATCGCGCAGCCCGGCGGGCTCGATGGCCGGCACGGCATGCAAGGCCGCCTCGACGCGCTTGAGCTGCGCGCGTACGAGATCAGCCGCCAGGGCGTGCGTCACGCGTGGGGCCGCGGTCTTGATCACTGTGGTCATGGGTGCGATTGCGGTCATGATTCTACCTTCCCTCAAAGCGCTGTCTTGTCAGCGCGTTGCGGTTGAGGGTCGGACGTCAGCGGGTGTTTGCCTGTGCGGAACTTGACTCGATCTTGAAGAGTGAGTGCGCATTTTGGGTGGTCGCGGCGGCCACCTCGGCGAGGTCGATGCCGCGTATCACCGCAAGGCGCGCCGCGACGTCGGCCACGTGTCGGGGCTCGTTGCGCCGCCCGCGCCAGGGGTCGGGTGTCAGATACGGGCTGTCAGTTTCGAGGACGAGGCGCTCGAGCGGCGCGTCTTGCGCGATGGCCCGCAGCGTCTCGGCCCTGGGGTAGGTGAGTGGCCCGCCGATCCCCAGCCAGTAGCCGCGCCGAATCGCCTCACGCGCCTGGTCGGCATCCCCGGAAAAGGCGTGCAACAGCACCGGGACGGCCCCGGGGCCGCTGTTTTCGGCCGCCAGCACGTCCAGCGCGTCCGCCATGGCGTCGCGGCAGTGGATGATCACCGGGACGCCGTGCGCGCGCGCCAGCGCGATCTGTCGCACAAAGGCGGCCTTCGCGACGTCGACAGGATGGCGGTTCCAGTGATAGTCGAGGCCGATCTCGCCCACGGCGACCACCCGCGGCTGCGCGAGCAGCGCTTCGAGCGACGCCAGCACGGCATCGTCGAGCTCCCCCGCGTCGTTTGGATGCACGCCCACGGCCGCCCAGACGTCCGGCCGCTGCCCGGCCAGCGCCGCCGCGCGTTGGCTGCTGGCCAGATCAAAGGCCGGATTGAGGAAGGCTGTGACGCCGGCCGCGTGCGCGCGCTTGAATGCCGCGCCGCGGTCGCCGTTGAAGGCCTCCACGTCCAGGTGACAGTGCGTGTCGAAAAGGGTCAAGACGAGAGGCCTGCGATCTTGACGCCGTCCTCGAGGATGGGCCGCACCAGATCCTTGTGCGTGGTCTCGGTGTAGACGCGCACGAGGGGCTCCGTGCCGCTCATGCGGACGAGCAGCCAGCCGCCATCCTCGAGCTCGAACTTGTAGCCGTCCATCGTGTTCTTGCCCGTGACCTTGAGCCCGCCAATCGTGGCCGGCTTCGCGGTCTCGAGGCGCGCGCGGGTGGCTTCACGCTGCTCGGGCGTGCAGCGCGTGTCGATGCGGTCGTAGTAATGCGCGCCGACCTTGGAGAACAGATACTGCAGCAGGCCCGAGGCAGTCTTGCCGGTCTTGACCATGAAGTCGAGCAGATACAGGTTGCCGAGAATGCCGTCCCGCTCCGGCACATTGCCGCGGAAGGCGAAGCCGCCACTCTCCTCGCCGCCGATCAGGGCGTTGGTCTCGGTCATCTTCGGCGCGACGAACTTGAAGCCGACGCCGGTCTCATGCACCGGCACATCATAAAGGCGGCCGAGTTTCTCGAGCATCGACGTGGTGCTGAGCGTCTTGACGATGGGTCCGCGCTGGCCGCGCAGCTCGAGCAGATACAGCGCGAGCAGCCCGAACACCGAGAGCTGGTTGATGAAGACGCCGTGCTCGTCGCCAAACCCGCAGCGGTCGGCGTCGCCGTCGGTGATGCAGCAGGCATCGGCCTTCTGCTCAACGGTCGTTCGCAACCCAACGTCGACGTTGGGCTGGATGGGCTCGGGCCGGCGCATCTCGGGGAAGACCGGGTTGCGCGTGTTGTGGATCTCGTGGATGCGCGTCTTGCCGCCCCCGATCAGGCGCGGCAGCCAGCCCGCGCCGTTGCCCCACATCGCGTCCATGACGATGTTCAGCCCGGCGTTGCGGATGGCCTCCAGGTCGACCAGCGTCTTGAGGTTGGCGATGTAATCCGTCGAGGCATCGAACTTCTCGATCAACCCCTGCTTGACGGCGCGCTCGTAGGCCAACGTTTTGGCACCACCTGCGGCCGGGATGCCGGCCTCGATGCGCTTGAGCCCCTCCGGGTCGATCGCGCCGCCCGTGGCCCCGCGCACCTTGAAACCGTTGTCCTGCGGCGGGTTGTGGCTGGCGGTGATGTTGATCGCCCCCAGGGCGCGCTTCGCTGGCACCGCAAACGCGATGACGGGGGTGGGGGTGGCGCCATCGGTGAGAAACACCTTGATCCCGTTGCCGGCCAGCACCTCGGCGGCGGTCGCCGCGAAATCCTCGGACTGGAAGCGCTTGTCGTGGCCGATCACGGCACTGGGGGCTTCGCCGGGCCGGGCGGTGGTCAGGATATAGCTGGCATAGCCCTGCGCGCAGCGGCGCACGTTCTCAAAGGTGTAGTCGTCGGCGATGCGGCCGCGCCAGCCGTCCGTGCCGAACTTGATGTCGCTCATGGAAAACCTCGTCTTGGAAAGAATGTCTCGGGCGGCGCCGAGAGATGAATTATCGCCTACCGGCCGGGCGCGTCGCCATCAACTCCATCAGGGCGGTTGCCACAGCGGCCGGATCATGCCGGATCGAGTCCTGCTTCTGCCAGAGATCGCGCTTGGTGTCGGAGAGCTCGGCCAGGTCGCGCGCCACCGGCGCCACGCCGAGGCTGCGGATGCGCTCTTGTTCGGCTGCGGTTGGGAGCAGCACATGCACGCCCTCCGCCGCATACAGGCGGCTGGCATGGGAGGACGGCGCGCGCGTGTTGAGCAAAGCGTAGTCGAGCACGCCCGGCCCCAGATACCCCACGATCTGGCGCACATGGTCGAACAGCGTGTAGCCATCGGTCTGCCCGGGCTGGGTGGTGTTGTTGCACACATACACGACCGTCGCCGAGGACTCGCGAATGGCGGTCGCGATGTCTTCGAAGGCGAGGCAGGCGATCACCGTCGTGAACAGGCTGCCTGGCCCGATCGTGATCAGGTTGGCATCCCGCAGCGCCTGCAGACAGGGCTCATAGGCGCGCGCATTCGGGTCCTGGATGAAGACGCGCTTGATGTCGGCCTTGCCCAACGCACGCACATTGAACTCCTGCTCGATCACACTCCCATCCACGAGCTCGGCGCAGATGTGCGTGCTGCTGACAGTGACGGGCAGGATGTTGGCCTTGACGCCCGCGAGGTTCTGCATGAGCTCGACGGCCTGGCCGAAGTGGCCGGTCATCTGTGTGATGGCGGCCAGCATGAGGTTGCCGAAGGCCACCCCGTCCAACGGTCCGTAGTTTGGCACCTTGAGTCGGAATTGCATCAGTTGCGCCAGAAAGGCCTCATTTGACGCCAGCGTTGCGATGGCATTGCGGATGTCGCCGGGGGCGGGGATGTCGGCCAACGCGCGCACCTTGCCCGTGCTGCGGCCGGTGTCGGTCACGGCCACGATGCCGGTCAGATTGTCCAGGTGCTCGCTCAGCCCGAGCAACACTTGCACGGCGCCGCATCCGCCGCCGATCGAGACCGCCTTGATGGGGTGTGTCATGCTTTCACCTCGCCGCGATTGTAGTCGGCGCGGCAAAGGGTGTATCCTCAGCCGTGCCATGTTGAAGAAAGTGATCTTTGTTGCCTTGATCGTCCTGGCCGCCCTGTCTGGGGTGCTCGTGGCGAAGATGATCGCGGACCCACCAAACTACGCGCCCGTCGCACAAACCGGCGGAATGGTCGTCTCGAATCCGCGTGTCATCCCGGACTACCGGCTCGTCGACATGAACGGCAAGCCCTTTGAACTCTCATCGCTGCGCGGCAAATCGGTGTTCGTCTTCTTTGGTTATACTTTTTGCCCGGATGTCTGCCCGCTCACGCTGGCCGAGCTAAAGCAGGTCAAGGCGCTGCTCGGGCCACAGGCTGCCAACACGGTCTTCCTCTATGTCAGCGTCGATCCCGAGCGCGACACACCGGCGGTGCTAAAGACCTACGTGACCGCGTTTGACCCGGAGTTTCTGGCGGTGACCGGCGACATCGACACGGTGCGGCGCTTTGCGACGGAATTCGGCGCGGCCTTCGAGAAGCAGCGCCCCGAAGGGACGTCGGCGACGTATCTGGTCAACCACACGGCCTTCACCTACCTGCTCGATGCCGACGGCAAGTGGCGCATGACCTTTGCCTACCGCACGCCCGTAGACGCTGTCGCCCGCGACGCTGGAAAGTACATCGCGAGATAGCGCCGCCGATGTAGCGCCGGGCCCCGGAAAAACAGACACGCCGGACATGACGTCCGGCGTGTTCGTTTCTTCGCGAGGAGCCCACGCGCCAGGGCGCGCTCAGGCGCTCTTCTGCTTCTTGAGCTGTTCGAGCGTGCGCTCGAGCGCCTCGTTCAGCTGGCGCTGCTTCTTCTGCGGCTTGGCCGCTGTCGCAGCCGCATCGGCGTAGCCACGCTGGCCGGCGCGCGCCTTCTGCAGCGCCGCAGCCATCGGGGAGATCTCCTCCTCGGGGCCGCTTGATAGCGCCATGTCCTCAGGGTTGATCCCTTCCATCTTCAGGTCGATGCGCTTGCGGGTCGGGTCGACGAAGGTCACCCGCACATCGATCTCCTCACCGACCGCGACAAAGTCGCCGACGTTGATGAAACCGCCACCAAACGACGCGGCCTTGAGCAGGCCCTCGCGCTCGGCACCAATCTCGATGTAGGCGCCGTTGCGCTCGATGCGCGCGACCTTGCCCTTGAAGACGTCGCCCTTCTTGATCGACTCCCACGGCAGGGCGGGCGGCTCGATCATGGTGAAGCCGACGCGGCGCTTCTGCTCGCTGGCTTCCATCACCCAGACTTTCTCCAGCACATCGCCCACCTTGGGGCGATTGGCCGTCGTCATCAGGTTGAAGGGGACCAGGCCATGCTTCGGCCCGTCGAAGTCGACAAAGGCGCCGAACTTCTCGACGGCGACGACCTTGACGTTTTCGAGCACGCCACCGATGCGCAGATCGCTCCAGTCCATCGTCGGCGGCTTGCGCATGTCGAGATCCACGCGGTGCTTCTCGGCATTGATCGCCGTCACATACACCGAGATGGGATCGCCCGCCTTGAAATGGTCGGCTACGCGGGTAACCGCGCCGCCGTCCGGGGCCAGCATCTTGGAGATGTGAACATAGCCGTCGACGCCTTCGAGATGCACGAGGGCACCCCCAAGATCGACGCGCGTAACGGTCCCGGTATGGTGGGACTTCAGGACAACGCCCTCGGGCATTGCGACGGCAGGGCTTGCGGCCGGTGCTTCTGGGGTTGCTTCAGGGGTAATGACTTCGGTACTCACGACTCGCTCCTCGGATAAATTGCAGCAGAGTATTTTACCCTATCGATTTCCCGGGTCACGTCGCGGCGCGACCAGCCCGACAACGCGGCGACCTGAGCGGCCGCATCCCGCCCGGAAACGCCCCGCGCCAGCCGCTCCCGAAGCTCGGCGTGCACCCGGGCCTCCTCCCATACCTCGCTGACCCCCGTGACGGCCCCGGCCAGGACCACGACGAACTCCCCGCGCGGCGGATGCGCCTGGAGGTGGGCGACCGCCTCATCGCAGCGGCCGCGCCAGAAGGTCTCAAACCGCTTGGTGAGCTCACGCGCCAGGCACAGCCCGCGCGACGGGAAGGCGGCGGCCAGCGCGGCAACGGTCTCCCCGATCCGGTGTGGAGCCTCGTAAAGGACCGTTGTGCGGGTCTCTGTGCGCAACTGCGCAACCCAGTCTGCGAGCGCGCCCGCCCGACGCGGGGCAAAGCCCACAAAGACGAACTGGTCGGTCGGCAGCCCCGATGCGCTCACGGCCGCAATCACCGCGCTGGGGCCAGGGACAGGAGAGACGGTGTGGCCGGCGGCCAGCGCGGCGTTGACCAACTCGAAACCAGGATCGCTGATGCCCGGCGAACCGGCGTCGCTCACCAGGGCCACGTCGCCGCGCTCGAGCGCCTGTAGCAGCGCGCCCTCGCGTCCGCCCTTGTTGTGCTCGTGATAGCTCGTCGTTGGCGTCGTGATCGAATGATGGTCGAGAAGAATGCGCGTTGTGCGAGTGTCCTCCGCCGCGATCAGGCTGACCTCGCGCAGGATGCGCAACGCGCGCAGGGTGATGTCCTCCAGATTGCCGATGGGCGTGGCGACGAGATAGAGGGTGCCCATCGCGCTACCGCAGTCGCTCGATCGTCGCCGCCTTGCGCAGCTTTTCGAGATAGGCCTGAACCGCCGCCTGTTGCAGGGCGGCCTGGTCGTCGGCGCTGAGCGGGCGGGTCTGGCGCTCGGTCACCTTGATGACGTGAAAGCCAATCGGGCTGGACACCACCGCCGAGATGCCGTTTGGCTGCAGCGCAAAGGCGGCGGTCTCGACCTCCTGCCACACCAGGGTGCCCGTCCCGCGGGTGAACCAGCCCAGGTCCCCGCCGGCCGATTTGGTGCTGGTGTCGATGCTGTAGGTCTGCGCGAGCGCCGCGAAATTTCCACCCGCGACAGCCTGCGCGCGGACGCGATCGGCCTCGGCCTTTGTCGCCAGGACGATGTGCCAGGCGTGCGCATACTCGGCCGTGCGCGGCATCCCGGCGACGATGCGCTCGCGCAGCGCGGCATACACCAGATCGGCGCGGGCCATGCGCCGCGCGTCATCCTCGGTCATCACGTTCTGCTTCAGCCAGGCCTCGAAGGCCGGCCGCCCGCCGCGATACTGGATCAGCGTCTTGATCTCATCATCGACATCGCGCTCGCTGATGGTGATCCCCAGCCGTTGTGCTTCCTGGTCGAGCAGTGCGCGGTCGATCAGGGCATCCAGCGCGACTGCGGTGAGTTGGGTCGCCAATTGTCGGCCGGCCGCGGAGGCGGGATCCGGCCGCGAGGGATCGGCCGCGATGTAGCGCGCCAGCTCGGCCTCGAACGCCGAAAGGGGGATGTCCTGCCCGTTGACGCGCGCGGCGACCGGGCCGCGGGTCGGTGCGGGCGTGGCGGTTGGCGGCGGCGGCGGGGTGTTCGTGCGCGGCGCCGCAGTGGCGTTGAGCGCGCCGGGTGCCACAGGAACCGGCGTCGTGGTGGGCGCGGGGGTGGGGGTGTTGGAGCAGGCGCTGAGGATCAGGCCGAACAGCGCAAGGGCGCGGCGGAGTCGCATGGCCGACATTTTAAGGCCCCGGCCCGCAGTCTCGCCCTCATCCACGCCGCCGCGTCGCTCGGATGATCCAGGCGCCCGCAAACACGAACATGCCGGCGACGCCGGCCGCAAACGCGGTCACGACAAAGGCGGCCGCCAGCGCATTCGCCTCGTGGTCGTCGATGCGGCCCGCCAGTACGGCCGTCTTGGTCTCAGCCACATACTCGGGCCGCGGCGCAACGGGATGGGCAAACTCCGCCAGCGCGCGCTCGAGCGCGCTGACATCGTGAGCGTGTTGTGCGCGCGCGCTCATGGCTGTGCCTCCATCAACTCGCGCAATTGCTCGAGGGTGCGGTGATACAGCGACTTGATGGCGCCCTCGCTTCGGCGCATGATCACGCCGATCTCAGCGTTTTGAAGCTGCTGCGAGAACTTGAGCGCGATGAGCTGCTGGCGCTCCTCGGGCAGCCGCGCAAACGCCAGCGCCAGGCGACGCTGATCGAGGCGCAGGTCGATGGCGTGGTCGGCGTCGTCGTGGTGATGGACTTCGCGGCTGGTCATGTCCTCCAGGCTGACCTGGGGATGCCGGCCATTGTCACGGTGGAAGTTGGCCACGACGTTGTGGGCGATGCGATACAGCCACGCCGTGAATGGCACGCCACGGTCGTCGAAGCGCTGGATGTGCTTGAGTGCCCGCATGAAAACGCGCGCGTTCAGGTCCTCCGCATCCTCGCGGTTTCCCACCCGGTAGTAGACGTAGCGATAGATCGTTGACACGTGCCGCTCATACAGGATGCCAAAGACCGCCGGGTCCTCGCGCGCCGCCAGCGCCAGCTCCTTGTCGCTGCGCGGATCAACGCCGCTTTCCCCGTCTTCGGCATCGGTGCTTGCTTGGTATTGAGACAGCATAAAGAACACGCGCCGGGGCGGCGCGTTTCGGCATTCTATAATGTCTTTTCGTGATATCCGTCGTCATCCCGACCTGGAACGGTGCCCACCACTTGCCGGTCTGCCTCCAGGCGCTGCGGCGACAGACCACGCCCCCGTGCGAAGTGCTCCTCATCGACAACGCGTCGACCGACGACACGGCGGCGCTGGTCGCGCGCGACTTCCCCGAGGTCACCCACATTCGGCTGCCCAGCAATCAGCTCTTCGCGGGCGCATGCAACGTCGGCCTGCGGGCTGCGCGCGGCGATGCCATCGCGCTGCTCAACAACGACACGGAGGCCGATCCGCGCTGGATCGAGCGCGTCCAGGCCACGCTCGATGCGCATCCGGAGGCCGGTTTTGTCGCCAGCAAGCTGCGCCTGTTCGATGCGCGCGAGAAGCTGCACTCGGCCGGCGACTTCTACTCGGTACGCGGGGTGCCGGGCAACCGCGGGGTCTGGCAGATCGACGCGGGTCAGTTTGACCAACCCCATGTCTTTGGCGCCTGTGGCGCGGCTTCGGTCTACCGCCGCACGATGCTCGACAAGGTCGGGCTGCTCGATGAGACCTTTCAGTTTTCCTGCGAGGACGTCGACCTGTCGTGGCGCGCGCAGCTGGCTGGCTACCGTTGTGCCTTTGCCAGCGATGCCATCGTCTATCACAAGGTCAGCGCGACCGGGGGCGGCACGCTGAACAGCTACTACGACGGCCGCAATTTCCTGTGGCTGCTATTCAAGGATGTCCCGGGGGAAGTCTGGCGCGCGCATGCCGGCCGCATTCTGCGCGAGCAGCTCTCGATCACCTGGTCGGCGCTGAAAGCCTGGCGCGGGAAGGCCGCCCGCAACCGCCTGAAGGGCCAGCTGGCCGGCTGGCTTGGCGCCCCGCGCATGCTCGCGCGCCGACGCGCCGTGCAACGCACCCGCGTCATCGACGGGCCGGCCGTCCTCGCGCTGCTCTCGCCCTGAGCGACGGCGCGCCTAACGCGTCGGCGGTGCGGTCGGCGGTGCGCCGCGGGTCGGGCGCCAGACAAAGCGCCGCGCCGCGCTGGGCGGGCTGACATCGCGGTAGGTGCGCGCACCGGTGACGGGATCGACCGCGACCAGCTCCTTGACCTGCACCCACCAGGCAAACGATTGCTGTTCGAGCCCGCCAAGCAGGCTGGTCGCCAGGCGCAGTGAGGTCGCCTTGGTTTCGAAGATGGGCACCAACGTCGCCCCGGCCGGCTGGACTTGCACGACATACCACTCGTTCTCGCGCAGCAAGCCCGATGACAGCCAGCGCAGCGTGAGGGTGTCCTCGGTGGCGGTGATGGTCTCGCCATCCAGGGGCGCGGTGAGCTGCGGCGCGGCATAGCCGGTGCGCGGCGTTGGCGTCTGCGCGATGATCGGCGTGTTGGTGATGGACGGCGTCGGTGTGGCGAAGATGAGCGTCAATCGTTGCCCAATGGTGATGCTGCAATCCTCATCCAGCTTGTTCTGCTGGATGATTTGCCGCACCGGGATGCGGAAGCGTTCGGCGATGATCCCGCACACATCACCCGGTTTGACCTCGTAGACGAGTTGCGGCGGCAGGGTGGCGGTGGGCTGCGGCGTCGCCGTCGGCTCGCGCGTCTCACCCGGGCGCAGGGTGGGTGTCGGTCCCACGGTCGGCGTATACCCCGGGATCAGCAGCTTGGCCCCCTCGACGATGAAGCAGCCACCGCCGATGGTGCTGATGTCGTTGTAGTCGGTCAGCGTGTCGACGCTGATGCTGTAATCCGCGGCGATGCTGCCGCAGGTGTCCCCAAAACGTACGACATACGTGGCCCGCGGCGCGACCGTGGCGGTGGCCGCCGGCGGCCGCGTGGCGGTCGGGGGCGGGGTGAGCGTCGGGCGGGGTGTGTTTGTCGGCTGGCGCGTGGCGGTCGGGGCCGGCGTCGCGGTCAAGGTCGGTGGCGCGGCGGCCCCAAACCCGCTCTCCAGGATCGAGCCCGCGCCCAGCGCGAGCAGGCCGATCACGCCGACGACGCCGATCACGCCCCAGGGCAGGCGCCGCGCAACGTTGAGCAGGCGGCCGCGCAGGGTCGGCGCGGCAGGCGGCAGGGCCGCCTGCGCGGGTGCCGCGTGTTCGGGCTCGACCACGACGATGATCGGGTCCGAGGCCTGCCCGCAGATGGGGCAAATTGCAGCCTCGGCCGCGATCTTCGAGCTGCATGAGGGGCAGCGTCGCGTGGCCTTTGCAGAGGAAGTCTGCATGCGTTGGACGGGACGCGCTCAGGCCGCCCGCACACCATCCAGGCCAAGCCGGGCCGCATCCGCCTGCATGGCCGCCAGCACGATTCCGATGTGCTCATCGAGCGGGACGCCGAGGTTGGCCGCCGCGTGCTCGATCTCCTCACGATGCACGCCCGCCGCAAACGCCTTCTCCTTCCACTTCTTCTTGATCGAGGAAAGCTGCACGTCCGCGACGTTCTTGCTGGGGCGGACAAAGGCGACGGCGGCAACGAATCCCGTCAGCTCATCGACGGCGACCAGCACCTTTTCCATCGCGCTCTCGGGCGCAACGCCCGTGCGCTCGGTGGCGTGGGCGAGGATTCCCCGCAGAATGGGCTCCGGCCAACCCAGCGAACGCAGGTGCTGCACGCCCATGATCGGGTGGCAGGTGTCGCCCGTCAGGGTGGGGTAGCGCTGATAGTCGAAGTCGTGGATCAGCCCGAGCAGCCCCCATTCCTCGGGATCCCCGCCGTAGCGCGGCGCATACGCGCGCATGGCGGTCTCGACCGAGAGCATGTGGCGGATGAGGGCCGGGTCACTCGTCCATTCAGTCACCAGCGCCCAGGCTGCGGCGCGATCATGCCGGGGGGATTGCGTCATAAGCGACGAGTTTAGCATGCGGGCGGCGCGCGCTGTGCGGGTGTGATGAACACGCTCTCATCGCCCCTTCATGACCGCGCGAGAAGTGAAAGCGAGAATCAACCTCATGATGAAACGCCACCGACCCCTCAGCCTTGCCGTGGCCGGCCTCGTCGTGATCGCGGCGTCGACGGGCATTGCGCTGGCCACGCGGCCCGGTCAGCCCGCCGTCGCCGGGGATCCCTCCAGCCTCGGCGCGCCGGCCGCATTGACCAACAGCGTCTTCGTGCCCGTTGTGCGCAACGCCCTGTGGGTGACGACGACGTCGTCGACCAACGCCCGCATGCTGGCCGCGAACTGCTTTCAGTGCCACGGCACCGATGGTCACGCCGTCGACGGCATGGATGGGCTTGCCGGCAAGTCGGCGCCCGACATCGTCAACGACATGCGAGACATGAGCGCCGGCACCATCGGCAACAACATCATGCGCGCGCATGCGCGCTCCTACACCGAGGCGGAGATCCAACTGATCGCCGACTACTTCTCGAAGCAGTAAGGGGGAAACGACATGATTTCACGACGAAAACTCCTGGCTTCGATGGGGGCCGGCCTGGTGGGGCTGGGCGCACAACGGGCGCTCTCGGCCGCCGCGCGGTTGGAGCCGATTGCGCTGGCTGCGCCAAACGAAGCCCCGCGGGCCGTCACGGCGGTCTCGGGGCGCGTCATCGTGGTGGGCGGCGGGATGGGCGGCGCGACGGCCGCACGCTTTCTCAAGCGCTGGGGCGGCAGCCAGCTCCAGGTCACGCTGATCGAGAAGAACGCCAGCTACCAATCGAACATTCTGAGCAACCTCGTCCTGACCGGGCAGCGCACGCTGAGCAGCCTGCAATTCAGCTACGCGGCGCTGCGCACGGCCGGCGTCAACGTCGTGCAGGCCGAAGTGCTCGCCATCGACCCCGTCGCGCGCACCGTGACGCTGTCAAACGGACAGACCCAGCTCTACGACCGGCTGGTGCTCTCGCCCGGGATCGACTTCGACCTGCTCCCGGGCATGACCGACTACAACGACGTCGTGCATGCCTGGCAGGCCGGGCCGCAGACCACGCGCCTGGCCCAGCAGCTGCAGGGCATGCCGACCGGAGGCGTGTTCGTCATGACCATCCCGGCGGCGCCGTATCGCTGCCCGCCCGGGCCGTATGAGCGCGCCTGCGTGGTGGCCGACTACGTCCAACGGCTCAAGCCGGGCGGCAAGGTCATCGTCCTGGATGCCAACCCCAACGTCATGGCGGAGCGCCACACCTTCGAGACCGCCTTCGCCGGCCTGTTCGCGAACACCGTCGAATACCATCCCGGCGTCGTGATCAACAGCGTCGACGTGGCGGGGCGCAACATCGACACGAACCTCGGCGTCATCCACGCCGACGTGCTCAACCCCATCCCGCCGCACCGCGCGGGCAGCCTGGTGCGCAATGCCGGGCTGGCCAACGCCAGCAACGGGCGCTGGGCGGGCGTCGATGTGCTGACCTACGAGTCCACTGCGCAGCCGTATATCCACGTGCTGGGCGATGCGAGCGCGACCACACAGCCCAAGGCCGGTCACATCGCCAATGCCGAGGCGAAGGTCTGCGCCGATGCCATCCTGCACGTCATGGCCGGGGAGCCGGTCAACGCGGCCCCGGTGACGAACTCGGCGTGCTACTCGCCGATCACTGCCACCACGGCGTCCTGGCTCACGGCGATCTATCACTATGACCCGGTCAGCAAGACGATGAAGACGCCGGGCCCGATGGAGGCCGACACGCCGTCGCTGGAGAGCTTCGCGAAGATGAATGGCTGGTTCGCCAACCTGATGAAGGACAGCTTCGGCTAACGCACGACGTCAACGGATCGGCTCGGGCGTGCCCAGCACCGGTGTGGTCTGCGCAACGTAGCGTTGCAGGATGGCGTAGGGCAGGGCGGCGACCTCGCGCAGCTCGTTGGCCGTGCCACCGGCATACACGCGCAGGTCGGCGGCGTAGCCGGTCACATGGATGCCAAAGCTCTCGCACAGCAGCAGCGCGCGTGGCAGGTGGAAGCGCTGCGTGACGAGCACGGCCTGGTTCAGACCGAAGATCGCGCGGGCGCGGTAGCAGGTGTCATACGTGCTGCGCCCGGCGTAGTCCAGCACGATGTCTTCGTCGCGCACGCCCAGCCGCAGCGCCACCTGGCGCATCGCCTCGGGCTCGTTGTAGTCGATGAAGCGGTTGTCGCCGCTCATCAGCAGCTTGCGCACCTTGCCGGCGCGATAGAGCTCAACGGCGCGGGCGACGCGGTCCTGCAGGATCGGCGTGGCGATGCCGTTGCGGACCGCTGCGCCAAAGACGATGGCAACCGGCGCGCTGGAGGCCTGTGGCGCGTCCTGCGCGATGCGCCCGGCGGTCCCGGCAACGGCCGCGATTCGGACGACGCCCAGCACCCACAAGCCATACAGGCCGAGACCCAGGGCGAGTCGAAACAGCCGTGCCAGGGTGCGCAGCACGGGTCGGCGCCGTCTCATTCGCCGTCGCGCAGCCGGAAGCCACCCGGCAGCAGCGCGTCGCTCGACGTCACGCGGTAGCGGCCCCTGGCATCGGCGACCACGACCGTGATGTCGCGCGCGGTGGCGAACTCGTGGATGATCTGGCGGCAGGCCCCGCACGGGGTGCCGCCGTCCTCGGTAATCACGGCGATGGCGACGAAGTCGCGCACGCCCTCGCTGATCGCCTTGCCGATGGCGATGCGTTCCGCGCACTGGGTCATGCCAAACGAGGCGTTCTCGACATTGCAGCCGGCGAAGATCTCCCCGTTCGCGGTGAGCAGGGCGGCGCCGACCTGATAGTGTGAGTAGGGCGCATAAGCCAACGCACGAACCTGACCCGCGACCGACAGCAGAATCTGGATGGTCTCGGGATCAAGCGTGGCGCTCTTCGCGCGCGTCTTCGCGGTCGTCGCCTTCTTCGCTTTCCGGGGCGGGTTTCGGGTCGGCATGGGTGGCCTTCACTTTGCCGATGCGTCGGTCGCTGACGGCGAGCACTTCGAGCACAACGCCGTCATAGCGCACCGTGGCACCGACGCTTGGGATTTCTCCCAGTTGATCCATGATGAAGCCGGCGATCGTGTCGCTGTCATCGGTTGGCAGCTCAGACTTCATCAACTCGTTGACATCGTCGATGGACATCCCGGCATCGAGCATGTAGCCACGGCCGTCCTCGAGCGCCACGTAGTCGGGCTCCTCGGTGTCGTACTCGTCCTGGATCTCGCCGACGATCTCCTCGAGGATGTCCTCGATCGTCACCAGCCCGGCCGTGCCGCCGTATTCATCCACGACGATGGCGACGTGCACGCGGTTGGCCTGCATCTCCTGCAGCAGCGCGTTGACGGGTTTGGCCTCGGGGACGAAGTAGGCCTTGCGGGCAATCGTGTCGAGTCCGGGCGAATCACCGTCGCGCAGCACGCGCAGCAGGTCCTTGCCATACAGCATCCCGACGATGTCGTCGATGGTCTCACGGTAAAGGGGGACACGCGAATGCCCGCTCTCGATGATCGTGTCAAGTGCCTCGCGCAGTGGCGCCGTCACATCCAGGGCGATGATGTCGATGCGCGGCAGCATCACCTCGCGGGCGATGGTATCGCCAAAGTCGAGGACGGAGAGGATCATCGCCTTCTCCTCCTCCTCGATCACGCCCTCCTCCTGGCCGGCATCGACGATGCTCTTGATCTCCTCCTCGGTGGCCACGGCCGCGTTGGCGCGGCGGTGCCCGCCAAGCGGCATCGAGAGCAGGTTGCTCAGCCAGATGGCCAGCCGGACGAGCGGGGCCAGCAGGATGCTCGCCACCTGCATCGGGCGCACGGTGGCCAGGGCGATGGGCTCGGCGTAGCGCGCGGCCAGCGTCTCGGGCACCAGGCGCCCGAGCACGAACAGAATCATAACGGTCAAAAACAACACCACGGCATACGCGGCGAGGTTGACGACCTCGGCGCTGACCGCACCCCCGACCAGCGAGGCGAGGCCATCGCGCAGCAGGGGCACGAAATCGAGCGCGGCCACGGCCGCGGCCGCCCATGAGCCAAAGGTGGCGCCCAGCTCGGCCGTCGCCAGGAGCTGGCTCGAGTTTTCGGCCAGCTGATGGATCACCCGCGCCGTGGCATCACCGCGTTCCTCGAGCTCGTCGAGGCGCGACTTGCGCATGTTGATCAGCGCCCCGCGGGCGAGCGCAAAGAACGCTCGCATCGCCACGGCGAGCGCAAACAGGAGAATCGAAATCGCTAACAGGGTTCTTCCTCTTGTGACTGAACGGGTTTGGCCGGCAGGGGCCGCGCCGGCACACCGGCGACGCGCGCGCCGGGCGGCACATCGCGCGTGACGACCGAGCCGGCCCCGGTCAACGCGCCCGCGCCAACATTGACCGGCGCAACCAGCATGGTATCCGATCCCACCAGCGCGCCCGCGCCGACGGTGGTCCGGTGCTTGTGCGTGCCATCGAAATTGCAGGTGACGACGCCGGCGCTGATGTTCGCCCCGGCGCCGACCTCGGCATCGCCGACATAGCTGAAGTGGCCCATCTTGACGCCCTCGGCCAACGTGCTGGCCTTGACCTCGGCGAAGTTACCAAGGTGCACGTCCGGGCCGAGCACCGCGTCGCCGCGGATGCGCGAGAACGGGCCCATGCGCGCGCCGGCTTCCAGGCGGGAGGCCTCGACGACGGATTGCAGCACCACGCAGTTCGGGCCGATCTGCGCATCGACCAGCACGCTGTTGGGGCCGATCACGCTGCCGGCCTCGACGCGGGTGGTGCCGCGCAGGTGTGTGTTGGGTTCGAGCGTGACGTTCGCGGCCAGCACGACGTCGTCGTCGATGTAGGTGGTGGCCGGGTCGATCATCGTCACGCCCTTCAACATCCAGGTCTTGTTGATGCGCCGGCGCAGGGCGGCGTCGGCGTCGGCCAGGTCGGCGCGGGTGTTGATGCCGATGAAGGCGTCGGCGTCCTCGCTTGGCGTGGCGATGACCTCGCGGCCATCGGCCACGGCCAGCCCGACCAGGTCGGTCAGGAAATACTCGCCCTTGCGTGGGTTGGGCGTGATGCGGGCCAGGGCCGGCCACAGCCAGGCCGCGTCAAAGCAGTATAGCCCAACGTTGAGTTCCCGGATGCGGCGCTGTTCGGGCGTGGCGGCGACCTCCTCGACGATCTCGCGCACGGTGCCGTTGGCATCGCGCACGATGCGGCCGAAGCCGCGCGGGTTGTCGGCCAGCAGGGTGACCATGGCGATGGCGGCTCCGCGCTCGGCCCGCGCCGCGCTAAGTGCGCGCAGCATCTCGGGGGGGAGCAGGGGCATGTCGCCATACAACACGGAGACGGCGTCACCGCCCAGCGCGCGCG
This sequence comes from Thermoflexales bacterium, assembly GCA_019694215.1. GTDB lineage: Bacteria > Chloroflexota > Anaerolineae > J036 > Brachytrichaceae > Brachythrix. The sequence goes on from JAIBCK010000012.1 coordinate 49,558, forward strand.
CGGCCGCCTCGGCGGCCATCACGGCGTGGCCGGTGCCGAGGGGCGGCGATTGCAGCGCGTAGTGCAGGTCCGGGCCGAGGGCGGCGGCGATGGGGCCGGCCGTCTCCGGGCTGACCACGACGATGGGCGTCTGGCCGTGGGCAGCAATGGCGACGTCGATAGCGCGGCGGAGCAGGCTCTTGCCGCGCACGGTGAAGAGCGGCTTCGGCAGGTCCGAAACCATGCGGGTGCCTTTGCCGGCAGCCAGGACGATGGCGGTCGTTGTCATGTCAGTCAAGCGGCCCGTCTTTCCGGGGCCGAAAACGGATGAAGGCGGAAGGATACGCCATCCTTCCGCCTTCATCCTTCCACATTCAAAGCTGGGGAGGCTGGATTTGAACCAACGATTACCTGATCCAGAGTCAGGTGCCTTACCACTTGGCCACTCCCCAATGCGGCAAGCATTTTACCATGGCGGAGTGCCGTAGGGTGCATCCGGCATTAGGGGTGAGTGCGACGCCAGAAATCGGCATACGAGCCGCTGAGCTCGGCCATGTGGAAGGGAAGGAGGTTGGAAATGCCCTGCCTCGACCATTGCATGCCCGAGCTGGCG